>MVZN01000019.1 GCA_002069125.1 Spirochaetes bacterium ADurb.BinA120
AGTCGAAAGTTCAAAGTTGAAAGTTCAAAACTCGGCCATCGGCATTAACATAAACCCCCTCCGGGGGTGGCGCAGAGCGCCGGGGGCGTTAGGCTAACGGTCGCGGACTATCTGATCGGCAGGATGAAACCCCAACCCCCTCCGGGGGTGGCGCAGCGCGCCGGGGGCGTTAAGCTCGCCGCGCGCGTTCCTTTTCCTTCAATCCTTAAAACCCCCTACAGAATAAAATAGCGCTTGAAACTCGGCGTATGCAGCGAATATGTTTCAAAAACATCCCATTGGGAGGCGGTTTATCCACGGCTCTAAGCGTAAAGGGGCTTTAATCAAATCCGGCAAGCGTCCTTTTGGCTTATAAAGGCCGCTTCCCTCCGGCAGGGCCAAATGATCGAGATAGAATCAATACAAATAAAGGAAAACCACGCCCTTGTAGCCCTGTCCACGGGGGAATCCCTTCCAATCCCCCACGGGAGCGTTAAAATATATGATATTACCCCGGGAAAAGTAATTGACCATGATGAATACGGACGGCTAAAGGGAGAGTCGGACCGCTTTGTGTGCTACAGGAGGGCACTCCAGTACCTTTCCATGCGGGGGAGGTCTGTGGCCGAGCTGGAGCGCTATCTGCTCGGAAAGGGCCATTCGAGGCGGCACGTGCAGGAGTCGACGGCGCGCCTGGCAGAGCTTGGCTATCTCGACGATTATGCCTACGCGATGGAGCATATCGGTAAAAGACGCGGCCGCCGCGCGGTGGGGAAAAACAGGCTGTTGGCCGAGCTCTTTCGCAAGGGAGTTCCGGGCGATGTGGCCAGGCGGGCGGTGGCGGAATATCCGGGCGAGCTGGTGGACCCGGAGGAGCTCTACCGGCTTGCCGCGGAAAAGTTCGCAAGGCTAAAGGGGAAAAGGGACGCGGTGAGGAAACTCGTTTTCTTTCTAAGGCAGAGGGGATTCGAGGGCGATGAAATCCGAAGGGCCGTGGAGCGGCTCTCCGATGAGGATACAGGGCCGGAATGAATAAGGCGCGCGAGGTGACGGATGCAGACGGTTAAAGATCTACGTGATTCCTTTCTGGGATATTTCAGGGAGCGCGGGCACAGGATAGTCCCTTCCAGCTCATTGATACCTAAAGACGACCCCACGCTCCTCTTTACGACCGCAGGCATGGTGCAGTTCAAGCCGATGTTCGCCGGCACCGTGCGGCTCGACTACACAAGGGCCGCGAGCGTGCAGAAATGCTTTCGGACCAGCGACCTCGAGCGCGTGGGAAAGACTCGGCGTCACTGCACTTTTTTCGAAATGCTCGGTAATTTCTCCTTCGGTGATTATTTCAAGAAGGAGGCCATAGAGTACGCGTGGGACTATACCACGGGAGTGGTCCGTTTCCCTGCGGAGGATGTATGGGTCTCGATTTTTGAGGATGATGACGAGGCCTTCGAGATATGGAGCCGCCATATTGGAGTGCCCGAGCGGAAGATAATACGCCTGGGGCGCGAGGACAACTTCTGGGGCCCTGCGGGCGATTCGGGCGCGTGCGGCCCGTGTTCGGAGCTGTATCTGGACCGAGGCCCCGACTTCGGATGCGGCTCTCCCGACTGCAAACCCGGCTGCGACTGCGAGCGCTTTCTGGAATTCTGGAACCTGGTCTTTAACCAGTTCTATCAGGACGAAACCGGCAGGCAGACGCCGCTGCCGCGCACCGGCATCGACACCGGAATGGGCCTGGAGCGCCTTGCCTCGCTTGTACAGAACACAGACTCCATCTACGGAACCGACGAGCTGAAAGGCATGGTGGATTTCGTATGCCGTGAGGCGAAGGTGGCCTACGAGGGCGAAAACGTCGCCCCGGTCAATGTGCTCGTGGAGCACTCCAGGGCGCTCACCTTCGCCATCTCGGACGGAGCGTATCCATCGAACGAGGGGCGCGGATATGTTCTCAGGCGTATCCTGAGGCGGGCGCTGCGCTTTGCGCGCCAGATCGGAATTTCCGAGCCCTTTCTGTACAGAATGGTCGATCCTCTGGTGAAAGAAATGGGCGGGCATTATCCTGAAACAGCCTCCGGCGCGCCAAATGTGAAAAAAGTGCTGGAGGGCGAGGAGAAGCGCTTCCTCGAGACGCTCGAAAACGGCATGGATCGGCTCGAGGAATCCATAAAGGCCGCGAGGGCCGGGGGCGCAAACCTGCTCTCGGGAAGGGATGCGTTCGTTTTATACGATACCTTCGGCTTCCCCCTCGAGATGACGATCGAGATGGCTGAAGAAAACGGCGTATCGGTGGATACCGCAGGATTCGACACCGAGATGGAAAAGCAGCGCGAGCGCGGCAAGCAGAGCTGGAAGAGCGGGGAGACCGGAAGCGAAAAACTGTTCGAGGCCATCTCGGCCGCGGCGGGCCCAAGCGTGTTCCTCGGTTACGATGAAAACACGGCGGCCTCGGAACTGGCCGCCCTGGCCGGGCCGAACGGATTGACCAAAAAGCTCGTATCCGGGGAAAAGGGTCTTCTGGTAACACGGGAGAGTGCGTTCTATGGCGAATCCGGGGGACAGGTGGGCGACCGCGGCGATATAACCGGGCCGGGCGGGGCGCTCTTCAGGGTCGACGACACAAAAAAGATAAATGGAACGATAATCCATGTCGGCGAGGTGGTGCGGGGTGAATTCTCTGAGGGCGACAGGGTCACAACCGGGATTGATCTTCTGCGGCGAAACCTGACCAGGGCGAACCACACCGCGACCCACCTGCTTCAGGCGGCCCTTAGAAAGGTGCTTGGGGACCATGTGCACCAGACCGGTTCCCTTGTGGAGCCGGAGCGCATGCGTTTCGACTTTACCCACTTCAAGGCGCTGGAGGCGGAGGAGATCGCCGAGATCGAGCGCATCGTGAACGATGTGATATGGACCTGGCGCCCTGTCGAGACGGTGGTTCGGCCGCTCGAAGAAGCGGTCAAAATGGGGGCCATGGCCGTCTTCGACGAAAAGTACGAGGACATGGTGCGCGTGGTGAGCGTAAAAGACTTTAGCATGGAGCTGTGCGGCGGCACTCACGCCGACAACACCGGCAAGCTCGGCGTGTTCAAGATACTGCGCGAGGCCTCGCCCGGAGCCGGCGTCCGACGCATTGAGGCGGTAACGCTAAAGGGCGTGCTCGAACGATTCGGAGCGCAGCAGGAGATCCTTACATCAATAGCCTCCGAGCTCAACGCGTCCGAACAGGAGCTTGCCAGAAAGGTTCATGACGCGCTGGAGCGCGCCAGGGGCCTTGAAAAACAGATGGAGAAGATGAAAAAAGAGAGCCTGGCCTCGAACATCGATGATATACTCGAAAGCGCGATCGACGTTAGAGGGACCAGGATGGTCCGGCACCAGCCCCAAAAAGCCGATATCGACGAGCTCCGCACGGTCGCGGACCTGGTCCGCTCGAGGCTTCAGAATTCCGTCGTATTTCTGGGCTCGGAAAACGAGGGGAAGGCCGTTCTTCTTTGCGCGGCGACCTCGGCGGCCGTTACCGCGGGCATAGACTGCGGCGCCATCATCAAGAAGGCGGCCCCCCTCATGGGCGGCGGTGGTGGCGGGCGAAAGGACATGGCCCAGGCCGGCGGAAAATCCCCGGAAGGCCTCTCCGGTGCGCTCGACGAGGCGGTCGAAACCGCCAAGAGGATGCTCTCCCGCTGACGAAAACCAATAACTCCAACTCGGCTTTTCGGCCGTCGGTGTTTCCCATGGCTTGGGTGGGCTATCGCCGGCCCGACCGACCCTTTGCGCGGGGACATTATATAAATAAATATATATTAAATATTAATTATGCATAGTGATTGACATGCGCGGCCGCGAGGCTTTAGGGTTTGGAAGAGGGGCCGTGCGCCGGCCCGCCAGCCGGCTTTCGGCTTCAATATACATTCTTCGGCGGGGGGCCGAAATGACAAAAGAAGGCACCATCATAGTTTTCGTCGACAATATGGACGATATCGTAAATTTCGATTTTCTCGAGGCTTACGGCGGCTATCTGGTATACGAGGTGCCCAGGGACGACGGCGCGACATGGGGAAAGCTCATGTCCCATTCCGAGAAATCCACAACCACTGTGATCCTCATGACCCGAAATATACGATTTATCTGGTTTATGGCCTCTGCCATCGAGGGCCGCCGGCAGGCCGGGGAGGAGATACCGGGAAACGTCTTTTTCGTAAACATCACGAGGATTGTCCATGTGAACGGGCTGGGGGACGTTACGGTTCGGAACGAATATGAGGTCCGAAGCCTCGAAAAAGAGGAGATTCCTTCCATCAGGCAATAGCCTCCACGCGCCTCATCGCGCATGTCGGAAGTACACAGGGAGGCTTTGGCCGGTATCGTTAAAAAAATGATTGAATTATGTCTTTTCCGATAGTAGCTTGAGGTCGTCCGTTGCCTGGGAAGACTACGATCTTTCGGAGGGAAGCCATGAGTAAAATTCTGGTCGTCGAGGACGAACAGCACCAGCGGGAGCTCTATGCCATGGAGCTTCAGGACGAGGGCTACGAGGTGGACCAGGCGGCCAACGGAAGGGAGGCCGTCGAAAAGGTAAAGGCCAATAAATACGATCTCGTGGTGCTGGACATACGCATGCCGGAGATGGACGGCATCGAGGCGCTTGGAAAAATCCTTTCGCGCGATAAAAAAATACCCATCATCATCTACACCGCGTACTCGAACTATAAGAGCAATTTTATGACCTGGACCGCCGACGCCTACATAACCAAATCCTCCAATCTCGACGAGTTGAAGGGTAAAATACAGGAGATCCTGGCCGGCAGATCGAAATAATGGAAAATGAATACCTCAAGCGCACGCTTGTGTTCCTGCTGTCCGGCGGACAGGGGGAACGCCTATATCCGCTGACCAGGGACCGCTCCAAACCCGCTGTGCCTTTCGGCGGGATCTATCGGATAATCGACTTCTCTCTGTCCAACTGCCTCAATTCGGATCTAAAGAGGATCATCGTCCTAACGCAATACAAGTCCCTCTCGCTGGACCGCCACATCAAAACGGCGTGGAACCTCTTTCCGCGCGAGATGGGCAGCTTCATCGACGTCGTGCCACCGCAGCAGCGGATAGACAACAACTGGTATCGCGGGACCGCGGACGCGATCTTCCAGAACATATATATAATAGAGATGGAGCGGCCGGATTACGTCCTAATTCTCTCCGGGGACCATGTGTATAAAATGGATTATCGAAGCATGATCCGCTATCACATCGAGAAGGACGCGGACATGACCATCGCCGCCATAGAGACGCCTGTGACCGAGGCCGCGCGCTTTGGAGTTCTGGATGTCGATTCGGCAAACAGGGTTACGGGTTTTCAGGAGAAGCCCGACAAGCCAATGCCCATACCGGGCAGGGAGGACTCGGCCTTCGTATCCATGGGAATCTATGTATTTAAAACGGAAAAGCTCGTGCAGTACCTTTCCGAGGACCACCGCCTGGAGGGCAACAACGATTTCGGAAAGGACATCATCCCGCGCATCTATGGCACCGAGCGCGTTGTGGCCTACGATTACGTGAAGCACGAAGGGGAACGGGCCTACTGGCGGGACATCGGCACGCTGGTGTCGTTTTTCGAGTCCAACATGGATCTGGTCGCGGTGAGCCCGAAGCTCAACATGTACGACAGGACCTGGCCGATCCGCTCGAACGTGGAGCAGTACCCGCCCGCCAAGCTCATTTTCGACGCGGACGACAGGCGCGGGATGGCGGTGGATTCCATCATCTCGCACGGCTCCATCATCAGCGGCTCGAAGGTGTACCGCTCGGTTATTTCGCCCGGGGTCAAGGTAAACAGCTATGCCGAGATATCCGACTCGATCATCATGAACGGCGTAAAGATCGGAAGGCACACGCGCGTCCGAAGGGCCATTGTGGACAAGTATGTGGAGATACCCGCGAACGAATCGATCGGTTTCGACCTCGAACGCGACGCGGCGAGATTTACGGTGACCAGTGACGGCATAGTCGTCATTCCCAAGCGGTATATCTTTTAAGCCTGCCCCGTCGGAAGGTAAAGCATGACAAAATGCCGTTTTATTTTCTGCCTTCACAACCACCAGCCGGTGGGGAATTTTGACCATGTCTTCGAGTGGGGATTCAAGGACTGTTACGACAGGACGCTGCGCGTGCTCGATGAATATCCCGAATTCAGGTTCGCCGTACACCACTCGGGCCCGCTTCTGGAGTGGATCGAAGAGCGTTACCCGAAATATATCGAAACCCTTGCCCGGATGAGCCGCAGGGGCCAGGTGGAGATAATAGGCGGAGGCTTCTACGAGCCGATTTTTTCAGTTATCGCCGAGAACGATATACGGGGCCAGCTCGATATGATGCAGGACTACTGCACGCGGCGTTTCGGCTCCAGGCCGTCGGGCTTCTGGACCGCCGAGCGCGTATGGGACCCGGAGATTCCGCGCCTTGTGTCGGGCCTGGGGCTCGATTATACCATTCTCGACGATAACCATTTCCGTTACGCCGGGATCGAGGAGGACGAGCTCTACGGCTATTACCTTACCGAAAGGCTCGACCGCCGGCTTGCCGTGTTTCCAATAGACCGATTTCTCAGATATTCCATCCCGTTCAGGATGCCCGCCGATACGATCGATTATTTCAGGTCGGTGGCGGACAGGCGCGGGGAATGCGCATTTTTATACGGCGACGACGGGGAAAAGTTCGGCATGTGGCCCGGCACGTACAAGTGGGTTTTCGAGGAAAAGTGGCTCGTGAATTTTGTGGAGGCCGTGCTTCGCGAGGACTGGATAGAAACGACGCTTCCTTCCGAATACCTGCGCCAAAACCCGCCTATCGGCAGGGTGTACCTGACACAGGGAAGTTATTACGAGCTCTCCGAGTGGGCGCTCCCCTCGAAGGTCGCCTCCAGACTCATCGATCTGAACGCCGAAATAAAGTCCTGGAACAGGGAGAAGGATTTTTGCCCCTTTCTTAAGGGGGGGGTGTGGAACAATTTTCTCATAAAGTATCCCGAATCGAACGCGCTCAACAAGCGCACACTGCTTTTAAGCGGGGAGCTCGACGCTCTCGAGAGCCAAAAGGGCGTACGCCTCGAGGAGGCGCGGAGGGAGCTCTACAAGAGCGAGTGCAACTGCGCGTACTGGCACGGCCTCTTCGGCGGAGTGTACCTCTCGAGCCTTCGCCACGCGTTGCACCAAAACCTTCTTTCAGCCGAGCGGCGTTATATGGAGGCCCGGTCGATCGAGGGGCTCGATCTAAGGGACGAGGACATCTGGAACGAAGGGACGAACCAGGTGCTGGTGCGTAGTCGGACCATGGCGGCGACGGTGGCCCCCACCCACGGCGGCGCCGTCGCACAGCTCGGCGTATACTCCGGCGGCTTCGACATCTTTGCGGTCATTCCGCGCCGGTATGAGGCCTACCACGAGACCCTTAAGCGATTTAACGAAGAAGAAAGCCAGGGCGAAGAGGTCCGTTCCATACACGATATGGTGGTAGCCAAGGAGAAGGGGCTCAAGGAGAGGCTGATATACGATTCGTGCAGGCGATATTCATTCAAGGACCTCATAATGCGCGAGCTTCCGGACGCCGATGAGCTTATGAACGGAAAGGCGGACGTGGTCGAGATGGGGCATCTTCCTTACGAATACGCGGTTGAAAAGAAGCCTAAATCGGCCGTAGTCCGGTTGAACAGGCGCCATATTTTCGAGGGCCGCGAGGTGGAGGTGGTCAAGCGCCTGACCTTCAGGGCGGGACCTGCGGGGATTAAGGCCTCGTATTCGGTGGATATCGCGCCGGGTGCGGTATTCGGGGTCGAGCTGAACATCAACCTGCTCGCTGCGCACGACGAAGACCGGTATTACGAGATTCCCGGCCTTTCGAGGGAGATGTCGTATCTGGATTGTACCGGGGTTTCTCGATCCCTGCGATCATTCGCGCTGACGGACCGGTACTCCGGATTGAGGATTTCGATGGAATCCTCCCGAGCCTTCGATCTCCTGCGTTATCCGGTGTATACCGTTTCGCAGTCCGACCGCGGTTTCGAAAAGAACTACCAGGGGTCTTCGCTTATTCTGGCCTACACCGCCGGGAAAGGGCGGCTCGAATTCGAAATAGCGCTTTCGGTGGACTGAGCGTTCCTCCGGGAGACGAACGGCGGGTTTATCCCTCCGGCTGCCGCGTGAGGTTCTTATGGACGTTCCGGTAATGCAGCGGGCATCGCATTACCATGGTCGTATAGATATACTCGTCCTTCTGTTGCATCATCGAGTTTACGTGCGCCACCAGGTCGCGGATCTCGAAGTCCGCGCGAAGCGATCCCCGCTCGATATCGTGCCCCACGACCTCCTTGATGAAATCGAGGTAGGAATTTACAAACTCGGCCGCTATGTCCTTTTCGGGGGATCCGCCGGCCGCGTTTTTAAGCGCGGAGATGATGTTTTCCTGCGATAGAATCGCCACGGCCTCTTCGGCAACTGCTCCACGATTGAGGTTTTTATCCATTATGCGATACTCCGTATCCCTGGTGATCAATACAACGGCAAACCGGGGAAGCGGCCCCGAATGAACCATTAGATTACACTCAAACGTTCAATTAACAAGCATTTTGCGGTGCGGACCACAAAAAAGGGGGCGATCTCTCGAATGCCCCCCTTTTCGCGAAAAGAAATGAATTTACTTCTTCTCTTCGGCAGGCTTCTCGGCGGGAGCGGCCGCTTCGTCCTTAACGTCTTCGGTGACTGCGGGAGCGGCGCCTTCGTCCTTTTTGCAGCCTACGAACGCGAAGCTGAACGCAAAGGCGAGAACCATTGCGAGCGACAGAACAAGAATGTTCTTCTTCATTTGATCTAACCCCTATATAAGGTATATTTTCACGACATCATGACCTAAGCGTCAATAGTGCGAAAAAATCAAGCAAAAATACAAAAAAATTATCGGCTGCATTATGTCCCTTCAGGGCGGCGGACCCAATTTGGCCACTTCCGGGCTAACGGGCCGGAATGTAGGTGCAGCGCGATGTATCGGACTCCCATACCGTTATCGACTCGAGGAAAATCGGGCCGGGAATGGGGGCGAGTTTGTCTGCGTAGCGGCGCGCGATATGGGCGGCAATATTCTCGGAACTCGGATTTTCGGTGAGAAAGTCCGGGTGTTCGTTCAGATTGCGGTGGTCGAGGTCGGCGAGAATGGCGCGGAGTATCTTTTTCAGGTCGCCGAAATCGACGAGCAGCCCGGTGTCGTTCAGTTTCTCACCCCGTACGCTCACCACTACCCTCCAGTTGTGGCCGTGCAGGTTTTCGCATTTGCCGCTGTAGCCTCTAAGCTGGTGCGCCGAGGCGAAACTGTCTTCTACCGTCAGGATATACATGGCTTTTCTCCCATCTTCCGGGCCAGTCGTTCTTCAGACGAAACGGCCGAGCGCTCGGGTTATTTTTTCGATCTCCTTTCTGGTAAGAGTCGGATAGATGGGCAGGGCGTAAAGCTTTTTTGAAAGCCTGTCGCTGTTCGGATAATCGAGCGCCCTTAAGGATAGATGGGTGTGCAGCGCGACGGGGAAGGGCCGTAAAACCTCTATGCCGCTCTTCTTCCAGTATTTTTCGATCTTTTCGGCGGGCGCGTCGAAGAGTACGGGGAAGGACTGGTAGACGAAGGACTCCCCGAAGGCGTAAGGGGCCCTATGGGGCGTAGTCTTGATTGCCTCGTGGTAGGCCCGGGAGATCTCCCGGCGGCGGCGGATAAAATCCGGGAGCCGTGAAAGCTGCGAGAGCCCCATGGCGGCCTGAAAGTCGGTCATCGTGTAATCGAATCCAAGCCGTTCGGTGGAGGGGCCGCCCCGCAGTTCGCGCATGGCGGAATAATACCGGGAATTGTCGGTCAACACCATGCCTCCGTTTCCGGTGGTGATGACCATCGACGGGGCGAACGAGATTACGCTAATTGCGCCGCTTTGCCCGGCCGGCCGCTCTTCGCATTCGGAGCCTATGGCATGGGAGGCGTCCTCGATGAGCGGCACCCCGGTTTCCCGAAGCTCGCTCATGGGGGCATGAAAGCCGAAGGTGTGGGCGGCCACCACAGCGCGGGTTCTGGCGCTAATTCCGCCCTTCACTCCTTCCGGGGATGGGAACAGGGAGCCCTCGGCCAGGTCGACAAGCACCGGCGTGCCGCCGGCCTGGCGAAGCGCGCTCAGAGCAGCGGGGTCGAAGTACGAGGGGATGATCACCTCGTCGCCGGGCCTAATATCGAACGCGAGAAAGGCGAGATGGTACGCGGAGGTGAGCGAGTTGACGGCCAGGGCATGCCTCACCCCGGTGAGATTGGCAATCTCGATCTCCAGGTTTTTTACAGCCTCGCCGGGATCGAGGCGTTCGCTTATAAGGCAGTCGAGTACGCTCTCGAGCTCCTTGCGGGTGATGGTGGGTTTGCTGGAAACGATGCTCATCCTTTACCTCGTCCGATCCGTAACAGGCTATCAAGCAAAACGCGCCCGAAGCGCTCCGGTCAAGAAGGATTTTTATATCAAGGCCTTTTTTGGAGCTTCCGATAATTCAATCAGATGAACCTGTGGAGGTATGATACGATGGCGAGCATACGCAGGATGGCATTCTTCCTTGGAATAGCGGCTGCGATTACCATAGGCGCCTGCGCGCCCAACAAGGCGCTGACCAGGGACAGACTGGCCGGTAAGGAGACATCGCAAAGGCAGAGCGGTGATGAATTCGCGTATACATTTGAAGATTCCGGGGATGCGGCATATGAGCCCGCGCGGAAACGAAATGGACCGGCCGGCAGGCAGGATGGTAAAGCCGACAGGGAATACGCGATTCGAGAGGACGAAAACGCGGATACCGCGCCGCAAAAGGATAAATTTTTTCAGACCGGCATGGCCTCCTGGTACGGGAGGGAATTTCACGGCCGGATGACCGCCTCGGGGGAAAGGTTCGACATGAAGGCCCTCACCGCGGCGCACCGGACGCTTCCATTCGGGACCATGATCGCTGTAAAAAACCTGGACAACGGTGAAACCGTCAAGGTGCGGATCAATGACAGGGGGCCGTATAGGAAAAACCGCATACTTGACCTTTCCTATGGGGCGGCCAGGCAGCTCAACATGCTCCCTGAGGGGGAGGCCAAAGTGGGTATTCAAATCCTCGGCAAGGGTGGCGCTCCCAAAATATCCTCCAGGGCCAGGGAGGAGGTCGAACCCGTCTCGGGCGGCGATCTGGAAGGCGGAACCGAGGAGGATTACACGGTAAATGGCAATGCGGGAAGGGATAATGCCTCCGGCCGTTTCGCCATTCAGGCCGGGGCTTTCTATTCGAAGAAAAAGGCCGAAAACCTAAAGGAACGGCTGGCCTCCAGCACGCGGCAGCCGATTGTGGTTGTTCACGACAATGATTTTTACAAGGTGCGCATAGAAGGCATTGGCACGCGAAAAGAGGCCGAGGCCCAGAAACGCCGGCTCATGAAGGAAGATATCCACTCCTATGTGATCGAGACAGGGGAATAAAGTCCCGCGGCGGGCTGGAGGAGCGCAAGCCTCCCAGGCCCGCCGGCGTCAGTAGTCGTTCATTACAGCTACATAATCCAGCCGAAAAGGGTATTTCCAAAATTTATTATTGACAAAAACGGGCTGTTTTCAATAATAGTGTGCCTCTGTCGCCCACGTAGCTCAGTCGGTAGAGCATTTGCATGGTAAGCAAAAGGTCACCAGTTCGATTCTGGTCGTGGGCTGATCGATGTACATAACTGGCGTCCGCATTCTGCATTCACGGCTACTCCCAGATCAACTTCCGGGAAGAGGGTACCGGCTTTGTAATTAATGCTTGACGTTGAAAGGGCGGCGAATAGTTTGCTCTTATTTTTACTATAAATGCAGGTTGAGATATGCGCGAAATAATCCTATTGTCATGTAAAGACTGCAAGAACCGCAATTATTCCCAGACAAAGAACAAGAAGACGCAGACGGGGAAGCTTGAGGTCAAGAAGTACTGCAAGTTCTGCAACAGACACACGCTGCACAAAGAGACAAAGGCGTAATTCCGGAAGCATATCAGGGCATTGGAAGGTGGTGCGTGTTCAATAAGATTGTGACATATGTCAAAGAGGCGCGCGAAGAGCTGAAAAAGGTGACCTGGCCGGACAGGGACGAGGTGACCAGTTTCACGATGGTGGTGATAGTGTCGGTCATAGTCGTTTCCCTTTTCCTGTGGCTCGTGGATTCGGCGTTGATGTCTCTTGTTAAAAAGGTAATCGGCTGACCATGGCAAAGGAATGGTATGTTATCCATACGTATTCCGGGCACGAGAACAAGGTCAAGCTCGCCCTGGAGAAGAAGGTCCAAAACCTCGGCTATGTCGAGAAGGTCTTTCAGATCAAGGTTCCGACGGTAGAGGTGCCGGAGATAAAGGACGGGAAAAAGCGCGTGAAATCACGCAAGTTTTTTCCCGGATACGTGCTTATAGAGATGGAATTGGATGACGAGACCTGGGTGCTGGTAAAGAATACTCCGGGCGTGACGAGCTTCGTCGGGGCTTACGGCACCAACAAGCCGAAACCTCTTTCAAGGAACGAGGTTAACGCACTGTTCGATCAGATGGGCGAGCAGAAGGCCAAGGAGAAGGTCTCCGTGGTCATGGATTTTTCGGTTGGCGAGCATGTTAAGGTAATAGACGGGCCGTTCAATAATTTCAGCGGGGTGATCGAGGAGGTCTATCCCGAGAAGGGACGGCTTAGGGTGAAAGTGGAGATTTTCGGCCGTGGGACGCCGGTCGAGCTGGATTTCCTTCAGGTCGGAAAGATCTGACGATACGCTTATGCGGCGATTATACTAACGTAGCAAGGACAGGGCGATGGCACCAGTAACACCTAAAAAGAAGAAAAAGGTCGCGGCCGAGATAAAGCTGCAGATACCCGGCGGCAAGGCCAATCCGGCCCCTCCAGTAGGGCCCGCGCTCGGCCAGCATGGCCTGAACATCATGGAATTCTGCAAGGCATTCAACGAGCGCACCAAGGACCAGGACGGGACCATCCTTCCGGTGGTTATAACCGTATACGAAGACCGTTCCTATACCTTTGTCATCAAGACGCCTCCGGCTTCAGTGCTTATAAAGAAGACCCTTGGCATCGAGAAGGGTTCGAACGAGCCCAACAAAACGAAGGTCGGCAGAATTACGCGCAAACAGCTCGAGGACATCGCCAAAATAAAGATGCCCGACCTGAACGCTAACACCATCGACGCCGCGGCGGACATCATCGCGGGTACGGCGCGTTCGATGGGCGTTGAGGTGGTGGACTGAACGAAAATTAGGGCGGGCGCCCCGGTGTAGACGGGGCCCGGCATTAATAAAGCATAAAGAATCGATGAGGATGCACAATGGATCGCGGCAAGAAAATAACCGATGCGCGCAGCAGGATCGACAAGTCAACGCTCTACTCGCTGGAGGAGGCGGTCGGAAAAATCAAGGAGCTCAAGTTCGCTAAGTTCGACGAGACTGTCGAAGCCTCCATGAAGCTTGTGCACAAGAGCTACCAGAATGTAAGGGGCTCGGTGACCCTTCCCGGCGGCACCGGCAAGCAGATAAAGGTTCTCGTTATCTGCAAGGGCGACAAACAAAAGGAGGCCCGCGAGGCCGGCGCCGATTATGTCGGCGCCGAGGACCTTATCGAGAAGATAAAAGAGGGGTGGATCGACTTTCAGGCCGTCGTCGCGACCCCGGACATGATGAAGGAAGTTGGCAAACTCGGGCCGGTGCTCGGAAAAAAGGGCCTCATGCCCAAACCCAAGGCAGGCACCGTGACCGAGGACGTAAAGGGAATCATCAAGGAGCTCAAGGGCGGGCGCGTCGAGTACAAGGCGGACAAGACCGGCGTCGTGAACCTGGGGGTTGGAAAGATATCCTTTGAGACCGCTACGCTGGTGGACAACATAAAGGCCTTCTATAACCAGATAGTGAAAGACAAGCCCTCCGACGCGAAGGGCAATTATATACGGTCGCTTCATATATCCTCGACCATGGGGCCCGGCGTCAAAATAAACCATAAGGGGATCGAAAAGTAATGGTCAAGCAATACAAGATCGATGAGGTCGCCGACCTTGCACGCAGGCTCCAGGAAAGAAAGAACATCATCCTGACAAATTATTCAGGTATAAAGGTCAAGAGCCTGTCCGAACTGCGCAGAAAGATACGCGAAAAGGGCGGAGAATATAAGGTAGTAAAAAACAATCTGTTCAAGCGCGCGATGAGCGAGGTCGGCGCGGTCAGCATCGACCAGCACCTTAAAGGGCCCATTGGAGTAGTTTTTATCAAGGACGATGTCGGTGAGATCGCCAAGGTCCTCAGGGACTTTTCGAAAGAACAGGAGAAATTCGCGTTCTCGATGGGCCTGCTCGACGACGTTGTGTACAGCGCCGACCAGGTCAAGCAGATTGCCGACCTTCCCTCGAGAGAGGTCCTGCTCTCTCAGGTGATGTCGCTCGTTAACGGGCCGGGGACGAAGATCGCGGTAGGCATCAATCAGATAATGGCTTCCCTTGCGAGGGGAATCGACGCCGTGGCGGGGAAAAACGCCCTGTAGGGTTTTTTATAAAGTCGTTAAGGGTTGCAAGTGGTTTGTGATTTCAAAACATCAGCACTGTGCTGAAGAGGTGTCATTACACAACCTGGCTTTACCCTTATAGGTTTTTACGGATTAACCGTATTAACTTGAATAATTTCACTAAGTATAAGGAGTAAAACAATGGCTAAACTTTCCACCCAGGAACTGCTCGATGCTATCGGCAGCCTTACGCTCGTCGAAGCGGCTGAGCTTGTAAAGGCGATGGAAGAAAAGTTCGGTATTTCCGCCGCCGCTCCGGTCGCGGTGGCCGCGGTCGGCGCCGGCGCCCCGGCCCAGGAGGCGGCCGAGGAGAAAACCGAGTTCGACGTTATCCTTACCGGTTTCGGCGACAACAAGATTAACGTCATCAAGGAGGTCCGCGCCATAACCGGCCTTGGCCTCAAGGAGGCGAAAGACCTCGTTGAAGCCGGCGGTAAAGCGGTTAAAGAGAAGGTGACGAAGGAAGAGGCGGAGAAGATTAAGGAACAGCTGGTCGCGGCCGGCGCTACGGTCGATATTAAGTAAGCGGAGCACCGCCCATCTTCGATTTCACTTTAAACGGCGGTTTATCAATCCAGGCGAATCCGATAGGTTTGATTGCCAAGCAGTCAAACCTATCGGTGTCTCTATTTAGACTGGGGAATTTTTGCATTTTTGGTAAAAAATCTGGACGAAGCGCTCATTGGATGGGTACTATACGTACTTATAGCGCGCATGCCCGTATCTAATCGCCCTGTTCGGAGTCGTAATCTTCATAAAGAAGCACCCGATCGTTGATTTCAGATCATGGTAACCGAGGATAGTCCGTCCATGCAAAAAGCAAGAAACGTATTGAATTTCGGTAAAATCGGCTCGAAACTCGACCTGCCGAACCTCATCGAAATACAACTGAAATCCTACGAGTGGTTTTTACAGGATAAAATCGCGCCCAATAAAAGGAAAAGCCAGGGCCTCCAGGCGGTTTTCGAGGAGGTCTTTCCGATAGAAAGCCCGCATGAGGATGTCGTTCTCGAGTTTCTCAATTACGAGATCGGAACGCCCAAATACCCTGAAATAGAATGCAAGGAGCGGGATGCGACATACGCCGCGCCGCTAAAGGCGACGATTCGTCTTATTAAAAAGGACAGCATGGAGGTCCGTGAGCAAACCGTCTATATGGGCGATATACCGCTGATGACGCCGCGCGGCACCTTCATTATAAACGGCGCCGAACGGGTCGTGGTCAACCAGCTCCACCGCTCGCCGGGTATCTTCTTCTCCTATGACGAGATAGAACGCGTCTACACGGTACGGGTGATTCCCGACAGGGGTTCCTGGCTGGAGTTCGAGATGGACTCCAAGGGTTACCTCGTGGCGCGGATAGACCGCAAAAAAAAGTTCCCCATTACCCAGCTCGTCAAGGCGCTCGAATACGAAACGAACGACGAGGTGGTCGCCCTGTTCTACGACACCAGGACCGTAAAGCTCTCCAGCGAAGAGGCCTTCGAGGGGCTTATTGGGAGACGCGTGGCCAGGGACGTTGTGAGCAAGGAAACGGGCGAGGTGATCATAGAGGCCGCCGGCAGGATCAATATCGATATAATTGACCGGCTGAGGGAAGAGAAGGTTAAGGAAGTAAGCCTCATCGAATTCCCGAACAACAAGGACGACGCGTATCTTTATAATTCTCTCGAAAAGGATGAATGCAAGAGTTCTGTAGAGGCGATCCTAAAGATGCACCAGAACCTGAGGCCGGGCGAGCCGTCCAATATTGACAATGCCCGCAACGAACTCGACAGGCTCTTTTTCAATCCGCGGACATACAACCTCGGGGCCGTTGGCCGATACAAGATCAATAAAAAGTTCGACCACATGAGGGAATTCGGCTACGGCGGCCCAGACGCTCCAAAGGAGGAGACGCTTACCAAAAAAGACATTGTCGCGTCCGTGAAATACCTCCTCTTCCTCATCGCCGAGGCGGACGGATACCATGTGGACGATATCGACCATCTGGGCAACCGCAGGGTCCGCTCGGTCGGCGAACTGATAATGAACCAGATAAAGGTGGGCTTTCAGCGCATGGAGCGCGTCATTAAGGAGAGGATGACGATTCAGGACCTCGACCAGGTGACGCCGCAGGCGCTTATTAGCATAAAGCCCATTACAGCCGTGATAAACGAGTTTTTCGGTTCGAGCCAGCTCTCACAGTTCATGGACCAGACCAATCCGCTGGCCGAGCTTACCCACAAACGCAGGCTTAACGCTTTGGGGCCCGGCGGACTCTCGCGGGAGCGCGCCGGATTCGAGGTGCGCGACGTGCATCCATCCCATTATGGAAGGATGTGCCCGATCGAGACCCCGGAGGGGCCGAACATAGGACTGATTGTGTCCATGAGCACTTATGCGCGAATCAACGACTACGGGTTTCTCGAGACGCCTTACAGGGCCGTGGAGAAGGGCAAGCTGTCCGACAGGGTCGACTATCTGACCGCCGACATGGAGGACCGGTACTTCATAGCGCAGGCGAACGCTCCACTCGACGATCATGGCAATCTGATGAAAGGCCTTAACCCGGCCAGGAACAGGGGAAACTTCCCGTATAAAAAGGCCAATGAGATCCAATACATGGACGTTTCGCCCTCGCAGGTCTTTTCGGTTTCGACCTGTCTGATCCCGTTTCTGGAGCACGACGACGCAAACCGGGCGCTGATGGGTTCGAACATGCAGCGCCAGGCGGTGCCGCTGCTTACCTCGGAGACGCCCCTGGTGGGGACCGGAATCGAGGCCGCGGCCGCCTACGACTCGGGCGTGCTTTTAGCGGCTGCGCGTGGCGGAGAGGTGGTCTACTCCGACGCCAAGATGATAAAGATCAAGACCTCCGGCGGAGAGATCGATGAGTATCCGCTTCTTAAATTCAAGCGAACCAACCAGGGGACGTGCTTCAACCAGACGCCGATCGTGCGCGAGGGGCAGAGGATAAAGGCGGGCGATGTAATCGCCGACGGTCCCGCCACCGACAGCGGAAGGCTGGCCCTAGGGAAGAACATACTCGTCGCCTTTATGCCCTGGATGGGGTACAACTTCGAGGACGCCATCCTGATATCCGAGCGCCTTGTACAGGAGGACATATTCACCTCGGTGCACGTGGAGCAATTCGAGATCGAGGCCCGCGAAACCAAACTGGGCCGCGAGGTCATTACCAGGGACATCCCGAACCTTTCCGAAAAGGCCTTCCGTGATCTCGACCAGGACGGCGTTGTGCGCGTAGGGGCCTACGTCAATCCGGACGACATACTCGTCGGCAAGGTGACGCCGAAGGGCGAACAGGACCTCACTCCCGAGTACAAGCTTTTACATTCCATCTTCGGGGAGAAGGCGCGGGAGGTGCGAGACACATCCCTGCGCGTGCCAAACGGCATCGAGGGCATAATCCTGGACGTTAAGCGCTTTTCGCGCGAAAACGGGGACGAGCTCGCTCCCGGAGTTGAGGAGCTCGTAAAGGTCTACATAGCGACCAAAAGAAAAATCTCGGTCGGCGACAAGATGGCGGGGCGCCATGGGAACAAGGGGGTCATCTCGCGCGTTGTGCCGGCTTACGACATGCCCTATCTCCCCGACGGGACCCCCATCGATATCATGCTGAACCCGCTTTCCGTCCCCTCCCGTATGAACCTGGGGCAGCTTCTCGAGACGGAACTTGGATGGGCCGCGAAGGAGCTTAACCTTCTCATTGAGACGCCGATATTCGACGGAGCCGAGGAGCCGGATATACGCGAGTATCTGAAAAAGGCCGGCCTGCCAGAGGATTCGAAGAGCGTGCTCTACGATGGAAGGACCGGAAAGCCTTTTGAAAACCGGGTTATGGTCGGCCAGATATACATGCTGAAGCTCGCCCACATGGTGGACGACAAGATACACGCGCGTTCCACGGGGCCCTACTCCCTGGTTACACAGCAGCCCCTCGGCGGCAAGGCCCAGTTCGGCGGCCAGCGGCTGGGGGAGATGGAGGTATGGGCGCTCGAGGCTTACGGCGCGGCATATACACTGCAGGAGCTGCTTACCGTAAAATCGGACGATATGCTGGGCCGCGCTCGTATATACGAGGCCATAGTGAAGGGGATCAACACTACGGCTCCGGGCATACCGGAATCCTTTAACGTGCTGGTGCAGGAGCTCCGGGGCCTTGCGCTGGACGTGAAGATCTACGACGAAAGCGGCAACGAAATAAGCCTCTCCGAATGGAGCGAGGGATTCAGCAAGCCCAAAAGGAAGATCAAGATCGACACGCTGCAGAATATATGAGTGAAACGCGCTTTTCGAGGACATCTTTACTGTAGAAGGATGAACAATGAGGGATTTTAACGATTTCAATTCGATGCAGATACGGCTCGCCTCCCCAGACCTCATTCGCGACTGGTCGTACGGAGAGGTAAAGAAACCAGAAACGCTGAACTACCGAACGCTCAAGCCGGAGCGCGACGGCCTTTTCTGCGAGAAAATCTTCGGTACGACGAAGGAGTGGGAGTGCTACTGCGGCAAGTTCAAGTCCATCCGCTACAAGGGGGTGGTCTGCGACCGCTGCGGCGTGGAGGTTACCCATTACAAGGTGCGCCGGGAAAGGGGGGGGCACATAGAGCTTGCCTGCCCGGTCGCCCACATCTGGTATTACCGCTCGGTACCGTCGCGCATGGGGCTTCTTCTCAACATGACGGTCAATTCGCTCAAGTCGGTGCTCTATTACGAGAAATATATCGTCATAGAGCCCGGAGAGGCCGAGGAGGACAACATCAAAAGGGGTGATGTTCTCGACGAGGAGAGTTTCAATTTCTATTACGAAAAATACGGCGATACCTTCGTCGCGGACATGGGGGCCGCGGCGATCAAGGAGCTCCTTCTCGGCATCGATCTGGACGAGGAATCGCGAATGCTGAGGACCGAGATTCTCGAAAAAGAGTCCCGCGTCGACAAAAAGCTAATTAAGCGGCTCGAGATCATAGAGGCTTTCCGCGACTCGGGCAACAAACCCGATTGGATGATCCTGGACGTTATTCCGGTGATACCCCCGGAGCTCCGCCCGATGGTGCAGCTTGACGGAGGGCGTTTCGCGACATCCGACCTTAACGACCTGTACCGCCGCGTCATAAACCGTAATAACCGCCTGAAGAGGCTTCTTATGCTGCGCGCCCCCGAGATAATCGTGCGCAACGAGAAAAGAATGCTACAGGAGGCGGTTGACGCGCTTTTCGACAACAGCCGCCGCAAGCGGGCGGTGAAGGGGAAGGGCAATCGTCCGCTGAAATCGATCTCGGACATGCTAAAGGGTAAACAGGGCCGTTTCCGCCAGAACCTGCTGGGCAAGCGCGTGGATTATTCGGGCCGCTCGGTAATCGTTATCGGACCGGAACTAAAACTCTATCAATGCGGCCTGCCGAAAAAGATGGCGATCGAACTCTTCAAGCCGTTCATCATGAAGCGCCTTGTCGACAAGGACTACGTGCAGAACATTAAATCCGCCAAAAAGATGG
Source organism: Spirochaetes bacterium ADurb.BinA120 (assembly GCA_002069125.1). Classification (GTDB taxonomy): domain Bacteria; phylum Spirochaetota; class UBA4802; order UBA4802; family UBA5368; genus MVZN01. Next base: position 20,094 of record MVZN01000019.1, read on the forward strand.
TGGAAAACGAACGCCCCGAGGTGTGGGAGGTCCTGGAAGAGGTGATATCCGAGCATCCGGTGCTCCTCAATCGCGCGCCGACGCTCCACCGTCTCGGCATCCAGGCGTTCGAGCCGATCATCGTCGAGGGGAAGGCGATTCGCCTGCACCCGCTGGTATGCCACGCGTACAATGCCGACTTCGACGGCGACCAGATGGCGGTGCATGTGCCGCTTTCCCCCAAGGCCCAGATCGAGTGCTGGACGCTCATGCTCTCGGCGAACAATCTGCTTTCGCCGGCGAACGGGCAGCCCATCGTAACCCCGACGCAGGATATCGTTCTGGGGATATTCTACCTTACCATGGAGCTTCCGGACGCCGCGGGAACGGGCAGTTACTTCGATGAAGAGAGCGAGGTCCTAAGGGCCATAGACTGCGGACAGGTCAACATCCGCTCCAAAATAAAATTCTGGATGGACGGGCAGTTCGTGGAGACCACCCCCGGGAGGCTGCTCTTCAACAAGGTCCTCCCCGAGGGCTATCCCTTCGTCAATACTGTAATCAACGACAAGGGCCTTTCTAAGATCATTTCCGGCATATTCCGCGCCTATGGCCCGACGGCGACCGTCAAGGTCCTGGACGATATCAAAGAGGCCGGCTATAAGTACGCGACGCTTTTCGCCCCGACCATAAGCGTTTCCGATATCGCCGTGCCTTCGAAGAAGCCCCAGATTATCAGCGAGGCCGACAAGAAGGTCGAAGAGATAGAAAACGAATATCGTAACGGATACATCACCAACGAAGAGCGTTACAACAGGGTGATCAACGTTTGGACCAACACTAATGAAATCATCGCCGACAACATGCTCGAGGAGCTGGAAAGCAATCTATCCGGGCTTAACCCGATTTTCCTGATGGCACAATCGGGGGCCAGGGGCTCGAAGCAGCAGATACGCCAGCTCGCCGGAATGCGGGGCCTTATGGCGAAACCCTCGGGCGAGATAATCGACGTGCCGATCCGCGCGAATTTCCGCGAGGGGCTGACCGTGCTCGAATACTTCATCTCGACCAACGGAGCGCGCAAGGGTCTGGCGGACACCGCGCTTAAGACCGCGGACGCCGGTTATCTCACGAGGCGCCTGGTGGACATAGCGCAGGACGTCGTCGTTACCATGGACGATTGCGGCACCACCGTGGGGATCGATCTCATTCCGATAAAGGAAGGGGACGAGGTCATAGAGTCACTCGGCTCCAGGGCGCTCGGAAGGACGCTTCTGTACGATCTCGAGAACCCGGTGACCGGGGAGGTCATCTGCGGCGCCGACGAGATAGTGACCGAAGAGGTCGCGGCGAGGATAGACGAGCTGAACATAGACTCCATCGAGATCCGTTCGGTGCTGACATGCGAGGCCCGTCACGGGGCGTGCGCCAAATGCTACGGGCGAAACCTGGCGACGGCCCGCGCGGTCGATATCGGCGAGGCGGTGGGGATAATCGCGGCGCAGTCCATAGGCCAGCCGGGAACTCAGCTTACGATGAGAACATTCCATATTGGAGGCATAGCCTCGCGCTCCGTCGAAGAGAGCGAGATCAAGCTCAATTATCCGGTATACCTTAAAAACCTGACATTCCGCACCATCCGCACGGAGGAGAAGAAGACCATATCCGTGCGTAGGGGATACATGGTGGTGCAGCGCGTTATCGCCGAGATCGCGCTTAAGGGAGACGCCGAACCGGTGGTAAACGAGGGCGACAAGATTTACTCCGGGTCCATCGTGGCGAAGGATCCATCCGGGGAGAACATCACCTCGAAAAACGCGGGATTTATAAAACTCGATAAAAAGAAGATATCCATTCTCGGCGACCCGCATTCCATCCCCGTAAATGTGGGCACGGAAATATACGCCAGGGAGGGAAAGTTCTACGACCGGAGCGAGATACTGGCCTCGTTCGACCCATGGCTGGAGCCCATCATTACGGAGGGGGCCGGGCGTGTCGAATTCGTAGATATCGAGCTCAACAAGAGCATGAGGGAGGAGATGGACCACCTCACCGGCAACATGAAGCGCGTTATCGTGGAATACAAGACCGAGAAGCTTCAGCCCCGCATAGACGTCTTTCCAGCCTCCGGGGAGGCCACGACATATCTTCTTCCAAAGGGCGCGCATCTGGTGGTGCACAGCGAAGAAACCGTCAGGGCGGGGGCCGTTCTGGCGAAAATACCGCGCGAGGTCGAGAAAACCAAGGATATTACCGGCGGTCTTCCCAGGGTTGCGGAGCTCTTCGAGGCGCGTACTCCGCGAGACGCGGCGACCCTTTCGGAAATCGACGGAAAGGTCACGATAGGCGACACGGTCAAGAACAAACGTAAGATTATAATTGCCGGAGAGGACAAGGTCGAAAAGGAATATTCGATTCCATCGTCCAAGTTCCTGCGCGTGCTCGATGGTGACTGGATAGGCAAGGGGGAGAAGATAGATGATGGGCCGATCGACCCCCACGACATTCTCGCCATCAAGGGGCCCAGGGAGCTTCAGAGGTTCCTCGTCAACGAAATCCAGGGGGTGTATCGCCTGCAGGGTGTCGCGATCAACGACAAGCACATCGAGATAATCGTGCGCCAGATGTTGCGCAAGGTCCGTATAACCGAGCCGGGAGATACGACCTTCGTTATAGAGCAGATTATCGACAAGTTCGATTTTATGGACGAGAACGAGCGGGTGCTGAGTGAGGGGGGCAAGCCCGCAACCGCGATTCCGGTGCTGATGGGCATTACCAAGGCGGCCCTGAATACCGAATCCTTCATTTCGGCGGCTTCCTTTCAGGAGACGACACGGGTGCTTACGGATGCGGCGATAAAGGGCAAGGTCGACCAGCTGCGGGGCCTCAAGGAGAATGTCATAATAGGCCACCTTATCCCCGCAGGGACCGGCGTCAGGGCGCACGATAGAATAGAGGTATATCAGAACGAACCTGGCGATCTGGATGGTGTCCAGGCGGAAAAACCGCTGGACATGGAGGAGCAAGCGGCGGAGCAATAAAATCCTTGACAAAAGGGGCCTAAAATTTCAAGGGTAAAGCCACTCGCCGGGTAGATTCTCTCTGTCCACGTCTGGCCGGACTTCTCGTCCGGCCGCCTGTAGCGGAGATTATATACGGTCATTATAGAGGAGTAAAGATGCCAACTATCAATCAGCTTATTCGTATTGGACGGGAAAGCAAGAAGAAGAAATCCAAATCGCCCGCCCTGAAGTCCTGCCCGCAAAAGCGAGGCGTATGCACCCGCGTGATGACGGTGACGCCGAAGAAGCCGAACTCGGCGCTTCGCAAGATCGCCCGTGTGCGCCTGACCAACGGGATAGAGGTAACCGCCTACATCCCGGGCATCGGGCATAATCTTCAGGAGCACTCGGCCGTTTTGGTCCGGGGCGGAAGGGTGAAGGACCTTCCCGGGGTGCGATATCATATCGTTCGCGGAACGCTCGATTCGCTGGGTGTCGACTCGCGCCGGAAGAGCCGGTCCAAGTACGGTTCCAAGAGGCCTAAGGCCTGATTGCGTGGATGAAATTAAAGGATAGCGAATAAAGAGGATACGATGTCAAGGAGAAGAAGACCCATTAAGCGGGAGGTGCTGCCCGATCCCAAGTACGGCAGCGTGCTCATCACCAAGTTTATTAACTGTATGATGTATGAGGGCAAGAAGGGGGTTTCGGAGGCCATATTTTATAGGGCCATGGACATACTCGAGCAGAGGGCCAAAAAGAACCCCGCCGAGATTTTTATGCAGGCGCTGGAAAACGTGAAGCCGGTAGTCGAGGTGAAGTCCCGGAGAGTGGGTGGCGCGACCTACCAGGTTCCTGTCGAGATACGTCCGGAACGGCGCCAGGCGCTCGGTATCCGCTGGATTATAAACTATTCGCGCTCCCGCTCGGAGAAGACGATGTTCCAGAAGCTCGCCGGCGAGCTGATGGACGCGTACAACAATACCGGCACCACAATTAAAAAGAAGGAAGACACGCACAAGATGGCGGAGGCCAACAAGGCCTTCTCGCATTACAAATTCTGAAAGAGAATCTTTTCGATAAATAATATAAATACCAGGGGAAACCCCTGGTATTTATGTATATGGGGACGGGCCGACCGGCGCACGTGGTGTCGACCCGGCGGAGATTCAGACGCGTGGATAGGAGCGGATGGGACCGGCTTTGCTCCGGACGATTTTAGAGAAAGGGAAATGGGATCATGGGAAGGGAGCTTCCTTTAAACAGGACCAGGAATATCGGCATTATGGCGCACATAGATGCCGGCAAGACCACGCTTACGGAGCGCATACTCTATTATACCGGTAAAACCTACAAGCTGGGCGAGGTGCACGAGGGCACGGCCGAGATGGACTGGATGGCGCAGGAAAAGGAGCGGGGGATCACCATCACCGCCGCCGCCACAACTACCATGTGGAAAAACACGCGCATCAATATAATAGACACCCCCGGCCATGTCGACTTTACCATGGAGGTCGAGCGTTCCCTGAGGGTTCTGGATTCCGCCATCGCCGTTTTCGACGGAGTGGCCGGGGTCGAGCCGCAATCCGAAACGGTATGGAGGCAGGCCGACCGCTATCATATTCCCAGAATCTGCTTTGTCAATAAAATGGACCGCGTCGGCGCCGATTTCGAACGCTGCCTGGCGATGATAAGGGATAAATTATTCGCGCGTCCACTGGCGCTCGAGGTGCCGATGGGAGCGGAGGACCGATTCGCCGGAGTGGTCGATCTGGTTCGGATGAAGAGCATAGTATGGACGGATCAGGCAGGCGAGCATTTTGAAGAGAAGGAGATACCGCCCGAATATGCGGACATCGCCGCGGGGTACCGCGAGCGGCTGATCGACGCGCTTTCGGAGGGAAATGACGAGATAATGGAGGCATTTATCGAGGGTGCCGAATTGGATGAGAGCCTTGTCCGAAAGGCCATCCGCGAGCTTACCCTTTCATTGGATTTCTTTCCGGTTTTCTGCGGAAGCGCGCTTAAAAACCGCGGAGTGCAGCCCCTACTGGACGCGATCGTGGATTATCTTCCCTCCCCCAGGGACATCAAGCCCGTCGAAGGGCATAACCCGAAGAAACTGGAACAGGTCGAGTTGCGTGAGGCGAGCGACAAGGAGCCGTTTTCGGCTTTGGTCTTTAAGATCATGTCGGACCCATATGTGGGGAGGCTCTCGTATATGCGGGTATATTCGGGGCATATCAGGACAGGGGACGCCGCGCTGAATGTCACCGATGGGAGAAAGGAGCGCATTGGAAGAATCCTGCGGATGCACGCAAACGACAGGGAGGAGGTCTCGGAGGTCTATACCGGAGACATCGTCGCGCTTGTGGGGCTAAAGTCGGCCCGCACGGGCGACACCCTCTGTGACGAAAAGTCACCGATACTTCTCGAAAAAATGGAGTTTCCGGAGCCCGTAATTTCAATCGCGATAGAGCCGCGCAGCAAGGCCGACCAGGACAAGATGAACGCCGCCCTCCATCGTCTGGAGGACGAGGACCCGACATTCAGGGTCAAGGTCGATGAAGATACAGGGCAGAACCTGATTTCGGGCATGGGCGAACTCCATCTTGAGATCATAATCGACAGGCTTACGAACGAATTCAATGTAAGCGCCAATATCGGCAAGCCCCAGGTTGCGTACAAGGAAACCATCACCCGCAGGGTCGAGATGGAGAACCGGTACGAAAGGCAGATAGGCGCAAAAAACCAGTTTGGCCATGTCGTGCTCGTTCTCGAGCCCGCGAAGCCAGCGTCGGGAATTCTGTTCGAAAACCGGCTCCAGGCAGGAGTGATTCCGGAGGCTTTTGTCCCGGTAATCGAAAGCGGCGTCCGCGACGCGATGGAGGCCGGGGTTCTTGCCGGTTATCGGATGGTGGACGTAAAGGTGGCGCTTGTCGGATCGTCCTACAACGAGGCGGATTCGGTCGATGTGGCGTACAGAATAGCGGCGACAGTGGCCGTTAAGGACGGGGCGCGCAAGGCCGAGCCGACTCTGCTTGAGCCCATCATGAAACTGGAGGTGGTGGTCCCCGAGGAATACATGGGCGATATCATTAACGACATAAACAGCCGCCGCGGAAAGATAGATGGGATCGGGATGCAGGGGCAGTTAAGGGTGATAGACGCTCACGTGCCGCTCTCGGAGGTATTTGGGTACGCGACCGGGATGCGCTCCCTGAGCCAGGGCAGGGCCTCGCACACCCTCCAGTTCAGCCATTACGACCAGGTCCCAAGATCCATTACGGAGACCATCGTGGCGCGCCTGACGGGCAGGCTCTACTGAAAAATGCCGGGATGTGACGGACGGAAACATCCCAAAAATGACAAGAATAGGAATTAATTTGTTGACAGAATGGGCCCGTATTTTTTAAATTCATACACTCGGATTTTGTATGCACGGGCGAGGATGTCCTGTAAGTTTTCTGGATTTCCATCCTCTTTTACTTGTAAATAGCACAATATCGCCGGTATTCTGTGAGCGCGAGGGCCCGGTTGGATGCCGTGTGAAGCGCGGGTATCATCTATCGACGAATAATTTTTAAGGAGAAATACAATGGCAAAGGAAAAATTTGACAGGTCGAAACCGCATGTTAACGTAGGGACGATTGGACATATCGACCATGGCAAGACCACCTTGACGTCCGCGATAACCAAATGCCTCGCGGCGGCCATAGGCGGAAAGAACAAGGCGATCAACTACGATCAGATTGACAACGCTCCCGAGGAGAAGGCGCGCGGCATAACGATCGCGACCTCCCACCAGGAATATGAGACCAAGAACCGTCATTATGCCCATGTTGACTGCCCGGGCCATGCCGATTATATCAAGAACATGATAACCGGCGCCGCGCAGATGGACGCCGCCATTCTCGTGGTCGCGGCCACCGATGGCCCCATGCCCCAGACGAAGGAGCACGTTCTCCTGGCCCGCCAGGTTAACGTTCCCTATATCGTAGTTTTCCTTAACAAGGTCGACCAGCTCGATCCGGCCGACCGCGCCGAACTCATCGAGCTCGTCGAGATGGAAGTCCGTGAGCTTCTGAGCAAGTATGAATATCCCGGTGACGAGATTCCAATCGTTCCCGGCTCCGCTCTCAAGGCCATGGAGTGCGGCTGCGGAAAGGCGGATTGTGAGGCCTGCGGCCCCATTCTCAAGCTCGCCGATGCGCTGGATTCCTATATCCCGACCCCGGAGCGCGCCAAGGACAAGCCCTTCCTAATGCCGATCGAGGACGTTTTCTCCATTACCGGCCGCGGAACGGTTGTGACCGGAAGAATTGAGCGCGGGATGGTGAAAACCGGAGAGGAAGTCGAGATCGTGGGTTTTGTCGAGACCAAGAAGACGGTTTGCACCGGCGTCGAGATGTTCCGCAAGATATTGGACGAGGGCGTGGCCGGCGACAATGTGGGCTGCCTGCTTCGCGGCACGGCGAAAGAGGAGGTTGAGCGCGGACAGGTGCTCGCCAAACCCGGTTCCATCACCCCCCACAAGAAGTTCCTTGGCGAGGTATACGTGCTTTCCAAGGAAGAGGGAGGGAGGCACACTCCTTTCTTCAATAACTATCGTCCCCAGTTCTATTTCCGAACCACGGACGTGACCGGCATGATCGAACTGCCCGAGGGCGTGGAGATGGTTATGCCTGGTGACAACATCACGATGACGGTGGAGCTTATTACGCCGATCGCGATGGAGGAAACCCTTCGGTTTGCGATCCGCGAGGGCGGGAGAACGGTCGGCGCCGGGGTTGTTACCAAGATCCTGGAATAAATTGTAAAAATAACTTGAATTAATAGGCCTGTGCCTGAATAGTTGTCCGGCCGCTTCCTTCAGCGGCCGGCGGTTATTATGACATACGCCTTTGTGTTTAGATCTGACAGACCAAGCTTAGTTCGAACAGGATACCAAAGTGGCGAAGATTACAGGGCAAAAAATCAGGGTCAAGTTGCGGTCTTTCGACGCCAAGCTGCTTGACCAGTCGGCGGCCAAGATAGTCGCGACGACGAACAGAAGCGGAGCGCGGGTGGCGGGCCCGATTCCACTGCCCACCAAGATCGAGAAGTACTGCGTTCTGAGGTCGCCGCACGTCAATAAGAAGTCGCGTGAACAATTTGAGATACGCACTCATAAGCGTCTGATCGACATCATCGATCCGAACTCGGATACGGTCGAGGCGCTGATGAAGCTCGAACTCCCCGCCGGTGTCTCTGTTGACATAAAATCCTGAACCCGGGTTTGAGATTCTTCACACGTCTAATTTGCTTCAGTGAAGCTTTTGAGGAATTATTCTCTTATTGAGTATGGGTTGGTGCGATGAAAAAGGCGCTGATAGGCAGAAAAATCGGAATGAGCCAGCATATAGCCGAAGACGGCACGATGGTACCGGTTACGGTATGCACGCTCGGACCCTGTGTCGTTGTACAGAAAAAGACGCCCGAAAAGGACGGATATTCGGCTCTCAAGCTGGGGTTTGAGGACGTACCGGAGCGCAAGCTGACCAGGCCGCTTTTGAGTGATTTAAAAAGGAAGAACATCGCCCCCAAGCGCGTCTTGGGTGAGGTCGAGATTTTCGATGAATCCCTCGATGTGGGCAGTGTGGTGACCTGCGAGATTTTCGCCGAAAACCAGGTGGTAACGGTGACCGGCATCACAAAGGGCAAGGGCTTTACCGGGGCGATGAAGCGTCATGGTTTCGGCGGAGGCCGCAAAACGCATGGCTCGGATTTCCATCGAGCCCCCGGTTCGATAGGGGCCCATACATACCCCGGCGAGGTCTGGAAGGGAAAGAAGATGCCGGGAAGGGACGGCGGCGGACGCGTGACGGTCAAAAACCTCAAAATCGTGAAGGTTTTAAAGGACAGGAATATCGTTCTTATTTCCGGGGCCATTCCGGGGCGCAAAGATTCCCTGATCACAGTCAAAGAGAAGTAGGCGGGCGCGCGATGATCCTCGAAAAGTTATCAAAAGACGGCAAGGTGATCGGCCAGGTAGAGCTGGACGATCGTGTATTCAACGCCAGAATAAACGATGTTCTCATATACGAACTGATAAAGGCCGCGAACGCCAACCTCAGGCAGGGGACCCACTGCGCCAAGGAAAGATCGTTCGTTAGCGGCGGCGGCTCGAAGCCGTACAAGCAGAAGGGGACCGGCAGGGCGCGCCAGGGAAGCACCAGGGCCCCACAGTGGAAGGGGGGGGGGACCATATTCGGGCCACAACCCCGCGATTATAGGATAGAGCTTCCCAAGGCGATGAGAAGCGCGGCGTACAGGGCGCTGTTCTCCCTTAAGGCGAAAGAGGGCGCGATCAAGGTGGTCGAGGACCTAAAAATCGAAAGCGGGAAAACGAAGGATATTGCCTCGATAGGCAGGGCCCTTGACATTAGGAAGGGGGTTCTGGTCACCGACAGCGAAGATTCGACGCTCAAGAGGGCGCTTCGCAATCTCCCCTGGTTTCTCTATAACAACGTGAAGAGGATTTCGGGGAGGGATATATTTTATTCCCAAACGCTTGTTCTTACCGAGGGCGCGGTGAAGTACCTTAACGAGAAGTACGCAAAAGGTGAATAGCGATGGATTACAATGATGTGATAATTCGGCCGGTCCTCTCGGAGAAGAGCACCGAGCTTTCCGAAAACAAAAAATACGTTTTTCGGGTTTCGCTGCGGGCCAACAAGATGACTATCAAGAAGGCGATGAAAGCGATTTTTAACGTCACCGCCGAGCGGGTGAATGTCATAATTGTACGCGGCAAGAGGAAGAGGGTCCGCCATCAGTACGGCATCACGCCAGCCTGGAAGAAGGCTATAGTCACATTGAAGGAAGGCGAGAAGATCGACCTCTTCGAAAATCGGTAGCGCTGGGCGCGCCGCGGTTGCGAGAACGGGGAAACTGACATGGGAATCAAGAAATTCAAACCGGTTACAAATACAAGGAGATACCAGACGGTACTCTCGAAGGAAGAGATAACCTCGGACAAGCCGTACAAGCCGCTCTGCACGGGCAAGAAGGAATTCGCCGGCAGGGGGCACAACGGCAAGATATCCGTCCGCAGGCGTGGCGGGGGACACAAGCAGAAGTACAGGATAATCGATTTTAAACGCGACAAGTTCGATATCCCGGGAAGAGTGACGAGCATAGAGCACGACCCCAACAGATCGGCGAATATCGCGTTGGTGGCCTATGCCGACGGGGAAAAAAGATATATCATCGCGCCGAATTCGCTCAGGGTGGGCGATACGATAGTCTCAGGCGGGAATGCCGAGTTCAAGGTGGGCAACAGCCTGCCATTGAAAAATATTCCTGTGGGGACAGACATCTATAACATAGAGCTGCATCGCGGGAAGGGGGGGCAGATAGTGCGCTCCGCGGGCACAAGCGCCCAGATCGCCGCCCGCGAAGGCGACTATTGCATGGTCAAACTACCGTCCGGCGAGATTCGAAAGGTAAACAAGGAGTGTTTCGCGACCATTGGAGAGGTCGGCAACAAGGACCATGTAAATGTGACGATAGGCAAGGCCGGTCGCTCCAGATGGCTCAACAGGCGACCGAAGGTCCGGGGCGTCGCCATGAACCCGGTGGACCACCCCCTGGGCGGCGGTGAAGGGAAGTCGTCAGGCGGGCGCCATCCCGTGTCTCCCACAGGGATGCCGACCAAGGGGTTCAAGACGAGGAAGAAGAAAAAGTACAGCAATTCCATGATCATAAAGAGAAGGAAGTAAGCTATGGCTCGCTCTATCAAAAAAGGCCCGTATATCGACATCAAACTCTTCAAGAAGGTCGAAGAGATGAACTCGACCAACACGAAGAAGGCCCTGAAAACCTGGTCCCGGCGATCGACGATTTTCCCCGAAATGATAGGCCATACATTGATGGTGCATAACGGGAAAAATTTCATCCCGGTCTACGTGACCGAGCAGATGGTGGGCCACAAGCTGGGCGAGTTTGCGCCGACGCGCACGTACAGGGGCCATACGAGCAAGGATGACAAGGTAGCGAAGAAGAAGAAATAGACGAGGAATTATAATGGAAGCAAAGGCGATTTCCAAATATCAGAGGATCTCGGCGCAAAAGGCCCGGCTTGTGGCCGACGAGATAAGGGGCTTTTCGTTCCCTGAGGCGGTTGACGTCCTCAAGGCGGTCCCGCGCAAGGCGTCGAAGCTCATCCTCAAAGCGCTGTACTCCGCCGGGGCAAACGCCAAGTATAAGAAGCCGGATCTTCTCGAGAAGGATCTGTATATCAAGAAAATCACCGTGGATGAGGGGCCGACGATGAAGCGTTTTCGCGCCCGTGCCCGCGGCCGGGCCTCGCGGCTGCGAAAGCGGACCAGTAGCATTGTCGTCATCCTTTCCAACGAAAACTAAGAGGCACGGAAGAGGGCTATGGGTCAGAAAGTCAATCCTACAGGTCTCAGGGTCGGAGTGAACCGCACATGGGATTCGGTTTGGTATGAGGAAAAAAAGCAGTATTCCAGGAATCTGCACGAGGATCTCGCGATACAGAGGCACGTTCAGCAGAAGCATAAGAATGCTGGAATATACAAGGTCGCTATCGAACGTTTCCCCGACAGGGTAAACGTCAACATCCATGCCTCGCGCCCCGGGCTGCTTATCGGGAAAAAGGGCTCGGATATAGAGGTGCTGAAGGCGGAACTTCAGAAGATATCCTCCAAAAATGTATATATCAATATCAACGAGGTCAAAAAGCCCGAGAAGAACGCGAAGATAATCGCGGAGCAGGTCGCTTCGCAGATAGTGGGGCGCTTTCCCTACAGGCGCGCCGCCAAGCAGGCGATAGCAGGGGCGATTCGGGGTGGGGCGCTGGGCATTAAAGTGGCGATTTCGGGACGGTTGAACGGCGCCGAAATTTCCCGGGCCGAATCCTATAAAGAGGGGAGGATTCCGCTGCACACCCTCCGGGCGGACATCGATTACGGAACGGCGGAGGCCCTTACCACTTTCGGACTGATCGGAATAAAGGTTTGGATTTACAACGGCGATATACTCTCGAAGAAAGAGGAATCGGACGAGGACAAGTATACCGTTAAACGTAAGACGAAGTAAGCGAGGGTTTCGCCATGTTGATGCCAAAAAGGACAAAATTCAGGAAGCTGCAGCGGGGCAGGATGAAAGGCAAGGCCTTTCGCGGATCGACCATATCCTTCGGCGAGTTCGCCCTGAAATCCATGGAGTGCGGTAAAATTTCGAGCAAGCAGATAGAGGCCGCCCGAGTGGCCATTTCGAGAAAGGTAAAACGCGGCGGAAAGCTCTGGATTCGTATTTTCCCGGACTACCCGGCCACTAAAAAACCCGCGGAAACCCGCATGGGGAAGGGAAAGGGCAATCCGGAGGGATGGGTCGCGATAATAAAGCCGGGCCGCATCCTCTTCGAGATAGCCGGGGTCAGCGAGGACCTTGCGAAAGACGCGCTGAGGCTGGCGGCGTTCAAGCTTCCGGTAAAGACGAAAATTACCGGAATTGAAATGTAACAGGCTAAGGGTTAGGCATATGAAGGGAAAACTCGAGGAGCTCAACATGGAAGAGCTCGACAGAAGCATGCGCGAGGCGAAAGAAGAGATGCGCAAACAGCGCTTTAAGAGCGTTACGAGCAAGGTGGACAACCCCAAGCGGGTGGCCGCCCTCAAGAAACACATCGCGCGGATATTGACGCTCAAACGGGAATACACGCTTGGCTTAAGGGCGCCGAAAGGGAAATAACAATTCATCAGGAGCGTTAGCGTTTCATGGAGACCGCGAAAAAAAACAAGAAGCAGATCGTCGGCAAAGTGGTGAGCAACAAGATGGACAAGACCATCGTTGTCGAGATAGAGGGGCTCATGATGCACTCGCTGTATAAGAAGTCAGTCAGGATGACGAAGAGGATAAAGAGCCACGATATAAAAAACGAATGCTCGGTGGGCGACCTTGTAAGGGTTGAGGAGACAAGGCCGCTTTCCAGGGACAAACGGTATCGTCTGGTAGAGATTATAGAGAAGGTGAAGTAGGGGTTTGTCATGATCCAGGTGCAGACGATGTTGAATGTCGCCGACAACAGCGGCGTTAAGAGAGTGCAGTGCATCAAGATTCTCGGCGGATCGCGGAGGCGTTACGCGACGGTCGGCGATATTATCGTGGTGGCCGTCAAGGATTCGCAGCCCTCATATGGATTGAAGGATTCGACCGGGAAAAAGGTGCACACCAAGGCGGTGCTAAGGGCGGTGGTCGTTCGGACGAGCAAGCCTGTCCGCAGGAAGGACGGATCGTACATACGCTTTGACGACAATGCCGTGGCGATAATAGACGCCAAAAACGAGCCTAAGGGATCGCGAATTTTCGGGCCGGTGGCGCGGGAGCTCAGGGACCGCAATTTCCTGAAGATCGTTTCTCTGGCCCCGGAAGTGTTATAAGAGGCAATTGCAATGGCAAGCACGAAGTTAAAGAAGAACGACAACGTCGTCATCGTATCGGGCGCCGATAGGGGAAAAAAGGGGAAGATACTCTTTGTCGACACCTCCAAGGGGAGGGTTGTCGTTGAAGGGATCAACAAGAAGAAAAAGTTCGTCCGCCCTTCGCAGGAAAATCCAAAGGGAGGGGTGATAAGCCTTGAATATCCCGTCGAAATATCGAAGGTGATGATCTTCTGCGACAAATGCAAAAAGGGCGTAAGGGTTGGGATGGAAATCAAGGATTCCGGCAAAAATCGCGTTTGCAAAAAATGCGGCAAGAGCCTGGACAAGTAGGGTGAACGAGATGGCTGCGGCACGGCTTAAAATCGATTACGACACGAATATCAAAAAGCGGATGATGGACCGCTTCAAGTATACATCGGTGATGCAGGTTCCGAGGATTGAGAAGATTGTTCTCAATGTCGGCATGGGTGACGGCCATTCCAACCAGAACGCCCTTAACGCCGCCATCGAAGAGCTTTCCAGGATTACCGGACAGCACGCGGTAAAGACCGTGGCCAAGAAATCCATCGCGAATTTCAAGATACGTGAAGGATACGACGTCGGATGCCGGGTCACCCTGAGGGGCGCGATTATGTTCGAGTTTCTCGACAGGCTTATTAATATCGCGCTTCCCCGCGTGAGGGACTTCAAGGGGCTTTCGACCAGATCGTTCGACAACTTCGGGAATTATAACTTCTCGGTAAGGGAGCAGATCATTTTTCCGGAGATCGACTTCGACAAAGTGGACAAGATACACGGAATTAATATTACGATAGTGACAAATTCGAAGTCGAAAGATGAAACGAAAGCTTTGCTCGACGAATTTAAAATGCCGTTTAGAGAACAGGGGTGACTGACGTGGCAAAGACAAGCATGATCGCGAAAAGCATCAAGACTCCAAAGTTTGGGGTTCGCCTGCACAACAGGTGCAAGATCTGCGGAAGGCCCCGCGCCTTCATGAGAAGGTTTGAAATGTGCAGGCTGTGCTTCCGAAAGCTTGCAAACCAGGGGAAGGTCCCCGGCGTGACCAAATCATCATGGTAAAAAATCTATTGAGTGGAGCAGTGGCATTATGAGCAGCGTTTCCGACCCCATTTCCGATATGCTAACTAGGATGCGCAATGCGATCAAGGCAGGGCACCTGAAGGTCGATATCCCCTCTTCGAAGATGAAGGTTGCCATAGCGAGAATTCTGAAAGACGAGGGTTTCATCAAGAACTTTAAACTTATCGATGACAACAAGCAGAAGCTGTTGAGGGTGTACCTCAAGTATGGGGCGGGCAGTCAGTCGGCCATGCTGAGCCTCAAGCGGATCAGCAAACCCGGACGAAGGGTATATATTGGGGCCGACGATCTCAAGCCGGTTTATAATAATGTAGGTATATGGATTCTATCGACCTCCAAGGGAATTGTTACAAACAAGGCCGCCAGGAAGCTCAACGTCGGCGGCGAAGTGGTCTGTGAGATATCTTAACGCGAAATAATGAGTGGGCTGACATGTCAAGAATAGGGAAAAAGGTCATTCCAATACCCGGCGGCGTCACAATCGACGTTAAAGACCGCAGTGTAACCGTAAAAGGCCCTCTGGGGACAGAGGCTATGGAGCTTCTGCAGGGTATCGATCTCAAGCTGCAGGGCCAGGAAATTGAGGTTGTGCTCGATAAGAGCGCCGGTGTGGAACGCCCGGACGCCATCCATGGGTTGTCCCGCGCCATTCTTGCCAATATGGTGACCGGTGTGTCGAAGGGATTCGAGAAAGACCTGGAGATTGTCGGTGTCGGTTATCGAGCCACACAACAGGACAAAAGCATTGTTTTAATGCTCGGGTTCTCGCATAATGTGACATTTACGCCTCCGGCCGGCGTTACGGTCGAGGTCCTCGATCCGACAAAGCTGAGGGTGAAAGGCATAAACAAGCAGGTCGTGGGGCAGGTGGCGGCCAACATCAGGGAATTGCGGTCTCCGGAACCGTACAAGGGCAAAGGCATCCGTTATAAAAACGAAAAGGTTCGAAAGAAAGCCGGCAAGACAGGGAAAAAATAATGGATAAAATACGACTGAAGAAAAAGCGCTATACCCGCAGGCGGTTGAGCGTAAAAAGGAAGATTCGCACCGTCTCCGGCAGGATGAGGGTGTGCATTTCCAGAAGCAACAAGGGTTTTTATGCCCAGATAATCGACGATGCCGCCGGAAACACCGTCCTTGGCCTTTCGACCCTGAGCAAGGAGTTTCCCCAGATGAAAAACCGGGGCAACAAGGAGGCCGCGGCGGCCCTTGGGAAGCTTGTGGCGGGAAAGGCGAAAGAGATTGGTGTCGCAAAAGTGGTTTTCGACCGCAATGGTTATCTGTACCATGGCAAGGTTAAGGCTTTTGCGGACGCTTTGCGTGAAAACGGTCTGGAATTTTAAGGGTGATCTCCTATGAAGCTGCTTAGAAAGAAGATAAAGAATGACGGCCTCGAGCTTGTCGAGAAGGTGGTTTCCATCAATCGTGTCGCCAAAGTGGTGAAGGGAGGCAGGCGTTTCTCTTTTAGCGCCCTTTCGGTTGTCGGCGACGGCCAGGGGCATATTGGCGTCGGTTTCGGCAAGGCTAACGAGGTGCCGGACGCCATCCGCAAGAGCGTTGAAGCGGCGAAGAAAAACGTCTTCAAGGTAAACCGAACCAGAAATACGATCCCCCATGAGGTCATAGGGAGATTCAAATCGGCGCGTGTTATCCTTAAGCCCGCAACGCCGGGAACCGGTATAATCGCCGGCGCTTCGGTGCGCGCCGTCATCGAGCGAGCCGGAATACACGACGTTCTTGCCAAGGTGCAGGGCTCGCGAAATCCGCTCAACGTGGTGAAGGCCACGCTTGACGGACTGCTCCAGCTCAGGAGCCTCAAGGAGGCGGCCGAGATGAGGGAGATCCCACTGAACAAACTATGGGAAGCGTGACAGGGTGGAGCACATGGCCAACAGGATAGAAATCAAGCAGATAATGAGCAGGAACGGGAAAAAGCCGAACCAGCGCAAGACCCTTACGGCGCTTGGACTGCGCAAAATGAACGCGGTCCGTGTGCACGACGACAATCCCGTGATCAGAGGGATGATCATGAAGGTGAAACACCTCGTTGAAGTCAGGGAAATTAAAAAGTAGAGAGCATGTGAGACATGGAAGAGCGCTATACATTGAAAAAACCCGAATCGATAAAGCGCAGAAAGAGGGTCGGCAGAGGCATGAGCAGCGGCAGCGGAAAGACGAGCGGCCGTGGCCACAAGGGACAGATGAGCCGTTCCGGCGCGAAGCGTCGGGCCTGGTTCGAGGGGGGCCAGATGCCTTTGCAGCGAAGGGTTCCCAAGAGGGGTTTTAATAATCCGTGTCGGCTGGAATATGCCGTGGTCAATCTTTCGCAACTCGGCTCGATCGGAACACCGGAAATCGACAGGGACGCCCTTCTAAAACAGGGGCTCGTCAAAGGAAAGGGCAGCGCCATCAAGATCCTCGGGAACGGTTCGATTGAAAAGGCGGTAACCGTTTACGCGGACGCCTTTTCCGCCTCGGCGAGGGAAAAAATCGAAAAGGCAGGCGGCAAGGCGATCGTCGGACGGCCGGCGGCGCAAGCGAAAGAGAGCTAAGAGGATTCAATGGCCAGCGCGATAGTCAATATTTTCAAGATACCGGAACTCCGACGAAGGGTTCTTTTTACCCTGTTTATACTCATAGTATACCGTATCGGAGCGCATATACCCATCCCCGGAATAAATATCGAGGCGCTTAAGTCCTACTTCGACCAGGCCTCAAAAAGCCAGGCGGGCGGGCTGGTGGATTTCTTCGACCTGTTCGCGGGCGGTGCGCTGAAGCGGTTTACGGTATTCGCGCTGGGAATAATGCCCTACATATCGGCCTCCATCATCATGCAACTTCTCACCGTGGTGATACCCCAGCTTGAGCGCATTTCGAAGGAAGGGCCGGAGGGCCACAAGAAGATCAATCAGTATACCAGGTACGGGACCGTACTGCTGTGCGCCATACAGTCGCTCGGCCTTACCTTCTGGATGAAATCGATGTCCTCGGCGAAGGGGACGGTCGTGCCGAAAGACGCTGGAATAGGTTTTATAATAGTGACGGTCATGGCGATTACCACGGGGACCATGATCCTTATGTGGCTCGGAGAGATCATTACGGAGCGCGGAATTGGGAACGGAATATCCCTTATCATCTTCGCGGGCATAGTGGTGCGCGTTCCAGCCGCGGCGATGGACACCTGGCAGCGGGTGGTTGATCGAAGCGATCCCATCATCGGAATCATTCTTGTCGGAATTTTTGTTCTCGTAGTGGCCGCCTCGATTTTACTGACTCTCGGAATACGCAAGATCCCGGTCAATTACGGCAAGCGGGTGGTGGGGCGACGCATGGTGCAGATGTCATCGCAGGCGATCCCGCTCCGTGTGAACGCGGCGGGGGTCATTCCCATCATCTTCGCCTCGTCCATTATCCTCTTCCCGGCCCAGATCAGCAATATGCTGGGCGGAAGCGAATATAAGATCATGCAGACCCTGCAATACTGGCTTTCGCCGGGGCATGGTGTTTATATGTTCATCTATGCCATGCTCATCATCTTCTTCTGTTATTTTTATACCGCGATCCAGTTCAATCCGGTCGATATTGCGGACAATCTAAAAAAATACGGCGGTTTTATACCCGGCATAAGGCCGGGGCCGAATACCGCGGACTATATCATGCGTATTCTCAATCGCATCACCCTTTCGGGGGCCATATTCCTGGCTTTTATAGCGGTTGTTCCGGACTTCATCATACGGATCTGGCCGGAGGAGGTATCGCATGAGATGGCGTACCTTTTCGGCGGCACATCGCTGCTCATTATAGTCGGCGTCGCGCTCGATACACTCAAGCAGATAGAGTCGCAGTTGCTCATGCGCCATTATGACGGATTTATCAAAAAAGGACGAATCCGCGGGAGGTACCAGTAACGGATCCTTCGGCGGATTTTGCGGCGGGCATTGGGTATATATATTTACAATAGAGAGCAGATCAAGAGAATTGAAGACGCCTGCCTGATCGCCGCCAGCGTGCTAGATGAAATTGAAGGGATCATTGATGCGGGTGTTTCGACCCATGAGATCGACGTCCTCGCTCGAAACGCAATCAAAAAGCACGGCGCCGTACCGGCATTTCTAGGATATAAGGGCTTTCCGGCGGCGGTTTGCGCCTCTATCAACGAGGTCGTTGTCCACGGGATACCGCGAAGGAACGCGAAGCTAAAAAACGGCGATATCATTGGAATAGATATCGGCGTCCGTTACAAAGAGTACTATGGAGACACCGCTCGAAGCTATGCGATCGGCGCGGTGGGCGAAAAGGTCGAAAAGCTCCTCCTGGCGACGAGGGAGTCGTTGTACAAGGGGATAGAGATGGCGGTTGTCGGCAACAGGATATCGGACGTGTCCCATGCCGTCGAGGCGCACGTCGTTCGCTTCGGATTTTCCCCGGTGGAGGAGTTTGTGGGGCATGGGATAGGCCGAAATCTACACGAGGAGCCGTCGGTGCCGAATTTCGGGGCGGCGGGGCGTGGCCCCCGGATAAGGGAGGGGATGGTCTTTGCCATCGAACCGATGATCAATGCCGGCGTCAGAGAGGTGGATGTCCTTGGTGACGGATGGACGGTAGTAACACGAGACGGGGAATTTTCGGCGCATTTCGAGCATACTGTGGCCGTCGTGGACGGCAAGGCTCAAATTTTGACGCGCGGCAAAAATTTTAATTGAAATAGAGAGTATATATGCCAAAAGAGGAACCCATAGAGGTCGAGGGCGTTGTGGTGGAGCCGCTTCCCAACGCCATGTTCAGGGTTAAACTGCAGAACGGGCATGTAGTGCTTGCGCACATATCGGGCAAGATGAGGATGCATTATATACGCATCCTGCCCGGGGACCGGGTCACGGTGGAGTTGTCGCCGTACGACCTGACCAGAGGGAGGATTACCTACCGGTCGAAGTAGGCGGGGGTTTTTTCGCGTTTATACAGCGATCTATACGAGGTCAGTGATGAAGGTACGCGTTTCGATAAAGAAGATTTGTTCGGAGTGCAAGGTGATCAAACGCCACGGAGTGGTAATGGTGATCTGCTCCAATCCCAGGCACAAACAGCGCCAGAAGAAGAGAACTGCAAAATAAGAGGTCATATATGGCACGAATTTCAGGCGTAGATTTGCCCAACAACAAGCGCATCGAAGTGGCGCTTACCTATATTTTCGGAATAGGAAACACCGCCGCCAAGAATATCCTGGAGATTTCGAAGGTCAATCCGGACACGAGGGTCAAGGACCTCACCGACGAGGAGATCAACGTTCTCAGACAGGCGATCGAGAAAAATTTCAAGGTTGAAGGCGATCTGAGAACCGAAGTGGCGATGAACATCAAGCGCCTTATGGATATTGGGTGCTACAGGGGCATCCGTCATAGAAGGGGGCTTCCTGTCCGGGGCCAGAACACCAAGAACAACGCGAGGACCCGCAAGGGCAACAGAAAACCGTTGATGGGCAAAAAGAAGAAATAGCGGCATTATACGCGCATAAGGAGAATTAAACGTGAAGCAGAAAAGGACAAAAAAGAAAGAAAAAAAGAACGTGCCGGTGGGAAAGGCTTTCATCCAGGCAACGTATAATAACACGATTATAACGCTGACCGATATGCAGGGTAACGTGATATCCTGGGCATCGTCGGGCGGTGAGGGATTCCGCGGATCGCGCAAATCGACCCCGTTCGCGGCGCAGATGGCGGCGAAGGTAGCCGCACAGAAGGCCATCGATACTGCCGGCCTGCGCAGCGTGGAGGTGCTGGTCAAGGGCCCCGGGATCGGAAGGGAGGGGGCGATACGATCGCTTTCGCAGACCGGCATTACGGTCACTAAAATAAAGGATATCACACCGATCCCGCACAACGGATGCCGGCCGCCGAAACGGCGCAGAGTCTGAGAGGATCGGGAGGGACCATATGGCAAAGTATACCGGACCATCGTGCAAGCTATGCAGAAGGGAGATGACTCAGCTCATGCTGAAGGGCCAGCGTTGTCTGACCGACAAGTGCGCGGTTAAAAAGAAAAAATATCCTCCGGGACCTCCCCGTAAAAGGAGGGGAAAGCTGTCCGAATATGGAGTACAGCTTCGGGAGAAGCAGAAGATCAGAAGAAGCTATGGTCTTCTCGAAAAGCAGTTCAGGCTCATATTCGAGGAAGCGAACAGGATGAAGGGCGTAACGGGCGACAATATGCTTTCTCTGCTTGAGCGCAGGCTCGATAATGTCGTTTACCGGATCGGTTTCGCCTCATCGCGCATGCAGGCCCGCCAGCTCATACAGCACGGCCATGTGCTCGTTAACGGGGCCAGGGTGGATATCCCCTCGTTCAGGATTCGCGAAGCCAATGTTGTCGAAATCGCCGAGAGATACAAGGCCAATGTTATGGTGGAGGACTCGATCAAGCTTTCGAAGGCCTTGAGCTCGGCCCCGGAGTGGGTTGAAATCGATTTCGAAAGCAAGAAGGCTAAAATTCTAAGATTGCCGGCGCGCCAGGACGTAACCGCACCGTTCAACGAGCAGCTGGTCGTCGAATTGTATTCCAAGTGATTCTGCGCCAGACAGCGCGGATATCCTGTTGTGCGGCTGAACACCGGAGGTTATAATGGCCCCAAAGAACCTTTTAAAAGGTTTCAAGAGACCCAGTAAAATCGTCTTTGAACATGACGAACTACAGAAGGATTACGGACGTTTCATCGCGGAACCGTTTGAGAAAGGTTATGGCCTGACAGTCGGGAATTCGCTTCGCAGGGTGCTTCTCTCATCGATTGAGGGTTCCGCGATTACCGCGATTAAAATAGAGGGCGTTCCGCACGAATTTCATTCGATCGAAGGGGTATATGAGGACGTTACCAAAATCATCCTCAATCTGAAGAAGTTGAGGTTGAGATATCACGGGGAACTGCCAAAGGTTATGCATGTGGTGAAGCAGGGTCCCGGCGAGCTGACCGGTGCGGATTTCAATATCGATTCCGATATCGAAATAATGAACCTTGACCTGAAAATAGCCACCCTGAACGAAAAGGCGAAAATAGATCTGGAGATACAGGTGGAGAAGGGCAGGGGATACGTTCCCGCCGAGCTCAACAAGGGCAATACGGAAACAATCGGAGTCATTCCGATAGACGCGATATTCACTCCGGTCAAAAAGGTCAACGTCAAGGTGGAGGATACCCGCGTTGGACAGAGGACGGACTACGACAAGCTGACAATCGAGGTATGGACAGACGGCGCCGTTTCCCCCGATGACGCGCTTGCCCAGGCCGCGAAAATCATCAAGGACCACATGACCATCTTCATAAACTTCGAGGAGGAGATCGAGGAAGAGGCCGAAGTGGTGGATGAAAGCGCCGAACGCATTAAGAACGTGCTTGCCAAATCGATAGACGAACTGGAGCTTTCGGTGAGGGCGCACAACACCCTGAAGAGCCTGGATATAAACGATCTCGAGAGTTTAGTGAGAAAAACCGAGGAAGAACTTAAAAAGTCCAAACATTACAGCGATCAGATACTCAAGGAGATCAAGGGAAGGCTGGACGCCAATCACCTGAGTCTTGGATTGAAGGAATAACCGAGGAGAGATTCGATGCGTCACAAGAACAGCGTACGACAGCTTGGCAGGACCCAGTCGCACCGCAAAGCGATGTTCGCCAACATGGTAAGCTCCCTTTTCGAAAAGGAACGGATCGTTACGACCAAACAGAAGGGACGGGAGCTGAAAAAGATATCCGAGAAGTTAATAACGCGCGCCAAGAACAATATCGGTCTTCCGGAGGACGCGGCGGATAAAAGGCTCCATAACAAGCGCGTGGTGATGAAGACCATAAAGAACCGCGACATTCTGAAAAAGCTGTTTGACGACATCGCCCCGAGGTTCAAGGGGCGCAACGGCGGTTATACGCGCCTCTATTTGCTGGGAAGGCGGCCCGGCGACGCGGCGGAAATGGCGATCGTCGAACTGGTCGAGAGAAAGGCCGCAGCCGGGAAAGCCGGGGCGGACAAGGGGAAGGCGAAGGAAAAGACCAAGGACAAGAAGTAGATCGCGGCTTAGGCTGACATTGACTTAAAAAGCCCCTGAACAGGGGCTTTTTAATTGATCTGGCCGATGGGGGATTCCCTAACGTTTGTCCGAATTCTTTCTGACCAGGCGCTCTTTTTCCACTGAATAAATCAGTTTAATATTGTCGTTTGCGTCCACCTTGAATTCCTCCGGAATGCGGTCATCGAAAACCGGCTCAAGCGTGGCCCCGGCAAGGTTGTATTTCCGCTGGATATCTCCTATCTGGTGAACCTTGATCATTTTGTGGATCTCGATTCCGTATTGTTTGGCAAGGCGGCAGTTTTCGACGGCCGAGGCATAGTGGTTTATCATAAAATCCAGGTTTGCGGAGGTCTTGTTCTTTTTGGCCTTTATGACCTCAAGGTCGGGGTCGGCCAGAAGGTTTCTTGCGTCTTGAAGATTCTTATATCCGCCGCGCAGGTATCGTTCTATGGTTTCGCGGCTGTGGAAAAAATGGTATTCCTCCTCCTTGTACGGCTTGACGTCCTCCAGTGGATTGAACGGCTTCCTGAAATACCTGGCCATAGGTCCGTCCTTGCTGTAATTGACAAGAATATCGAAAGAGGCCTTGGACGTGGAATCGAGTATGTCCTGGGAGCGCTTAATGTACATATCGGCGATGGTTCCCATCAGAACCGAGAGACGTTCCTTGAGGTTGTAGTATTTCTCGTACGAGGAAACGAAATTCTGCGCGTAGAATTCCTCGGAGGCCCTGTTGAAAAGGGACTTTATATCCTCGAACTGCTTTTTTTGTTCGTCATCGCCGAAGTTGTCCACAATGACGCGAATCTCGCGTATATGATTGAGGGTAAAAACGTAATCCATTTGTGATTTTACGGCGGAGGAAACCGCGATTAGGGGAGTTGGCGCCGCCGAGATGGAAAGGATGAGCAGCAGTGCCGATATAAAAGCGTTTCGCGTGTTCATTTCGGGCCTCGATGGAGTATTTTAAATATTATCGGCAATGCGCCTTTCAGTCTTAATATAAGGATTTATCCGGCTTGAGGCGCTGAAATAAAGACTGTGAAGGGCGGAAACAAGAGGGGACCCGGGGAGTCGGAGGGAATTGCAAAATAATGGTTGAATAATACACCATGATGTGGATTTTAATTGGACCAGCAACGCAAAGGGAACAGGTGTTGATTCGACATGGAAGAAAAGAAGATTTCGTACAGGCTTAAGGACCCTGCAAAGTGCCCGGTCTGCTCTTTCGAGTTCCACAGGGAGGAGATGCTGACGGGTGGCGGCCGTTTGATCGCCGGAAAGCTTACGGACGAGTTGCGGCGTTTGTTCGAGGATAACGCAAAATTCGGAAAGGTTTACCCCCTGGCATATCTGGTGGTCGTCTGCCCGAGATGCCTTTACTCCGCTTATCCGAGGGATTTTTCGGTGGTGACTCCGGGGGAGATCGAGAAGCTGAGCGCGACCGCCCAGGCGCGGCTTGCTTCTTTAAAGAAATTTTTTGGAGATGTCAGTTTCGAACGGAACAGGGATCTCGCGCTCGGCGCGGCATCGTATATGCTGGCAGTCGATTGCTATACCTTTAGAAACAAACAGTCCGCCCCGACCTTCAAAAAGGCGGTTTCTTCCATCCGGGCGGCCTGGCTGTTCTCGGACCTCGCCTTAGAGGTTCCGGAAAAGCCTTATAAAAAGGTTGCGGAATTCTTTTATAAAAAGGCGTACCAGTTTTATCAGGAGGTGCTCGAACTGGTGCAGAGCGGCGGAGAGACCATGGAGGCCGCCGGCAACATCGGGCCGGATTATGATAAAAACTGGAGCTACGAGGGAATACTCTATATGAACGCCGTGCTTACCCTCAAGGTGGGCGGCCTGGAACCGGATATCGTGAAGCGTATTGAAAACTTTGAAAAAACGAAGCGATACCTGAGCAGGCTTTTCGGATCGGGAAAATCATCGAAGTCTAAGCCGGGGGCGCTGATAGATATGACGCGAGATCTGTACGATCGCATGAACCAGCTTATCGAACAATGGAAACAGCAGACGGAGCAGGGCCCGGCCCAAGAATAGCCCTGCTCGTTCAGTACGATGGCACCGGTTTTAACGGCTGGCAGGTTCAGAACGGCGGCCGTACGGTGCAGGGAGAGATCGAGCGGGCCGTGAGGGTTTTGACCGGGGCGGAGCGCAGGCTGACCGCAGCCGGAAGGACCGACTCCGGCGTCCACGCACTGGGCCAGGTCGCGCATTTCGACTGCCCTATTCGAATCGGGCTTAAGAGGCTGTGCACGGGGCTTTCCGGCATTCTGGACAGGGACGTTTCGGTGATAAACGCTTATGCGGTAACATCGGACTTCCATGCCCGTTACGGCGCGATAGCGCGCGAGTACCAGTATCTTGTATATAACGGACGGCAGCGGAGCCCGTTCATGCTCCATCGGGCCATGTGGGTCCATCATCCGCTCGACGTGGAATATCTCCGGGCGGCCTCGTCTTATCTTGTTGGCGAGCTCGATTTCGCCTCTTTTTGTAAAAAGATATCCGCCGACGGCGTCACCACGAGAAGGCTCGATTCCATAGAGATTGACAGGATAGATGACCTCGTGGTGTTCCGGCTACGGGGGAACGCCTTTCTTCATAATATGATACGCATCATCATCGGCACGCTGTGCGATATGCAAAGGCGGGGCGACAAGCCGGAGAGGATGCTTGAGATACTCGCGGGCCGCGACAGGGACAGGGCGGGGGCCACGGCGCCGCCTTATGGCCTGTATCTTAAAAGGGTGGAGTACGCCACGCCCCTGGAAACATACGAATCCGCCTACCCGCTTTAATTTAATTGACATGGAGTGAGGTATTCGGGATAGTAGCCCGAGCGCGTTCCCGCAGGGTAACCTTTGAGCTTATAGTGATACATATTGTTTATCCGGCTTAGACAGATGAAATATTTTGAAACAGCGGCGCTTATCGCGTTAATCCTGACTGCGACCGCGGACGCTTTCGCCCAGCGCAGGGCGACGGATTATTTCCTGCGCCCGCAGGCGGGGCTGTGGTTCGGGCCGGTAACTCCGGTATATACCACGCGCGACGACGTGGATACCCGGCTTGGAGGCGGCATATATTTCAGATATAACACGCCGTACCATCCACTGAAGCTGGGAATAGACGCCTCCTACCAGAGATTCAAGTCGGAGGGGGTAAACGAGCTTACCCTGTGGCCGGTTTACGGTTCGATGATTTACAGGCTTCCGATCAAATTTCCGCTGGCCTTTCTGGTAAAGGCCGGGGCGGGGGGGGCGAACGTAAAGATAAAGCCCGACAACGAAAAGCAATGGGACCCCATGGGCATGCTGGGCTTTGAAACATCGTTTCCGGCGGGGCGCTATATCAACATTGGCCTTCGGATCGATTACCTCTTCATTTACGAAAGCTATCTTCCCGGGGCGACACGAAACGGGCATATAATAAATACCGGGATAACCCTTTATTTCAACCTGGGGGGGAGATGAGCCCCGTGCGTTTCGAAAGATTTAAAATTCTTTTTACGCTCTGTGCGGCGGGGCTTCTTTCCTGCGGCAACCAGCCGCTTTTCGACGAGCTTGCCACCAACAGGCTCAAGGTGGTTATAAAAGGCACCTACGAGTCCAACGGCCCGAGACTATGGGACGCTGCCCCATTTCCTGGTGACGATTCCATCAACGATTGTACCGCCCCGCCGGATGGAGGGGCGGGGAGTCCGGACGAATTCATGATGGACATTGCGGAGATTCGCCTGAACGGGGAAAAGTTCGCAAATTATCGGAGGACCTTCAGGGCGCCGCTCGATGATTCGTCGGGTTTTTTTAATGACGGCTTCGTGTACGAGAACGACGATGTGCCCGACGGATTGTATACGCACGTAAACATGTATATTCGGAAGATGATCTTCGACAACGCGCGGACCTATCATAAAACCGGCCCGGGCGCCTGGGAATACGACGAGGATTCCGAAACCATATTCAGAGAGAAGGTGGTAAAGGGCTTCGACTTCAACCAGCTTCAGGTCAATTCCTATTTCGACAGCCTAAGGGTGGAGTCGGGCCGAATAAACAGGATATTCCCGCTGGTAGTCCCGATCGAGGGGGGGCTTGCTTATTCGAGGCAGAACGGTGAGACCGTACTCGAGATAAGGCTGGTAATAAAGAACTTTATAAAAAAGTACGAGTACGATTATTACTCGGATTACCACTATGTTGTCCATTACTTCGGCCTCTCCGACTGGCTGAGGGATGTGAAGGCCGACGAGAGCGATATAGGAGGGAATGTAATAGCCGTGGCAAGGGCTTATGTTCCCGGGAAGACTGCGACGGTGCGGGGAACGGTAGGTGCCGCAATTAATAAGTATGTAGTAATGATCCCTGCCGAGAAAGATATTAACGACTATAAATTATCCGGCCCCGCGCCCATCAGGCCTTTGGTTGACCCGCCGAAACCGCCTTCGCTCGCCGGATACTCCATAGAGGCCTATCTGGATTACTTTCTGGCTTACGAAAAATATAAAGAAGATTATAATATTGAGTTTGCCACTCGACTAATCGATGATTACGAAGGGAATTACGCCGGGCCCTGGGAGGCCTATAATGACGCTTGCAACGCCTTCCGGATACCGTCGTTGGTTACTTATTCTGATGACTCTGGTAATTTCTCTTTCACCAATGTGCCGGTAGGGCGAAGCTATAAGGCATATTATTGGACCGGTGTTCCGGGCTCATCGGATTTGCCGGGCAAGGTTGGTGGGGGAAATTTTACTTCAATTGATGAAACAGTGGAGATATTGGAAAGGGACGCCGGCTCGACTGTCACGATTCCAACCCCTTAGGGAGATGTTTTTAACGCTATTCATAGTTTTATATTCATATTGATTCGGGTATGCCCCTTCCCCGGGGATGAGTTTTTTCCGCTTTTTTAATGAAGGTTTAAATTATTTTTATCCCCTTTCGAATAATTGTTGTGCAAATGTACGGCGGCCGATAATA
>MVZN01000020.1 GCA_002069125.1 Spirochaetes bacterium ADurb.BinA120
CGGCACCACGCCCGACCATATCTGCGCTCTCAAAACGCGCCTCGCGGGGCTTTCCGGGCCGGTTTCCCGCGGCGCAAAGAGTTTTTCGTATATCACGAGCCGCTTTGCGGCGATCGACACCCGCGCGCATGAGGGGCTTATCGTCATCGGCGAGCGGCTCAATCCCACCGCGCGCAAGAAGTTCGCCGAGGAGCTCAAAACCGGACAGTTCGCCTTTCTCCGCGAGGAGTCGCGCAAGCAGGTGGACGAGGGGGCGCACGCGCTCGACATCAACGTGGGCGTCCCCGGCATCGACGAGCCGGCGGCCATGCGCGAGTGCCTCCGCATACTCTCCTCAACGGTCAAGACGCCGCTTATGATCGACTCCGACAACCCGGAGGTGCTCGAGGCGGCCCTATCGCTCTATCCCGGCTCCGGCATAGTGAACTCCATAAGCGGAAAGGCGAAAAGCCTCGACTCGGTCGCGCTCCTCGTGCGGCGCTACGGCTTCTTCACCGTGGCCCTCTGCATGGACGAGAGCGGCATCCACCGCGAGGCCGACAGGCGCATCGCGATCGGCGAACGCCTTATCGGGGAGCTCGAGCGGCGAGGCATAGCCCCGGAGCGTGTCTTTATCGACCCGCTCATCCTTACCGAAAGCGCCGAGCCCGGCGCCGCGCTCGAGACCCTCAAGGTGATAGAGCACTTCGCGAAGATGGGGATAAAGACGAGCATCGGGCTGAGCAACATCTCCTTCGGCCTGCCGGCGCGCAGGCACATCAACAACGTCTTTCTGCGCCTTGCTCGCGAAAAGGGCCTCTCCGCGGCCATAGTGAACCCCTCGGCGCTGACGGCAGAAGCAGGCTATTCGGCCGAGGAGAGGCACGCACTCGACTTTTTAACAGGCAAGGACCCCGGCGCGGTGCGCTATATAGCCTTTGTGAGCGGAAGAGAGACCGATGCGGAAGCGAAGCCGGCCAAACGGGCCGAACATTCTGGCCCCATCGAAACTATCCATTCCATGGTGGTGGATGGCGACAGCGACGCCATCGCCCCGGCCGTGGAGGCCGCCCTCAAAGAGCATGCCCCGGACCTCATCATGAACGAGGGACTAATTAAAGGGCTGGAGCGCGTCGGCGAGCTCTACTCCACGGGGGAGTACTTTCTTCCGCAGATGATAGCCTCCGCCAATGCCATGAAAAAGGGCTTCGCGCTCCTCAAGCCTTTGCTCTCCACCGCCTCCTCGCGGAAGCTTGGCAGGGTGGTAATCTGCACGGTGCGCGGCGACGTACACGACATAGGCAAGAACATTGTGGCCATGATGCTCGAGAACCACGGATTCGAGGTCACCGACCTGGGCAAGGACGTGCCCTCCGAGGAGGTGGTCGCCGCCGCGAAGAGGCTGGACGCGGACATCGTCTGTCTGAGCTCGCTTCTTACCACGACCATGAGCGAGATGCGCGCCGTCGCGGAGCTGGTCCGCTCCGGGGGGCTGGGCGCGAAGCTCCTTATAGGCGGCGCGGTCGTAAATGAGGAGTACGCGCGCGGCATTGGGGCGCACTACGCCCCGGACGCGGTTTCGGGCGTTGCCAAAGCCAGGGAGCTTATGGGTCGCTGATGACCCGCATGGGACGGCGGCGACTCGAAGCCTTCGGGCATAAAAACGGAGCCCCCACCGGCCCAGACATCACCAGCATCCCTTGACTTTCTATGGAACAATCCCCGTTCGAGTGAACCTTCCCAGGGCGCCTTGGCGGCGCCGGCCCTTCCCTTTTTAGCCCTTTTCGACATATTTTTGTTGACATAACCCCTCCGGGCGCGAATATCGGAAAAAGGCTCGATGGCCCAATTTTCCTTAATAATTCATGTTCTTTTTCATATTCAACTTGAAGCAGGCCGCCTCCCAGGCCGCCGGCGTCATCTTTCATGATAAAGGAGACAGCGTGTGAAACGGCTACGATCATTGATGCTTTTCTTCCTTCCCTTTGTTGTATTTACGTACGGTTCGTTCATAGTGTTTCAGTCCGCCTGCGACAGCGCGATGAACCTGCGGGCCGAGAAACGCCTTCCTTTCAACCACAAATCCCATGTAACCAAGTACGATGCCTCCGACTGCGAGCTCTGCCACGGTTTCTACGAGGGGGGCCGGTTCAAGGGGCTTCCCACAGTCGGCGACTGCAAGATGTGCCACGACGGCGACACGGCCAAGGAGAAGGACTTCTTTAAGGACTTCAAGGACACCGACAAGCCCTGGACCGCGTGGGCCAAGCAGCCCGATCTGGTGTACTTCAGCCACATGGCCGTCATGAAGAACAACAAGACGGCGCGATGCGCCTCGTGCCATGGCGACAAGGCCAATTCGATGACGACGGCGAAAATAAAGGGCAAGATGCCGATGGGCCAGTGCATGGACTGCCACACCTCACTTGGAATCAGCAACGCCTGTGCGGTCTGTCACGATTGAACTAACGGCCGCGCCACGATCAAATATCGAACGAGGAGCAATTTAACCCATGGAAAAGCTTGAAAGACGCGAAGTCATATTGATGGCAGGCGGCGCCGTGGCGGGAGCCGCGGTAGGTACGGTTTTCTCGGGAGCGCCCTTCCTCGGCCTCCAATGGCTGGTGGAGTGGACCCAGGACCAGCATGTGCCCGCCCCGGGCGAAGAATCATACCTGCAGGGCAAGTGCCTGCTCTGCCCGAGCGCCTGCCCCATCTCGGTCCGCATGATAGGGAACCGGGCGGTAAAGGTGGAAACAGCGAATAACGGATGCTACAGGCCGCAGCTCGCCATTCAGATGCTTTATCATCCCGAGCGTTTAAAAAGCCCGCTTAAGCGTGCGGGCAAAAAAGGCTCCGGCAAGTTTGCGCCCGTCAGTTGGGAGGAGGCCATAAAGGATATAGCCGCGAAAATCGACGAGCTGCGCTCGGGCGGCAAGGCCGCCGAGATCGCCGCGATAAACGGCGCGGGCGCCTTCGCCTCGGCCGAGGTGCTTAAGCGCCTCGTCAAATCCGCCGGGAGCCCCAACGTGTACTCCGAGCCCTGCTATTCGAGCCTTTCGGCGGCCGCTTCGGGCCTAACCCAGGGACAGTCCGCCTCGATATATTACGATTTCGAAAACGCCGACTTCATCCTCAGCTTCGGCGCCCGGCTCGTGGAGGGCTGGGGCGGCGATCCGGGCAGGATGAACAGGGCCTTCGTGGACTGGAAGAGACGCGGAGCGCGGTACGTGCAGATCGACACAGTCTGTACACGAAGCGCATCGGCCGCCGACAGGTGGGTGCCGCTGAACGCCGGAACCGAAACGGTCCTGGCCCTCGGCATAGCCAACCAGCTTATAGCCATGGGGCGCCGCTCGGCCGGGGCCAATTTCGCCCAGTGGTCGCAGATCGTGATAAACGACTACACCCCCGAGCGCGTGGCTGAGATTACCGGCGTGGGCGTGGACGCGATAAAGGAGATCGCCGCCGAGTTCGCCAGGGCGCGCAATCCCATTGCGGTGGCCGGCAGAGGGGCCTCGGCCGTTTCCTCGTCCTCCGTGGAGTTCGCCGCCATCCAGGCGCTCAACAGCATGGTGGGAAGCCTCGGCCGCCGGGGAGGCGTGATGCTTGCCGATTACTCCGGCCTCGGCGATGTGGCCCTTAACGCGCAGGCCGCGAAGGGCCTGGACGACTTCATTAAAAACGGCTCGGCCGGGCTTCTCTTCATTAACGATGCCAACCCGGTCCACCGCAGCGTTTACGGAAAGACGCTCGCCGACAAGATGAAAAAGGACGGGATGGTGGTGGCCCTCATGCCTCTGCTTAACGACTCCGCCGCCTACGCCGACTATGTGCTTCCAACCATCTCGTCCATAGAGGGGGAACCGATCGAAGCGCGCTTCAAGTCGATGCACCCCGTGGACGCCCTGCTCTCGATAGCCGGGGCGGTCAAGGGACTCGAAAACGCTCTCCCGTGGAAATCCTTCAAGGACGTATATCCGCTCATCGGCAGGCTTAACCTGAGGGGCGCCGGAAACTTCGCTTTTCCGGTCGGGCTCTTAAAGGACTATCTTGCCGGATTCGCAAAGAAAATCGGCGACAAGAAATATCCGCTCGCGCTGGTCCCCGTCGAGGCGCCCATGGTGGGCGACGGCGACGGGATGGCGCTTCCCTATGTACTGAAGGGCCTCGACGGCCTTACCCTGACCGGCAGCAAGCTGTGGGTGATGATGAACCCGGACACGGCGAAACAGGAGGGCGTTTCGGAAGGCTCGAGGATCGATATCGAGTCTTCGCGGGGCGAGATAGGCAGCGTGAAGGTCCACATCACGAAGACGGTCGCTCCCGGCGCGGTGGCGATTCCGCTTGGATTCGGCCACGAGTTCTATACCAAATACGCCGGGGACAAGGGCGTCAACGCGAAGGAAATAATGTCCGATGATATAGATCCCATATCCGGTGCCGCCGACTGGTGGTTTACCAGGGTAAAAATCAGCTAACGAGGTGATGATCAATGAGCGGTCACGTAGCGCCAAAAAAGAAGGTAAGCGACATGAAGCGGCTGTGGGGCATGGCCATAGATCTCGATAAATGCACCGGATGCGGGGCCTGTCAGGTAGCCTGCAGCCAGGAAAACAATATGCCGATCTTCGACGACGATTCCGATCTTCCCAAGCGTGTGGTATTTCTCGACCTAATGAAGGTTACGAACGACAACGACAGGGACGCGAAGTTCGGCGACGTAAAGGTCGCCTACCTCCCCAAGATGTGCATGCAGTGCGCCGGAAACGATCCCGACGATCCCCAGCCTCCCTGCGTTTCGGTATGCCCGGTCGTGGCGACCGACGTAGGCGACGACGGCGTGGTGAGCCAGATATGGTCCCGTTGCATCGGCTGCAGGTACTGCCAGGCCTCCTGCCCCTACGAGGCGCGCGTCTTCAACTGGTGGAAGCCCCGCTACGAAGGGAGCTTTAAGGAGGGCCTGAACCCCGACGTATCGATCGCTTCGCGCGGCACCGTGGTCAAGTGCACCTTCTGCAGCCACATCTGGAAGCGCGAGCGAGACAGGCTTATCGCTAAAGGCGTCACCGATATAAACGCCGTCCAGTACACGCCCGCCTGCGTAGCGGCCTGTCCTACCGGGGCCATGGTATTCGGCGACCTAAAGGACCCGCAGTCGCCCGTATACGAGGAGAAGCTAAAGCGCGACCCGCGAGCCGTCCGCCTTGTTCACTCCATCGACGCGCTGAGGGACACAAACCCGGCGGAATATGAGCGCCGGACAAAGATAAAAAATTATCCGAACCCCAAGGTGTGGTATCTGACCAGCGACCAGTGGCTCAGGGAAAAACTGAGCGGATTCAAGAAATCCTAAGAGGACCACAAGGAGATCGACCGTGAAGAACGTAATTGAATGGATTAAAAACGAGTGGAACAGCTACTCGAAGAACATGCGGATCGCCCTGGCCGTCCTCTTCGGGCTGGTCGCGCTTTTCGGCATCTTCGCAATCCAGATCCTGTTCTGGGGACTGGGATACACCGACATGAACAATAATTTCGCCATGGGCATCTGGATCATCGGAGACCTGGGGCTTGTGGCGCTTGGGGGCGGGGCCTTCTTTACCGGCTTCTTCCTCTACATTCTCAGGGTGGACAAGCTCGAACCGCTCATCAACTCTACCGTTCTCCTGGGATTTATGTGCTATCTGTTCACCTTCATACTGCTGGTGTTCGACATCGGCCAGCCCCTGAGGGCATGGTTCGGCTATTCCTACCCCAACTGGGGCCCGGGCCTCATGCCGCAGTCGATGCTGACGGAAGTTGTATGGTGTCTGACCTTTTACTTCCTCGTGCTGTGCGTCGAGCTTATCCCCATTCCGCTGAAACACAAGATCGTCGACAAGATACCATTCTTCCATTACTTCGGGCACTACCTCCACAAGCTCATGTGGATCATGGCCGCGGTCGGCACCTTCCTCTCGTTCTTTCACCAGGGCTCCCTGGGAGGCGGCATGTGGGGCGTTCTGTACGCCAAGCCGGGCTGGTTCCGCCCGCATTATTTCTTCCTGGCAATCGTGGCGGCGACCGCCGGGGGCACATCCTTCATGATGCTCATACCGAAGATCGCGGGCAGGATCATGAAGAAGGAGGTCGCCCCGAAGGAGAGCTTCATGACCCTGGCGCGCATATCGGGCGTGATGTTCGTGTTCTATCTCATATTCAGGGGATACGACCTCTACAGCCTGTTCAATACATACGCGCCGCTCGCCGACCGTAGTTACGCGGATATTCTTGGCGGTTATTACGGCTGGTGGGTCGTTATCGGGGAGTTACTCCTCTGCCTCGTCCCTATAGTCATCTTTAACGTCAAGAAACTCCGGGAGCAGGAAAAACTCCACTTCGCGGGTCTTGTTTCCGGGGTCGCCGCTATCTCACTTAGCAAGGTCGAGGCCGTGCTGCATGGTTTCTCGGTGCCGAATTTCTCCTGGAAGGGCTTCACCGCATATAACCCGACGGTACAGGAGTGGTTCATATTCCTCGGCTCGCTGGCCTGCATGACCCTCATCTATATGGCTTTCGCGCGCTTCTTCCCGCTCTTCCCGCATCTTGAAAAGGGCGGCCACGGCGAGGGCGAGGCGACCGCCTGAGCTTCTCTCAGTGAAACGAAAAAACCCCGCTTATAAGCGGGGTTTTTTGTGGGATCGCGGCGACGATGCCATCGTCTCGTACGGGCGACGATGCCATCGTCTCGTACGGGCGACGATGCCATCGTCTCGTACGGGCGACGATGCCATCGTCGCTTTCAGGAAGCATGAGACTCCATATATCTACGATCCTTCCCGGTGCATCCTGAAGGCCTTAAGCGTGTTGGAGAGCAGCATGGCTATGGTCATGGGTCCCACACCCCCGGGCACGGGGGTTATGGCCGATGCGAGCTTTTCGACTTCGTCGAACTTTACGTCGCCCACCAGTTTCGTCTTCGAGGGGTCGTCGGGATGCGCTATGCGGTTCATGCCCACGTCGATGACCACCACACCCTCCTTTACCATTGGGCCGGTAATGGTATTGGGCCTTCCCGCCGCCACCACGAGTATATCGGCCTGGCGCGTATAATACGATATGTCTGGGGCGGCCGTATGGCAGACCGTTACCACGCAGTCGGCGTCCTTTTTCTTCTGGAGCATCATGGCGGCCATGGGCTTTCCGACTATGTTGCTGCGCCCCACCACAACCAGGTGCCTGCCCTTGAGGTCCGGCACGGCCCTGTTTATGAGGACCTTGCACCCCTGGGGCGTACAGGGCAGGAAGCCCTTCTCGTCGCCTATTAGGATTTTTCCGACATTCGCCGGATGGAAGGCGTCGACGTCCTTTCCGGGATCGATGCGGTCGATGATGGCGGATTCGTCCATGTGCCCCGGCAGGGGAAGCTGGACCAGTATGCCGTCCACATCGCTACGGGCATTGAGTTCGTCCACTAAGGACACCAGCTCCCGCATGGGTGTGCCCGCCGGAAGCGTGTGCTGAAACGACGCAAAGCCGACCTCTTCGCAGGCCCTGCCCTTGTTCCGGACGTACACGGCCGAAGCCGGGTCATCGCCCACCAGTACCACCGCAAGTCCAGGGACAGCGCCGTACCTCTCCTTGAGGGCGGCCGCCTCGCTTTTTATTTCCTCCCGTATCTCGGAGGCGATCTGTTTTCCGTCAATAATCATTGCCATAAAGTATCTCCTTTCACCTTTGACCCGTCGGAACCGAATGGGGATGCCGCCAGATTCCAAAAATAATAGCGTTCTGTCAATACTTTGTGTTGCATCAGCGAAAGAGGGCGCCGGAGGCGCCGCCGTCTATACGTCGAACACGACGGTCGCGGTCCAGATGCCGCCCTCGCGCCGCACCGAGAACCTGTGCATGGTGACCGCCTTTACGTCCACTACGAAGCGGTGGACCGCCGGATCGATTCTTTCGGCAAGTGCATCGCAGCGCACGATGGCGTCGGCGGCGCCGAGCTCCACCTCAGCCGCGGAGGGGACGACAATGAGTCCTTCGGCATCCTTGTGGTACAGGAGCTCGTCCAGAAACAGATGCAGCAGGGCCTCGATCGATTCGGCCTGGAGTTCGAATCTCATTGGAGGGGCGCCCGAAGAAGGTCCCATGTCTTCCAACATTGCGGCCCACAGCGCGGCGCCGGCCTCGACAAAGAGGGCGCCGGGGCTCCCGGCGCTTATCTTGAAGGCGACATCGGCCCTGGTGATATCGTCAATCCGTTCGAAGGCCACGGCCTATCCCTTGACGTTTCCGACCGGTTTCAATCTCGCGACGGGTACGGAAAGCCCGGCCGCGGAGGCCGCGCCCACCACCGCGTCGATGTCCTTGTACGCGCCTCCGGCCTCCTCCGCAAGGCCGGAAAACGAGGCGGTCCGGACATGTATTCCGCGGCTTCCCAAGCTTTGCTGCAATTCGCGCCCGTTGAACGCCTTCCTGGCCTGCGTACGCGACATGGCCCTTCCGCTTCCATGGACCGTCGAATAAAAAGTACCGGCCGCGGAAGCCGTGCCGGCGCACAGGTACGAGCCCGATTCCATGCTTCCCCCCACGATTACCGGCTGCCCGTGCTGTGTATACCGGCCGGGTATGCCCTTCATGCCGGGGCCGAAGGCGCGTGTCGCTCCCTTGCGATGGACGAGAAGCCTTCGCGTCTTTCCGTCAATTTCGTGATGTTCGAGCTTGGCGGTGTTGTGGCAAACGTCATATATCAGGCGCAATCCGAGCTCGCGCGGGCTTTTTTTAAAATGATCGGCGAAGACTTCGCGCACACTGTGCATAATGAGCTGGCGGTTTAGAAACGCGATGTTGATGGCGCAGTTCATGGCGCCGAAATACGCCCTGCCCTCATCGGAATGAAACGGTGCGCTGGCCAGTTCGCGGTCGGGCAGGTTCAGCCCATAGCGGTGCTGGGCCGAAAGGAAGAGGCGCAGGTAGTCGGTCGCGATCTGGTGCCCCGTCGCCCGGCTCCCGGAGTGTATCATCACCATTATCTGGTCTTCTCGGTCTATGCCGAACGCATGCGCCCTGTTCGCATCGATAATTCCGGAGCTTTCGGCCACCTGAATCTCGAGAAAATGGTTGCCCGAACCGAGTGTGCCGATCTGGTTTTTTCCGCGCTCGCGGGCCCTCTGCGATACAGCGTCGGGGTCCGCCCCTTCCATACGGCCATTCTCCTCGCAGTATTCCAGGTCCTCGGGCTCACCATAGCCGTTCTGGACGGCCCAGAGAGCCCCCTTTGTCATGGCCTCTTCGAGCCTCGAGCCTTTAAGGGCAACCTCCCCGGTCGCCCCCACGCCAGATGGCACCCTGGCGAACAGTCGGTCTACCAGCGCGGGAATCTCCTTCTCTATCTCGGAAAGCGTAAGCGAGGTCGCCATGAGCCGTATGCCGCAGTTGATGTCGAAGCCTATGCCGCCCGGGGATATTACACCGCCGTCCTCCGGGTCTACGGCGGCCACCCCGCCTATCGGAAAACCGTAGCCCGAGTGGCCGTCGGGCATGCAGAGTGCGTATTTTTGTATGCCCGGGAGCATGGCCACGTTTGCGGCCTGTTCGAAAACGGCATCGTCCATCGATTTTAAAAGCGCGTCGCCGCCGTAAATCCGCGCCGGCGCAAGCATCCCTTTCCGGGAGGACGGCGGAATCTCGTGGCAATGGTCGGATATCTTACGCAGGCTTTCCCTTATCTTTCCCATTCGCGCTCCCGCATGGGGCCTTAGCCTTGTTCGGCATTTGGCGGATTTACATCCTGATTTTTAGGTCGGCCCCGCAGCGCGCGCAGCGGCCGCTATCGAGCGCCGTAATTTCGGTCGAATATCCCCTGCGGCTAATAACCGTCGCGCCGCACGACGGGCAGTGGGTGTCGGTGCCGTTTCGGGCCCCTGCGATGTTTCCGCAGTACACGAAGTCGAGCTTACGACGCGCCTCCTCGTATACCTTCATGATAAAGGCTATATCGGTCGCGGGGGCGTCGTAGCGATGGCTTGGATGATATCGCGAGATATGCCAGGGTATGGTCCTGTCGATAGAGGCTATCCAGTCCATTATCTCGCGCATCTCGGCCATGTCATCGTTGATGCCTGTTACGATGAGGGTCGTGAGCTCTATGTGGCAGGCGCCGTGCGCGCGTTTTATAGTGTCGAGCACGGGCTTAAGCCTTCCCTTCTGGTACTTTTTATAGGTCTCGTCCCTGAAGGTCTTGAGGTCGATGTTCATGGCGTCGACGAGCCCCAGAAGCTCCTCGAGCGGATCGGGGTTTACGAACCCATTGGTAACCATGACGTTTTTAAGCCCTGCCGAGCGCGCCTCCTTCGCGCAGTCCATAACGTATTCGAACCATACTATCGGTTCAGAATATGTGTAGGCGACCCCCATGGAGCCTTCGCGAGAGGCGCTTCGAACCACAGCCGACGGCTCGTAATACGAAGTTGAGGCCGCCGTGTTCTGCGAGATGTGCCAGTTCTGGCAATAGGAGCACTTCATGTTGCAGCCGACGGTGCCTATGGAGAGGATAAGGGATCCGGGGTGGAAATGATACAGCGGCTTTTTCTCGATGGGGTCCATGGCGATCGAGCTTACGCGGCCGTAAATGTCGGAGTAGAGAGCGCCGCCCAAGTTCGTTCGTATATCGCATATGCCGGACCTGCCCTCGGCGATGGAGCAGTTATGCGGACAGAGCAGGCAGTCGACCCTGCCTCCGCGCCCCTTTTTGTAATGACGTGCCTCTGTGCGATTCATGGTCCCCACCTCCGAAGCGCGTTGCGCGCGCCGTCTCCGTTGGAAATCGAAAGGCGGCGATACCCTGTCGCCGCCCCGAAACGCTGGAGATGATGGAGCTCAGGCGCTCTCCAGCTTTTGGCCGTCGTTCTTGCGTTCGGGGGCGGACGATGGCTTGACCATCTCGCATTTACCCTCGAACACCACGCCGTCGGCGATCTTGAGCTTGGAGGTCCGTATGTTGCCGTACAGCTTTCCGCTGGACTGTATTTCGAGCCGATCGACGGCCTCGATATTGCCGTGAACGGTCCCATGTATTATGACCGTCCTCGCCTTGATGTTCGCCTTTATCGTGGCCCCCTCGCCGACCACAAGGAAGCCCTCGGAGACGATCTCGCCCTCGAAATACCCGTTGATCTGAAGGGACTTTTGAAAGGAGAGGTCGCCATAGAACTCCGTGTCCTTCGCGAAAACCGTGCCGATCATCCCGTTTTCGTAGACGGGGTTTGTGTTGACCTGGATGATCTTTTTTGTCATGCGCTTCCTTCTTTTATTTTGTCGTCATCACGAAAACCCCGTCCCAGTCCGCCGGCGGCGGGTTTTCCCTGTATTCCTTCGCCCGGTTCAGGTAGAGCGCCGATGGGCCGTCTTTGGGATCGAAGCGAAGGGCCTCCTGGAAGGCTCTAATGGCCTCGTCCCATTTGCGCTGTTTGTACGCGGCAAGGCCCGCGTTGTAATGGTTAAGGACTTCCTGTTTCTCCCTTGTAATCATGAGATCGCCCTCCGGTTGGCCTAAGAGCTTCCGCCTGGCCATAGAATGCGCGCGGCCCGGCAGTATGATCGCGGTTTTAGTAATTTCTTTCAACTAAAAATTTGGAAAGCTGAAGAATTATATCTTTATAGGGAGATGATGGGAAAGCGTCCATGGCCTCAAGAAAGCGTCGATTGTAATCCCGGGCGGCCTCCAGCGCATACTCCACCCCTCCCTCATCGCGGATCCTGCTTCTTACATAGCCCCATCCCTCGGCTGATGGGCTTTTGGAGTATTCCACGAGCCGCGCCCTCTCCGCGGAGTCGGCCTTTTCGAGGAGATGAAGGAACGGCAGGGTCACCTTGCCCTCGAAGAAATCGTTCCCTCCGTCCTTTCCGGTAAGCTCGCTGTCGTCCATTACATCCAGCGCGTCATCGACAATCTGAAAGGCGAAGCCCATGTTTAGCCCGGCGCCGTAAAGAACATCGCTTTCCTCGCTGGAAAAACCTCCCTTCGCTCCGCCCATTTTCATGCAGGCCGCCATAAAGCGCGCGGTCTTCAGCTCGATGATGGTAAAGTAATGCCGCTTGTCAATGCGGTCGATACCCGAATATTCGAGCTGATACAGCTCTCCCTTTACCATATCGCTGGTCGCCGCCACGAGAACCGGAAACAGGCTGTAGGCGCCTTCGCCCACAGCCACCTTGAGCGCGGTGGTATACATGTAATCCCCCACCAGCACCGCGACGCGGCTTCCCCACCTGCGGGATACGGTCGGCACGCCGCGACGAAGCAGGGACTGGTCGATGATGTCATCGTGGATCAGGCTGGCGCAGTGGACTATCTCGGCCGCCGCGGCAAGGTCGATGGCCTCGTCCGATGGTTCCACACGCATTCCGGCGCTAAGAATGACCAGCGAGGCGCGTATCTTCTTCCCTCCTCCCTCGAAGAGGTACAGGGCGCTCTCGTCGATGAGCGGAACGCCCGTAGACAGCTTCAACCTTATCTGTTCGTCGACCTTTTTGAGGTATGGATCTATGGGATCGAGAATCCGGGCAAGATCGGATTTAAGCCGCTTCTGCATATCGGGAACCGGGACCATTAATCGAAGGCATTCATGCACTCCCGCTGAGATTCGAATATCTCGAATACCTTGTCAAGCATTGTTGTCTGAAAAAGCTTGAGCAGATTCTCGTTCACTATGACGAGTTTGATGTCCCCGTCCTTGTCCCTGATCTTTCTTTTTACCGCGACCAGCACACCAAGGGCGGAGCTGCAGATGTGTTTGACGTTGATCATGTCTATGCAGATGTTGTAGCTTCCGCTTTTAATGCAATCCTTCAGAGCCGTTTCGAGCTCTTCCGAGGCGTCCTGGTCTATCCGCCCATCCAGGACTATCATTTCCGCGTTCTCGTGTGAAATCCGCTTCATGGGTAAAAATCCCCCGTACATTAAAAATGGCGCGATCGTGGCGCCATTCGCGACTACTTATAGTATATCACGGTCAGAGGATTTCAAGTTTTTTTATTCCGGCCCTGGCGACCGTTGCGGAAATTACTCCGGCCGCCCCGCCTTCCGTGAGCATCCTGGCACACTCGTTTATGGTGGCGCCGGTTGTGAGTACATCATCTACCAGCAGCACCCGCTTCCCCAGGGCGGCGGCCCGGTTTATCGCCCTATAACGGCCCAGAACGTTCAGAAACCTCTCTCTAATGTGGAGCTTTCTCTGGGTCCTGGAGCGTGGGTTCTCCTTGAGAAGCGGGACAAAAGGGCGGCCGAGCTCCCGGGCCATGTGCCTCGCTATAAGCTCGGACTGGTTGTATCCCCTTTTCCATTTTTTGGCCCTGTTCATAGGGACCGCGGTAACCACATCCACTTCGCAGGCCGCTTTGGTTATAGAGGCAAGCAGGAGCTCGGCAAGCGGGAGATGCAGGCGCCTCCGCCCGGAGAATTTGAGACCGTGCAGGGCCTTCTCGACCGGCCCGTCGTATTCGACGGCCGCGATGTGCCTGATCGGATAGAACCTCCTGTTTCCGCAAAAGCCGCAGCCGTCCGCCGTCTCCACGCCGGAGCAGCGGTCGCAGTGGTCACCGAGCGGCCCGATGGCGTCCCTGCATTCCCGGCACAACAGGTTTGATGCGTACGGCGCCGGACGGCCGCAGGAGGAACAGCGCGCCGGAAACAGCACGTCAGCCAGCGCCATGAGAAACGCGCCGATCCGAAGCCTCGCTTTTCCGATCATTTCGCGTACCTCGTAGGGTCCGCTATCCCCGCGTCCATGAATCCTTTCCTTCGCAACCGGCAACTGTCGCATTCCCCGCATGATGACGCGTCTTCGCCCGGGTCGTAACAGCTGTGCGTAAGGGAATAATCGACACCGAGCTCTGTCCCGAGCTTGATAATCTCCGATTTACGCATGGAAATAAGCGGCGCCCGAATGCTAAAAGCTCTCCCCTCAACGCCCGCCCGCGTGCCCAGATTCGCCATCCTCTCGAAGGCGGCGATATACTCGGGCCGGCAATCCGGATAGCCGCTGTAGTCGATCGAGTTCACTCCGATATATATTGCCCGAATGCCCCTGGATTCCGCGAAAGCCAGGGCGTAGGCTAAAAACAGGGTATTGCGCGCCGGAACATAGGTATCCGGGATGGAACGATCGAGATCCGGCTCCCTTTTCCTTGGGATATCGATACCCGATAGTGGGTTCAAGGCGGTCCGCCCGAAAATATCCACCGGTATATCGACAATGATGTGCTCTTTAATGCCGAAGAACGATACCAGGCGCCGGGCGAATTCGAGCTCCACCAGGTGGCGCTGGCCGTACCGGAACGTAATGGCATGGCAGCTCGAAGACTCCCTTATCGCCACAGCGGCGGCGGTCGCCGAATCGAGACCGCCGCTTAAAAGGATCAATCCCGCATCACTTCCCACTGCCGGGCCGGAACGATTAGTCTTTGACCACGACGTTCTTCATCGGGAAGTAGTCGTAGGGTTTCATCCCAAAGACCTTTTCGAAGTCCTTTGCGAACGGGCACATGGTACAGCTTGCGCGGTAGATGCCCTCCAGGGTAATTACCGCCTCATCGAAGAGAACGCTGTTCTTGTCGATTTCCATATTTCTGATTTTAAGAAAAGCGCAGCGCTTGCACTTTTCGGCGTTTTCCTTAATCTTGTCGGTGATCAATGGCATGGCCAACCCCCATAAGAAGATATTGAACCGCGGATCGTATAGTCGCCCCGAAAACTCCGGGACATCTCCAGAAACCGGACACTCCTGTCCTAAACAATCCATCCACGATAAATACAACTTATTTTGATTACTCGAAAAAATCCACTAATATTTATTCCCGGCCGTTCGCAAAAGTCCCTGGGCTGTTTGTCCCCTTCCGCGATTCCGGGTTTTCCGGGGCCCGAAAGCCTGTAAAAACGGTTCATGCGCATCCCACGGGCCCGTATGTCGGCGCGGCTCGATATCAGAGCTGCCCGAACATCAGTAGATTAACAAGACGCGCGAAAAAATAGGCCCCGCAGAAAAGAAAGAACGGTATCGTGAAAAGGAAAATATAGATTTCCTCCTGTAAAACGACCTTCGAATGAAGCACCTTCTTTCCGAAAAAATTGAAATGATAGTTGGCCGGGTCCTTGGATCGGCGGTACATGTTCCTCAATATCGTTATTTTTATCATGACCATGATGACCATTATAAGGCCGGCCATTATCCACAGTAGATACTGCAGGTTGACGTTGCGTATGAGATCCGGACGGAAAATGACAATGATCGTGAGGGCGCCGGCCAGCGAGATATTGCTGATAGCGGTGTTTATAAAGCGCCGCAGCGACTTCCCCTCTCTTCTA
Source organism: Spirochaetes bacterium ADurb.BinA120 (assembly GCA_002069125.1). Taxonomy (GTDB): domain Bacteria; phylum Spirochaetota; class UBA4802; order UBA4802; family UBA5368; genus MVZN01. The sequence goes on from MVZN01000020.1 coordinate 15,329, forward strand.
AGCACGTACTGAATAAGGAAATAGATGTGTGCGGTGAAGGATATCTGCAGCAGCAATAATAGGATCCTTATTACCATATCCCGTCCGTAACCAATAGGATGAGTGAGTCTGCCGCGCTCGCCTCGTCCGGCATGCCGCAGGCCGTAAGACCGTGCGAATTATGGATTTGTCTCCATGCCTCGCTACATACGGCCTTAGCAAAATGTATAACAGAATGGCATTAATTGTGAAAGTTTCAATTCTTTTTTATATTAAAATATGCCATATTGGCGGTATGATTCCGGGATCATCGCCGGCGAAGCCCATCATTCGACGGCCCGAGGTCCGAATCGAAGCATAAAGGCGTACAGGCGCATTGCGCAGCCCGTGGTCCTGGTTAATCCCTTTGGGCAGTCAGTAGACGAATTTGTTCATTCGAATATTGATGAGGATGCCTATGGATATCATCCCGACCAGAAGGCTTGAACCGCCATAGGAAACAAAGGAAAGCGGAAGTCCGGTGACCGGCATGATTCCAAGCACCATTCCCACGTTTATCAGGATATGGAAGAAGAAGATCGATGAGATGCCGGCGGCGAGAAGTGAGCCGAACTTGTCCTTCGCCTCAAGCGCGATCTGCGCTCCGCGCATTACTATGAGACACAAAAGTCCCAGGACGATCGTCGCGCCCAGAAAGCCCCATTCCTCGGCGATTACCGGGAAGATGAAATCGGAAGATTTCTCCGGAAGGAACCCGAGCTGTGCCTGCGAACCGCTGAGGAAGCCTTTCCCGAAAAAGCCCCCGGAACCTATGGCAATTTTCGACTGAATGACGTTATATCCGGATCCGTGCGGATCGAGGTCGGGATTCAGAAAGACCAGAATCCTCTTCTTCTGGTAATCTTTAAGAAAGCGCATTATAAAAACCGAGAAAAAGAGGCCGAGCGAAAGGACAACCGACGGGATGTAAATCTTTCTGAAGGCCTTTTTGATCATGAAAAAGTGCATCGCATAGGCCGCTATCGCGATTAGCATAAGGAAGCCGGCCACCGAAAAGAGCAGGTTGTAATCCTTGAAGAAATTCACTATGATGCTTTCGTCCTGCGCCGCGACCCATTCCCTGTAGGTGAGGAACATCGGAAATACCAGCGCTATCGCGGCGATGCTGATAATCGCGACAAGGTGGGAGACGTCCGCGCCGCCTATTAAAAGCATCGTGAAGAGAAGCGGAATGAAGACCATGGCGGTCCCGAAATCCGGCTGCATTAGGATGAAAAGTACGGGCACGGCGGTGGCAGCGGTCGGCACGAGGAGTTCGCGAAGATGCCGCATATCGCGCTCCCGCAGCTCGAGGTATCTCGCGAGTACGATGACCACGGCCAGTTTCATAAACTCGGAGGGCTGGATGGAGAAGTAACCGAAGGTAAGCCAGGCGCGGGTGTTGCGGATGGGCGTTCCGAAAAACGTGGTTGCGATGACTATCGTCAATAGAAAGAAATATATATACAGGCAGTAGTCCCCCAGCGACTTGTAGCGGACGAATGTCATTATTATCATCAGTATAAAGCCTATTATAAACCAGACGATCTGGCGCTTGTATAGGCCGCTGTTTGTGCGGTCGATGGGGTCGAAACCGGCGGAGTAAATCATGAGTATGCCCACTATGATTACCGCCAGCACCGCCGATACCAGGACATAATCGACCCTGTAAATTTCATTCTTTCTAAACATCAGAAATACCCCAGGGACAGCATCTTCGAAAATACGCGCTCCGCTATTGGGACGGCGCCTACCGCGCCGGCCACCCCATACTCGATCATCACGACCACTGCAACCGCGTTTTCAACGGGACCGTCAAAGGGCGCGTATCCTACGAACCAGGCGTGCTGGGAATAATCGTCCGTCCTTTTCGAACGCGTCTGGGCGGTTCCGGTCTTTCCCGCGATCGGCACCTTGAGATACGACAACCTGGCGGCTGTCCCGCTCTTTACCGCAAGCCTCATTCCCTGCCGCAGCGTATCGAGCGTCATGGGAGAAAGCGGTATCTCGCGGATTTTTTTGGGCTCGATTTTCCTTAGGACCTTCTTGTTGTCCGGCGAGAGAACCTCTCTTACGAGATATGGCCGCATGATTATGCCGTTGTTCACGATTCCGCAGACAAGGTTGGCCATTTCAATGGGGGTGACGCTTACAAATCCCTGGCCAATGGACAGATTCACCGTGTCGCCGTCAAACCACTGCTGGCCGAAAGTCTTTAACTTCCATTTTTTTGTGGGCAGAAAGCCCTGTATTTCCCCGGGCAGATCGATTCCGGTTTTTCCGGAAAGCCCGAAATAATCCGCATACTTCAATATGATGGTCGGCCCGATCTTGTAACCGAGCTGGTAAAAATAAACACTGCACGACCTGGCGATGGCCCAGTACATGTCGAGCGTACCGTGCGAGGCGTAACAGTAGAAGTCCTTGTCGATGAAGCCCTTAAGCGTGTATTTTCCGGGGCAGAAGAAGGTATAATTGGGATTCCACTTATCTTCCTCCAGCGCGGCTATCGAGGTCACGATTTTGAAAGTGGAAGCGGGCGGGTACTTCGATTGTATGGCCCTGTTCAAAAAGGGCTTGTTCTTGTCGGCGTTGAGTTCCTCTATGATCTTTGCGTTGTTCTTAGATATGATCATATTCGGATCGAAATCCGGTCTGCTTACGAGCGCGATGACCTCGCCGGTGTGCGGCTTGAGGACCACGCAACTGCCCTTCACGTCATTCATCGCCTCCCAGGCGGCCTTTTGCACTTCGAAGTCCATGGACAGGACTATATTGTTGCCCGCGACGGCCTGAAGGCCCACCTCCTCCCCCTCGATTCGGTTCCGCACGTCGACCACACGCCGGTAATGGCCGTCGACTCCGCGGAGCAGGCTGTCGTATTCGCCCTCGAGGCCGGACTTCCCTATTTTCTGATAATGCCGGTAGCCCGAGTCGCGCAGCCTTTTATACTCCGCAGGGCTTATCGTTCCGATATAGCCCACCGCGTGGGAAAACATATTGCCGTAATTGTAGACCCGTACCGGCGCGTCCTCCCAGTCGATGTTCGGGAAAAGGTGCTGGTTCGAGGCGATCAGCACGATCGTATCGAACCCTATATCCTCGCGTATCACGACGCGCTCCCAGGGGTTCCGCGAACGTATGTCGGCCATCACGTCGTCGTACGATATTTTAAGGAGACGGCACAGCGGCCGGATCACCGCGGCCATCTCCTCCTTGTTTTTAAAACTTGCCGGAATGGTCGTAATATTAAACGAGGGCCTGTTTGAAACGATAACCTCATTGCGCCTGCCTATTTTGAAATTGCGGTCGTACATTTCGCCCCTCGAGGCGGGGATGGGTATGTAGTTTTCCATGTTCATCCGGGCGCGCTGCCTGTAGGTCTCCCCCTGAATGATCTGAAGATTGACCATCTGGCCGAGCAAAATGATGAAGACCGCGGCCATCATTCCCATTACGATTAACATGCGGCGCCTGAACGCCTCCAGCATTCTGGTTCGAAGGGACGTCTGGGACATGAGTCAGTATCCCTCCCTCGCCAGTTCCTTCTCGAAAAGCTTGTCGAACAGGTAAAACAGGGGCGGAGCGAGGAGCGCGTTATAGAACGATTCGGGAAACACAACGTACACCAGGGATGAAACCGAGGCTGTATGAAACAGGTACGCGAGGAAGAGCGTAACCACCCCCTTTATTATGGAGGAGAGGAAGATGAGCACGGCGACGGTCAGAATGTTGAGCCGAAAAACCGACCTGCCGAAAAAGCCCACCAGGTACCCCAGCAGCATTTTCGGAAACGCCAGGAGGCCAAGCGGCGAATTGGAAATTGCGTCGTGGAATATGCCCGCGATAAATCCGGTCGTTTCCCCGTAGAACGAGCCAAAGTTATACGCCATATATACGATAACGATGAAAATGATGTCCGGTTTGCACCCCGCGATGCGCAGGATGTCGAAGGAGGAGTGCCCCTGGATGATAAGCGAAGCGAGCACGAGGGCCGCCGTCAATATATAGGTGACGATCATTGTTCCTCTGATTCGAGCATCTTGAGTATCTCGGCATCCGGCTCTTTATTGATTACATATACGTTTTCGACCTGATTAAAATCGATGATGGGGCGCACCAGGGCCTTCTGATAGGCGCTCGTATCGGTCACGAGGGTCTTGATGACCTTGCCGACGAGCAGCCCCTGGGGGAATACGCCCCCCTGGCCCGAGGTAATAACCACATCGCCGAACTTGATGGTCGCTGATTTGCTGACATAATCCATAAGCAGGAGCGTGGAATTCGGCGCGTACCCAAGGCTTAGGCCCGGAAACCTGTTCTCCTGGAACATTACACCGAGCCTCATGTCCGTGGATATAATCGGAAGCACCCTCGATATTCCGCCCCGCACCTCGATGACCTTGCCAACAACGGCCTTCTCTTCGCCCTTAAAGGCGATGACGGGCATATTTACCCGTATTCCGTCGGCCTCCCCTCGATTGATGACGATCGTTCGGAACCAGTTGTCCGGGTCCTTGGATATAACGATGGCGGGAATGGACTTGTACTCCACGCGCTGCCGCATGTCAAGAAGCCGGCGAAGGCTCTCGTTCTCCTTTTTGATTTCGCCCAGCTCCTCGGCGACCGCCTCGTAATGCTGCAGCTTCTCCCTGGTGCGAACGAGCTCGTCCCGAACGTCGCCGAGTTCCGTGAAGCCCGCCCACAGCATGTGAACGCCCTGTTGCAGGCTGTAATAGGCCTTCTGAAACGGCATCAGCGCAAGGCTCCCCACTCCCTCCAGGCTGAACGTCAGCGCGGAAGAACGGACCGAGAGCGATATGAAGCAGAACAGGGAGAACGCGCAGAACGCCACTATCGATTTATGTCTGACGAAAAATTCCAATTGGATCCAGCGCCTTTACCCTCAATCAACGAGCGGCCCCTTGGGGCCGCCGTTTATCTGCCGATGCTATTTTAAGTTCGCCCGATAGAGGTTCTTCAATTCCTCCAGGAACTTCCCGGCCCCCAGCACGACGCATGTGAGGGGGTTCTCGGCCCGAATAACCGGAACGCCCGTCTCCTTGCTGATAAATTTGTCGATCCCCTTGAGCAGGGAGCCGCCCCCTGTCATTACGATGCCTCGCTCAACAATATCAGCCGCAAGCTCTGGAGGCGTTTTTTCGAGTATCCGCTTTATGGCGTCGAGTATCTGATCCACGGGCTCTTTCAGGGCCTTGCGAATTTCGGAATTGTCGATTTCAAGGGTTCGGGGGAGACCCGATATCGCGTCCCGGCCCTTTAGATCCATGGTCTCGGCCTTCTTCTCCGGAAACGCGTTCCCAAGGCGGAACTTGACCTCCTCGGCCATTCGCTCCCCAATTACCAGGTTATATTGCGTCCGCATGTATTTTATTATGGCCTCGTCAAATTCGTCGCCGGCCACCCTCACCGAATCGGACGTAACCAGGCCGCCGAGCGATATGACGGCGATCTCCGTGGTTCCGCCGCCGATATCCACGATCATATGGCCGGCCGGCTCGTGGATCGGGATATTCGCCCCTATGGCGGCCGCGAGCGCTTCTTCGATAAGAAAGATCTCGCGCGCTCCCGCCTGCTCCGCGGACTCGCGCACGGCGCGCTTCTCCACCTCGGTGATCCCGGACGGGACCCCTATCACCACCCGCGGGCGAACAAGGGTCTTGCGCTTGTGCACCCTGGTGATGAAGTAGCGGATCATCTTCTCGACAGTTTCGAAATCCGCGATAACCCCGTCCTTCATGGGTCTTATCGCGACGATATCGCCGGGGGTCCGCCCGAGCATCCGCTTGGCTTCATGGCCCACCGCAAGCACCTTGCCTGTGCCGCTCTGCACGGCCACGACCGACGGCTCGCTGAGCACGATCCCCTGGCCCTTCACATGCACAAGCGTGTTAGCCGTCCCCAGGTCGAACCCCATATCGTTGGAAAACATTCCATAGATGGAACTGAACATAATACCGATCTCCTCTTTCCGGCTTACCGGAATAAATAGAGGCGCCGTTGGCTACTGAAACCAGCCGCTCAGATCGAGGGCCCGGCCGCCCGCCTTATGATCTTCGGCACGCCTCTTTATCGACAGTATTCCACATTGACACTTAAAATCCGGCACTGCACATTTCGACCGTTTTTGTTCCTTTTACCGGAAGTGGAAATCCGCCGGCAACCGGAAAAACCCCGCACTACTCACGGCAATAAACCCCACGTAAAATCCTCTGGGATGTCTTCTGGCGATATTACAGGATTCACCATTCGCGGACGCGGCTTATGCAGGCCCGTCTCCATTCACTTATTATAACAGAATTTTTTGTCAAGCGATAATATCCCAAAACACGATTGCGGGCGAGGGGATGCCGTCACATTGTGGGGGCCAAGAGCTTTTTTACCTCTTCGTTGGCCGAGTCGATGGCCAATACCTCGCTCCATACCGCCCGCGCCTTCGCCTTATTACCCAGCGCCGAATAGTTCTTGCCGATCCAAATCTTAAGCTCGTTGTCGCGTTCGTCGATCGCGAGAGCGCTTGAAAAGTGCGCGAGCGATTCATTGTACAGGGACTGGTTATAATACAATTTCCCGAGATTGAAATGCACGAGCTTCAGGATTGCGCTGTCGGAGGTCTTCTGGAATATTTCCTGATAGCTCTGGATCGCGTTTGTAAACCGCTTCGATATCGCGTACAGCGACGCCTGAAAGAGGCGGCCCTCCAGGGTGTCAGTGGTCTTGCCATGTCCGGCGAGTATATCGAATCCCTCCTCGTTCTTGCCGGCCAGTATGTGCATAAGCGCGCAGAAGCGGGCATCGTCCACGGACTGGAGGGAGGAGGCAGGCCCCGCTTCCTCGATGATGGAGCGCAGCGTATCCCCTCCATAATAGCCGGCGTAGAAGCCCGCCTTCGCAAGGATAAGGGCCTGCCTGGGCTCCATCCCCCCCGAAAGAGCGCGCCCCTTGTTTATACAGCGTATGGCCGCTATGAAATGAGGCCTTGCGGCATCCCCCACCAAAACGGGAAGTCCGTCGTGGATAAGAGCCTCCGAAAAGCTCCTCCCCATTACCGCCTCGCCGAGCAGACAATTCGCCTCCCCCGCCAGAAAAAAGGCCTCATGTGACAACTGATTGTCGCCGTCGAGGTCCTCACAGTTCGACGCGATATTTTGAAGAAGCTTCTCGCGCGCCTCGGGCGACCTAATATTCATCGCCTCCGTGATCTCGCGGGCGATCCGATTCTGTGTATATCTCCAGAAAAATATGTATTGCTTGAAGTTCGCAAACAGGAAAACCACGGCGCCCGCCAGGACCAGAAGGCCCAGAATTCTGAACATCCCGTTGTTTCTTTTCCGTGTTTTATAATAAGAGTACATATCAACCCGCGCCGCGGAAGTAGTCCTCTACCGCCGCCTGGATTTCGAATCTGAGCTCGGGATTATCGTCAACCAGGAAAAGCCTCACCGATTTTCCGTTTCTGGGATACAGCGCGATGAAATTATCACCTATCCTGTAATCGCGCACCTTGTGGAAATCGAAGCGGTGGATGGCCCTCCCGATCCTTATGACAAGCCCCTCACCGGCGATCTGTACCTCGCCCTCTCCAATCCGCTTGAGCCTAGAGTACGCCTCGAGAGAAGGATCGATCGAGCTCTCCCCTCCCTCATAATCGACGAGCCCCGAGGCGTCCTCGAAGAATACCGCCCGGCCGGACCCCGGACGGCTCTCCGGAGGGGCCTCTTCCGCTTGCGCCTCTTCGGTATAATTATCGTTAAAATGATCATCGAGTTCGCCTAAAATTCCCGATGGTTCGTCGGAAAGTTCCTCCGAAGCGATGTCGCCGTCCCCCATAAAGTCTTCCAGTGGGGAGTCGGGTCCGACAGCCTCACGTTCCGGGGACACCGCCTGCCGGCCATGGTTCGAAAAATCCGTCCGCCCGCTTTCGGCTTCAGGCAGCCGATGGTCCATCGAATAATTGAAATCGTCGTTCGGCACGAACCGATCGCCCAAATGGATGCCGCGCGGCTTGTTCTGAGTGAAGTAAATGGAGGATACGACCAGGAAAAGACCCGAGGCGAGGAGTATCAGCGAAAGATAGAGCATGAACTTTTTTTCATCCCACTTTAGTCACCGCACTCTACGCGGATTTGGAGCCCTGTCAAGAATTTTATTTCTCATCCCGTAAAACCCGCAAGCGTACAGGCGCGGCGAAGCGCATTGGACGGACCCGGAGCCGGTCGGAACTGTCTACCCCGGTATCCTCCACAACCCCGCCTTAAGATAGGGCCTAATTTTATAGACAAAATCAGAAGATTCGTTGGAATAAAAAATCGGCTCCCATCCGGCGGGATGAAATGAACGGTATTCCCTTTCGGTGACCGATTCCGCGTTTATGGTGGTAAGCGCCATCCCCCCCGGGGCGCACGACCGGATAGCCTCGAGAGCGGCTCGGTAATCCCTTTTGACCGAGAAGCTCCTGCGCCTGTTCCGGGAAAACGTGGGCGGGTCGAAGATCACCATATCGAAAAGCCTGTCCTTTTTGCCGAAACGCCGCAGCCACTCGAAGGAATCCCCGCGAACGAAGTCCCTGTCGTCGCACTCCAGGCCGTTGGCGCGATAGTTCCGGCGCGCCCTTTCGAGTACGGCGGCCGACAGGTCCACGTTTACGGCCGAGAGCGCGCCATTGAGGAGGGCATGCACGGAAAATACGCCCGTGTACGAGAAGAGGTTGAGGAAGCGCCCCGCGCCTCCATAAAAAGGCCTAAGCTTTCCCCGTATCTCGCGCATATCGAGGAACAGCCCTGTATGCTGCCCGTGCAGCAGGTCGACAAGCACCGTTGTGCCCGCGTGCCTGACCCGGTATTGCGGCGGCGGAGCGTCTCCCCAGACGGTTTCACTGGTACGCCGGAGCGCGAATCCATCGCCATCGTTGAGTTTACGCCTGTCTTTTACAAGCAGGGCAAGGGGCGAACGGGGAAGCCGGGCAATGGCCGGCTCCATGGCCCTGATAATCTCCTGGGCGCGGGCGCAGGTCTCGTCGAAATACATCTGCGCCAGCAGGTATTCCCCATAGAGGTCTACCGTAAGGCCGTCCAGCCCATCGCCCGAGGCGTTGAAAAGCCTGAAGCATCCTTCATCCGGAAGCCCGAACAGCTCCGCCCGCGATTCGAAGGCGCCGATAAATAACGGGGTAAGCGACATGTCTCGATGACGCGGCGGCTTAGATGCCTGCCGCCTTTTTCATTCGATCGATTTTCCGGGCGAGAGAGTCATAATCGCCGGCCTTTACGAGGGAGGGATCCACTATGGAGGAGGCCCCGCAGGCAATGACGAATTGGTTGGCGAGATAATCCGCCACATTGGACTCGTCCACGCCGCCGGTGGGGATGAGCCCGAAGCGCCGCATTCTAAACGGGGCCGTTAGCGCGTCGATATACTTCACGCCGCCGAGAGCGCCCGCCGGAAACAGTTTGACGAGCTCGCAACCGCTTTTGAGGGCCTGGTTGAGTTCGGATGGGGTCGCGATGCCGGGTATGAAGTCAGCGCCGAGCGCGGAGGCGTATTCCATGATCTCGAAATCCAGGCACGGCGCAACGAAGAAGCTCGCTCCGGCATCGGAGGCCTTTTTAAGGGATTCCACGGTAAGCACGCTTCCCGCCCCCACCGTTACGCCTGGCAGAGCACGGGCGATCTCGCGGATGCAGTCGAACGCCGCTTCGGTGCGCAGTGTCACCTCAACAAGCGGAAGGGAGGCCTCTTCGAGCACGGCGACGGCCTTTAGAGCGCTTTCCGTGTCTTGGAAAACCGCGACGGGGACTATTCTCGCCTTATGGAAGAGTTCCCTGGTCCGGGCATCCATTGCCGCCAACGCCTATATATTCATCCTCGGATAGCAGAGCTCCAACTGGTTGCCATCCGGATCGAGGAATACCACGGATTTCCCTCCCCGGAGGTTCTCCGGGCCGAATACGATGGTTATATCGTTCTCGCGGAGCTCGTCCACCGCGTCATCGAAGTCCTCCTCGTCGATGAAGAGGCTGATATGGTTCTTGCTGCCCTGCTGATTCGCGTATCCCTCGATCTCGAAAAGACCTATCATGACCTCTCCGACCTTGATGAAGGCCTCACGAGCATTGCTCATCTTTTCCACGACCTCGAAGTCGAAAAGCTCCCGGTAGAATTCTATCGAGCGATCGAGATTCGATACCGTTATCCCGATATGGTCTATGCTTTCAATTACTATCATCATTCCCTCTCAATTCGACGAATATGCCTCGTTCCGGGCCATCGAAGTCCCGCACGGTTAGACAGGCGGACTTCAACGTGGCCGGATTATTCGATCCTGACTGAATTTCTGGTACACCCCGCTTTTTATTATGTCAATCATTATTGAGCGGCAGGGGCCAAAAAGTTCCATTATGTCCCGCCGGGGCATCTCTTTATAACTTCCCAGGGTGAATTGCCCGCCTCACCACGATACGACATCCGGCAGGTGTCATGAATATTTTAATTGAAAAATAAGGGCGGGTCTTGTATTTATAACCATTGTTTTCCGGAGTGGTTTTTCGGGCCGGTGTCCCTGTACAGGCGCCTCCCGGTGTTTCATCGGGCCGCCCACTTATCGGAAAAACGGAAAAGACATCAATGGAAAGCAACATCCTGCCCCAAAATATCCTCCTCGAGGGAATCAAGATCGACCTGAAGAGCGTCAAGCCCGGCGCCATTTACAGCCATAACGTGTACGACGAGTTCGGCTCCCGTATTGTGGCCGCCGATTCCCCCCTGACGGAGCGGATAATCCAATCATGCCGGGAGCGCGGGCTCAGATATCTCTATTACAGCAAATCCTTCGAGGCGGGCGCGAACCCCGCCGGCCTCGACCTTGGCAGAAACGCGGTCTCCGACCGGACCCAGGCCCGTGCCAGGGAGACGTCCAGGGCCATTCTGGAAGAAATCGCCGAGCGTCTCCAGCTTGGACAGGAAATCGACATATCCCGCGCGAAGATTATCAGATCCAGGGAGCTCATCGAGGGAATCATCGACGAAGTGGCGCACAACGACGACGCGGTTCTCATCACCCTAAAGGAGCTAAGGAACTATGACGAGTACACCTTCGTGCATTCCGCCAACGTAGCGGTAATCGCGTCCACCCTGGCGGTTCGTCTCGGCTACAGCCGCGACCGCATTATCGAGATAGGCGTGGGCGGTCTGCTGCACGACATCGGCAAGGCGATAGTCGGATACCAAATCGTGAACAAGCCCACCGAGCTCACGGCGGAGGAAATCAAGAGCCTGATGGAGCATCCCCATTACGGCTACAAGATCGCCGAAAACAACAGGAACATTACCAGGTTCCAGAAACAGGCGATCCTGTTCCACCACGAGCGTCCCGACGGGATGGGATATCCCTTCGGTTTCGACGCCGAGGGCTTCATCGAAAAGGTCCCCAGGGACGTGCGCCTCATCAGCCTGTGCGACGCGTTCAGCGCGCTCACGACCGAGCGGGCCTACAAGCCCGCGTACACCCAGAAGCGCGCGCTTCGCATCATGCAGAACGGGGTGCACGCGGCGTTCAAGAAGCACTCACAGTTCATATATGACGATTTCCGCGATTTCATCAAGGGAATCGGGTTCATGATCAACATGGGCGATTACATCTTCGAGACGGAGGAGATGGTCAGGCTGAACACCGGCGAGATCGCCCGGATTCTCGAGCTCAGAAAGAACAACTCACTCAACCCCATAGTGCGGCTGCTGACCGACAAGAAGCTTCAACCGCAGAAGCGCGAGATTATAATCGACCTGGAGAACGATTTCTCCGTCTATGTGGCGAATATCCTCGACAAAACCTCGGTCGACACGCACATGCTTTCGCTGCGGACCCAGGCATACCCTACTCCACCGTAACGCTCTTCGCCAGATTGCGCGGCCGATCCACGTCGCATCCGCGCAGGACGGCGATGTGGTATGCCAGGAGCTGCAGCGGCACCACCGTCAACAGCGGAGAGACTATTTTCTTCGTCGGCGGCACGTATATGACATGCTCCGCGAGCGAGCGGATTTCCTCATCACCCTCGTTCGCGATGGCGATGATATGCCCGTTACGCGCCTTTACCTCCTGCATATTGCTTACGATTTTATCGTACACCTCGTCGCGCGGCGCGATGAACACCACCGGCATGTTCTCGTCGATAAGGGCGATCGGGCCGTGCTTCATCTCGGCCGCGGGATAGCCCTCGGCGTGCACATAGGAGATCTCCTTGAGCTTGAGCGCCCCCTCGAGCGCAACTGGGAAATGAATTCCGCGCCCTAAATACAGAAAATTGCGGCTCTTCCGGTAGATGGAGGCTATCTCCCTGACGCGCTCGTCGGCGTCCAGTATACTCCTCACATATTCGGGAATCCTGACGAGGTCTTCTATGATCCCTCTGCCCTTCTCGGCCGTCATGTCCCTTCGACGCGAGAGCAGAAGGGTGATGAGTATGAGCACCGTTATCTGAGAGGTGAAGGCCTTGGTCGAAGCCACCCCTATCTCGGGCCCGGCGTGAATGTACACTCCGCCGTCGCTCTCGCGCGCTATTGTGCTTCCGACAACATTGGTGATGCCAAGGACCCGGACGCCCCGCGCCTTGGCCTCCCTGAGGGCCGCAAGCGTGTCCGCGGTCTCACCCGACTGGCTTATCACGATAACCAGGTCGCCTTTTCGGAGTATAGGGCGGCGGTAGCGGAATTCCGAGGCGTATTCCACCTCCACCGGTATCCGCGCGTACTGTTCTATGAGGTATTCGCCCACCAGCCCGGCATGCCAGGATGTACCGCAGGCGATAAAGATGATCCTCTCGATCGAGTTGAGCTCCTCATCGGAAAGCCTTAGTCCGTCGAGCCTGGCGGCGCCCGAATCCGGAAGCGTTCTTCCGCGGAAGGCGTTCCGGATGGTTTCGGGCTGCTCGAAGATCTCCTTGAGCATGAAGTGGTCGTAGCCCTGCTTTTCGATAAGGGCCAGGTCCCAGTCGATTGCCTCGACGGTTTTGTTTTTCCTGTTCTTTTCGAGGTCGTAGCCTCGGTACTCCGAGCCGGTTATCTCGAGCATCTCGTTGTCTTCGAGGTAGATGACCCTGCGCGTATGCTCCACGATGGCGCTGGCGTCCGAGGCGAGTATCATCTCGTCATCGCCGATCCCGAGAATGAGCGGGCTTCCCCTTCGAGCGGCTATTATCCTGTCGGGCTCGTCGCTGGACACCACCGCAATGCCGAAGGTCCCCTCTATCTTCGACAGCGCCTTCATCACCGCGTCGATGAGCGTGTTGTTAGCGTAATAATACTCAATGAGGTGGACCGCCACCTCCGTGTCTGTTTCGCTCAGGATGGCGTGCCCCTTGTCGAGTAGGGTCTTTTTGATCGAAGCGTAATTCTCTATTATTCCGTTATGCACCAGCGCGATTTTTCCGGCGCAGCACAGGTGCGGGTGCGCGTTTCTGTCCGAAGGCGCGCCGTGGGTCGCCCAGCGGGTATGGCCTATCCCGGTCCGGTAGCGCTCGAGCGACGCGTAATCCAGGGCATCCTCGAGGTCCGCTATTCTGCCCTGTTTTTTAAGGCAGAAAAGCCCGCCGTCAACGAGGGCAATTCCGGCCGAATCATAGCCGCGGTACTCGAGCCTCTTCAGTCCGCGAACGACAATCTCCGCGGCCCCGCGCCTTCCAATATAGCCTATAATTCCACACATCGAGGTGCTCCTTTTCCACGTTATTACGCCATTCAGGGGGTGTGCGGCGGTTCGCCCCTGGGGGAGACCGGCCGAAGATCCTCGAGAACGATAATCACGGTGCGCGGCGGCCCGTCGTCCAGCCTGAATCGCCGAAGCCTCCCCTCCAGGGAGACCAAGAGCGGCAGGCGCCACCATCGTGACGGCCGGGAGGCCTCCCCCCCGGCAAGCGCCATCAGATCGGCTTCGGACATCTCCCCCCGCACCTCCAGCCAGGCGCCATATCGAAACCCGCACCTAAAACTCCCAGCGCTCAACGCCTCCGGATGGACAAGCGGATAATCGAATCCCGTGGCGATTTTTTGGCCGACCCTGGCCGCAAGAAAGCTCTCAAGCTCACGCCGGTGGAAGCGCCTGCTGCCGAAAAGTCCACGATCCCAGTTCCGAAAAAGCGTTTCCATCCTCTCATGAATACGTCGCGCTTCGGAAGCGGCGCCCTCGTCGCCCCTCGAGGTCGCCCATTGGGCCGCGGAAAAAAGCGCCAGCGTTATGGCCATTGCGCGCAACAGGCGAATGGTTCGATTAGTGGAGGTCCCGCCGGACATGGCATCCCCTAAAAATTTCCCAACACTATTATCGGAAGGCCCGGGGTCAAATATAATTTTTCGGCCGGATGGCGCGGTCGTTCTTCTATAGAAACAGGAATACCAGGACCACGATGAGCAAAACGATGACCCCCGCCACAATGCCGATTACCATACTGCTCGACGCCTGGCGCATTTTTTCCTCGACCACCGGGTCTCCGGTCTTGATGCGTATGTCCTGTTCCTCTTCCGCCTTTCCGAGAATTCCCTTTGCGATGTGAACGAAAACCTTGTAGCCTTCCTTCTGGTTGAACTTAATGGAATAGACTGTGGCGCCTACCGGCTTTACCCTGTCGGCCGTCATAAGATTGAGCTGTTTCAAAATCTTATAGGCCACCGGATTGGAGCTGTCGAGCATTACCTGCACATGGTCCCCCGGTTTGAGGCTGGAAATGTTGCGCCCCCGGGTCGGCGAGAGTATAAGGTCGCAATTTAGAAGCTTCATGCCGCCCGGCGTCTCCTCCTTTGCGGGCGCCTCCTGGGCCTCGGCTGAACGTCTGCGGGCCCTTGTGCCCGGCTTCAGGAGAAGCTCCATCCTGAGCGAATTCATAAGCAGGGAATCGGCCTCGGCGTCAACCCCGTCGCCTATGGCGGCCGCGAGCAGGGCCTCGACCGCCTTGCCCGCGATGGCACGGTCGCCTTTGGAGGCCGCGTCGGCAAGCTGTGCCGGATTCGCGCGGCGCATCACGCTCTCTATTCTAACCGCCGCCTGGTCATCGAAGGATTCGGCATTGACGAGAGGTTCGAGATCGTCCAGAAACTCGGAAACCGGTGCCGACATGTCCGTGTCCCGAAACGCCCGCTCCGGGCCCGCCACTACGAAGACGGTGTTGACCGACTTGCTTACCATTCCATATATGATGAGACCCCGCCCGAATAGCCGCTCGCCGCGCTCGAAAGCGAATTTTACGAGGGCCACGTCGTTCACCGCGCCCTTTACCACGCTCTCGGCGATATCGTTTCTGTTGTTCACATACGGCAATACGAGCTTGATCTTCTGGGCAAAGGTCATCTTTTCGACCTCGTCCTCGACCATAAGCTCGGAGTACTGCCCGTAGCTTACCGGCTCGAAATCGAGCAGGGCCTCGGTTTTATCCAGTGTAAGGGATTTTTCGATCGCCTTTTTAATGTAATTTTCCGCGGTCCCGATGTCCTTCGCCTGGATGTTCGCCACGATGGAGCGCATCGTCTCCTGCGTTATCATGCCTTCGATGTTCGCCTTCAACTTGCCGTGGAGATCGACGTTGAGCTCGAGGCGGGAGATGCCCTGCATGATAGTCTTTACCAGCTCGCCGTGGGGACGGGCGAGCTTTTCGCGCGCCAGTTCCTGTCCCACGGCGATGATCGAAAAGGAACCGAGATAGTTGAGCCGCGCGGCGTCTATATACGCGACGAGAAGCCCCGACGAGGACTGCCTCGGAAGGTTGATCTTGACCTTGAGCGCTATTATCTCATGTGTGATTTTGTTATCTTCGGACATTGGCGGCGCTTTCCGGACATGTATTCAGAGTCTTCTTGAAAGCGCATATATTACACCTGCCGACCGGGGCAGTCAACCATTTTGTGGACAGAACGCCGCCCGGTGCCCACGACACGTTCCGGACGGCGCCCTGTTAGGAGGAAGATCCTACATGCCGTATTTTTTCCTGACGACCTTAAAGGCCTCGTCCACCACATTCCAGGTTTTTTTGATATCGGCGTCGGTATGGGCGGTCGAGATGAACCAGTTGTGGTGCGAGGTGAAGTACACTCCTCGCTTGGTGCATTCGGCGCACCAGTCCTGATGCAACATCAGGCTCTCGTCGTCGGTGATATAGACCGACGGCATGGACGGGATTCCGCTCACATTGAGGGTATACCCGTGCGAACGCGCGATGTCGATCATTCCGTCCAGAAGCTTCTTTCCGCGCGCCATCATGAGCTCGGGGGCTTTGAGGCGCTTGAGCTCCTTTAGCGTGGCCAGTGACGCGGCCATGGCGACGGCCGAGAACCAGTAGCTGCCGGTATAGAAGACCTTGGCGGCCGCGGTCTTCAGCGCCTCCGTGCCGACCAGGGCGGATATTGGATATCCGTTCGCAATCGCCTTGCAGTAGCATGCGAGGTCGGGTTTGAATCCGAAGTATTCGCTCGATCCGCGCATATCCAGCCTGAATCCGCAGCGCACGTCGTCTATTATCAGGACGATTCCGTTCTTTTTACACAGCGCCTCCACCCTGCTCCAATAGCCGACAGCGGGCAATTCACTGTCCACGAATGTGGGGTGGTGGTAGGGCGTGGCCATAAAGGCCGCGATCTCCCCGGGGTGTTCGTTTACCAGCCGCTCCAGCCCCTCGAAATCGTTCCATTCCACGTACATTATAGTGGAATGGTCCTCGTCGATGACGCCGGGATGCCCGGCCGCCTGAGCCCAGGGAGCGACACCGTGATAGCCTCCGCGCACAAGCACTATCTTCTTTCTGCCGGTCGCGGCGCGAGCGGTCATAAGTGCGTACGAGGTCACGTCGCCCCCGTTTTTCGCGAAAAAGGCCCAGTCGGCTATGGCGATGGTGTCGACCATGTGCTCGGCGAGCTCCACCATTATCGGCGCCGGAGCTGTTATGCAATTGCCGCTTTTAAGCTGTTTCATCGCCGCCGCGTCCACCTTCGGGTCGTTGTAGCCGAGCACCATCGGCCCGTACGCGCACATGTAATCGATGAATTCGTTTCCGTCCACGTCCCAGAAGCGCGCCCCCTTTGCCCGCGAGGCGTAAAAAGGATAATCGGTCGCCGGCACGAGCGGAGCGGGACTTAGATGCCCGTAAATACCGCATGGGATAACCTTAGCCGCGCGCTTGAACAGAGCCACCGATTTTTTATAGGTATAGGTCTTCATTGGCGTCCTCCCTTCAGCCAAGGTACAGTGGAATTCTATCGAGAATAAGGCTCAGCGAGTCGACCATCCCTATCCGGCCGCGCGGCATCACATCGCCTGTCGCTATTGCGGTAAAGGCGTCGAGTTTCTGGTTGAGAATGTCGTTCGCCGTCTTGAGATTGCGGAAAAGCATGGCCGACATCGGTTTTGCCGTATCCCCCTTTTCCGCCTCTATCCCCCCGTCCTGGAAGCGCAGCATGGCGGCGGGCCCCTCCGGATTGACCTTCATGAGGACCACCCCGTTTCCGATATGAGAAGAGATCGCCCGCGCCACCGGATCCAGAAGGCCGAGCTCCCGCACCGCGAAGGCCGCGGTGGTGATGGTGAAGCGCGTATTGAGCGCGAGGTATTTTTTATCGGCCAGGAGTTCCGGCGTGGGCTTTAGATAATGCTCGAGACGGGCGGTGAGTTTGGGAAAGTCTTTCAGGAGAAATCCGAGCTTTGTAAACCCTTTCAAGAGCACCGGCTGCGCCTTGCCGTCGAACATCCTTACCAGATGCCGCGGCGAAAAAAAGTAGAGGATAATGGAAGGTCTTTTACGCCTGCCCCTGCCCACCGTGCACTTTCCGTTTTCGAAGGTTATGTGCGCGCGCGGCCCGTTCCGCACGATAAACTGGATGGAGAGGGCCCAGTTCTTCGACAATGCCGCCATCTCCTCGTCGTACACAACGAGGTCCTCTAGGTTTACCAGCACCGCGTTGAGATTGAGATGAGCCTTGACCAGATCGGTATTCATAATCGGCTCCTTTACGCTTGAGGTCGCCCACAAAACGAGTGAGTGCTTACTCATTATGGCGGCGGAGCGGTATTGTGTCAATCATAATTTTGCACCGTGCATGTATTAAATGAGGGCGTAAATTAAATTTCGGGATTAAGCACTGTCATCGCGAGCCTCGGCCTTATCGAGGCGAGGCAATCTCTTTTTCTAAACTCTACGGGCTAATTTCTTGCCTTTTGAGATCGCCGCGTCGCCGCGCTCCTCACGATGACAGTATGTTCACCCGGGTTTTAATTCACACCCTTAAATGATCGGCGGTACACCCTGGAGCGGGCGATCGGCGCGGCGGCCGCCTTATCGGACAAGTTGAACTATCTTTCGATAGAGGGCCTGAATGTTTACCGGTTTGGCTATATACCCGCCGAAGCCTTCGGCGATAAAGCGCTCCTGGTCCCCATTTATGTCCGCTACAAGGATTGTGTCGACGGCTCTTTCCATTAAAGCGCAAGAAGCGCCTTCATTGAAGGGCGCCGTTCTCGTGTCGCGGCGCCGCCTTTGTCGTGCGCGTTCCTGCCATATCCGCTTAAAGTCGGTCCGCGGTTTAATTTACAATAAAAAAGACTCCTGAACGCAGGCAGGGCTACTCGTCCTCCCTGCCCTGGTACAGCCTTGCGCCAGGCGGAACGTCTCGCGTTACCCATACGTTTCCGCCGATCTCCGCACCGCGCCCTATGGTGACGCGCCCGAGGATCGTCGCGCCCGAATATACTATTACATCGTCCTCCACGACCGGATGCCTCGGGATCCCCTTGATGGGCCTTCCAGCCTCGTCGAGCGGAAAGCTTTTAGCGCCGAGAGTCACGCCCTGATATATGCGGACGTTGTTGCCTATAATGCAGGTTTCGCCGATGACAACGCCGGTGCCATGATCAATAAAGAAACGCTCGCCGATACGGGCGCCCGGATGGATGTCGATTCCGGTGGTGGAATGGGCCATCTCGGTGATTATCCGAGGGATGAGGGGCACGTCGAGGCGGTACAGCTCGTGCGCGATGCGGTAGTTAGTGAGGGCGGTTATGCTCGGATAGCAGAATATGGCCTCTCCCGGACTTTTAGCCGCAGGATCGCCCTCGTAGGCCGCCTGCACGTCCGTTGACAGCACCCGCCTTATCTCCGGAAGGGCCCCGATGAACGCAAGCGTGGTTTCGCGGGCCCTGGTCTCGCACAGCGCGCAATCGAGCGTCCCCTCCCTTTCGCACGAGAAGCACAGTCCCCTGTTTATCTGCTCGGCGAGGATGAGGAATATCCGGTCGATCGCCGAGCCTATGTAAAACCTCATGGTTCCCGGCTTAAGCTCGGGGTGTCCGTAGAATCCGGGGAATAAGACCGCGCGCAGGAGGTCGACTATCTCCCCGAGCGCCTCGATCGAGGGCATGGCGACCTCGTGGTGCCCGCCGTGAAATACCGGCTCGTACGATTCCGGCCGGCAGAGGGCGCCTACCACCGACTCGAGCAGCCGCACGTATTTTCCGTTTATCTCCCCGTTTTCGCTCGAAAGCCTCTTCGCCGCGCCCGCGCGGCATGACTTTTCCATGTTTCTAAACCCCTTAACCCGCGATTACGCGCCGCAACGCCTCCACCGTTTAGACGCCCGGAAACACGATCGCGCCTGTTTGGGACGGTTTCGGCGGGCCGAAGCGCCCGACGGCCGCCGTCATCCATCCGATATAACGCGGAAATATCATTATTTCAAATATTATTTTTACGGGCGGTCAATCATATAGTTGGTGGGCATTCGCCTGATCCCTGAATTCATCTTCCTCCGAAGCCCAACTCGCTGCGATCGCCTTCAGATCGGCGCCGGCCTCTATCATGCCGCGCAGCGCGTCGTTTCCGGCGAGAAGATCGAAGGCCGGACGGCCCGAATTGAACTCGTACACCCCGTGCGGGAAGCCGCATCCGTCCCCGTAAAGCCTTCTCGCCGCCCAGACCACGGCCACGCCCGCAAGGAACGGGCGAAACGATCCGGGGTCGCCCAGGTGCAGGAAAACGCCTCCCACGGTCCGGCCCGCAAACTTGTTGAATGTAGGCCGGAAATATGTCGGCCGGAATCGGACGCCGGGAATGTTCTGGGCGTTCAGCATGGCGGCGTATTCCTCCGGCTCTATGAACGGGGCCCCGCAGAGCTCAAACGGCGTAGTGCTTCCGCGCCCTTCGGATAGGGTGGTGCCTTCGAGGAGGCACATCCCCGGGTACACAAGGGCTGTCCCCGGCGTGGGCATGTTGGGGGAAGGGGCCACCCAGGGGAGACCGGTCTTTGCGTAGAGCATGGAGCGACGCCATCCCATCATCCTCGTTATCTTTAGATTTACGTCGAGCCGGTGACGCTTGCGGTACCACAGCGCGAGCTCGCCCGCGGTAAGTCCGTGCCGTACGGGCAGATGGAAAACCCCGACGAAGGACTCAAAGCCCGGTCCAAGCGAAGGGCCCTCCACGGCAAGCCCCCCGAGAGGGTTGGGGCGGTCGAGCACCACAAACTCGAGATCGCGCCCCGAGACGGACTCCATAAACATGGCCATGGTGTTCACGTAGGTGTAGTACCGCGAGCCCACGTCCTGAATATCGAAGATAACCGTATCGATTCCATCCAGCACCTCCTCGAGCGGTCGCAGCGAGTTTATGGAATCCCCGTAAAGGCTTATGATTTCCGGCCCCGCCCCGGGCTGCCCGGCGACAGGCACCTGGTCCTGCTCCGTGCCGTAGAGGCCGTGTTCCGGCGAGAACACCCGCCTGAGGCGAAGGCCCAAACGCGAGAAGGCCCGCCATGAGTATTCGAGCGAGGGAGTAATCGAGGTCTGGTTGGCGATGAGCGCAATGGAGCGTTTCGCGTAACGCCCGCTTTCGGAAAGAAAAATATCGAGCCCTGTACGCACATTCATGCCTTAAGCACCTCCCCGCCCAGGACAACGGCGTTTTCGATACGCGCGCCGGCTTCCACACTGGAACCCGGCAGCAGGAGCGATGAAACGACCCGCGCGCCTGGGCCCACAGCACAGCCCTCCCCTATCACCGAAGCCACTACCTTTGCGTCGTCCGCCACCCGTGCACTGCGCGCGACGGGAGAGGCGTCGAAGCCGCAGCCTGCGGCGGCCCTCTTAGCAAGGGGCGTATCCGCCAGGCCGAGTGATGCCGTGCGAAGCGAGCCTATCGAGCCGATGTCGAGCCAGAGGCCCTCGTGCTCGTAGAAGTCGAGCCGTTCGTGCGTTATGAGCCCCGTGTAGCCCGTGTACACTATGCTCGAAAAGCCCTCCTCGAGATAGCGGAAAATCGACGGGGAGAGCACCGCCGCCCCGGTATAGACCAATCCCGAAGCCACGCCCGTGCCCAGAAAATTCTTAAAATCGACCACACGCCCATCCCGAACTCCGGCCTGTCCTATCGACGCGGCCCCGGCTGCGCGATATAGAACAACCGTTCCGGGCGATGAGCTTTCACGATGCCGCCGGACGAGCGACGCCACATCCAGGTCCATTACGACATCGCTGTTAACAAGCAAAAAGTCGTCCCCCTCGAGCTCCTTCCTGCAATTCATCAGGCCGCCGCCGGTGCCCAGAATCTTTGGCTCGTACGAGAACGATACCTTAAGGCCGAAATTGTCCCGCTCCTCGAAGAAAGAGCGTATTATTTCGGGCCGGTAGTGCAGGTTTACGACCGCCTCCTTTATTCCGGCCGAGACGAGAATAGATATCGCATAACATATCGAGGGGACGTTGGCGACCGGAACGAGGGGCTTGGGGAAAATGTCGCTTACCGGCCTCAGGCGCTCCCCATATCCAGCGGCCAGTATGAAGCCCTTCACGCCCGGCCGCCTGCACACTCTAAGAGCAGCTCGAACACGCGCGAAAGCTCCGAGCGCCTCGAGGCGTACCCGCCGAGGTATGAGAGCGTGGAGGCTATGTTGGGCTCGTACCTCCGGCGGCCCAGCACGCGCGACTGGTAGGCGAAGGTGCCGACCGCCTTCACGTTGCGCTGGAAGGCCGAAAGATCGAAGAGCCGGTCGAACTCCGCGCGATCCATGGAGTGAATGCCCGCCTCCCGCGCCGATCGGTAATAGCGGTCCATAAGGCGCTCGAATAGCGGCGCATCGAGGACGAGATAAGAGTCCCTGAGAAGCGAGGCCAGGTCGTACTGGGGAAGCCCCATGCGCGCGTCCTGGAAATCGATGATGCAGGGCCTGCCGTCGCGTAACATGATGTTCCGAGAATGGAAATCGCGATGGTTCAGCACGAAAAGTTCCGGGCGTTGGAGCGCGCCGGCCACGCCGAGAAATTCGGCGCGGAGCTCGCGGAAAAAGGACGCGGGCGCGGAAAAGCCAAAGTAGTTTTTTACGGCGTGTTCGATGAAAAAATCGAATTCGAACATTAGCTTTTCCATGTCGAACGAACGCCCGAAGGGCACCGGCGAGCCGTCGGGGGGGATGGACTGAAGGCGCGCCAGAATGTCGAGGATGGCCCCATAGAGCGCTTCCGCTTCATCGGCCGGGAGGGATGGGAAGCTCTCCTCCACAAGCGTGTCGCCCAGGTCCTCGAGGAGCAGAAGTCCGCGCGCACGGTCCAGGGCAAGTACGCGCGGAACCGGCACTCCATAGCGTTCGAGAAGGGAATGCACCACGAGGAACTGGTGCTCCCCGTCCGCCGATAAGGAAATGGTTTCGTCGTAACAAACCATAACGGGCCCGCCGGGCGCATAAGCGCGGTAATACCGGCGCATGGAGGCGTCGCCTGCGAGCGGGATAAGGGCCGCGCAATCTCCCGCGTTCCCGCGCACGAATTCGCGGATGATGTCGTCGTTCGGCCCGTCTACCGGCATGGCCGCGCCTCATCGGCCTCGACCGGCCATGGGCCGCCCGGCCGCGTCGTTCGTCCCGTCCTCGAAGGGCCGGGCCGAGAGATGCCGCCCCCCGCGAACGGAGCGGCGGCCCGTCCCGTTTCGGGGCGGGCCGCAAGGGAGGGGGAGGGGGCTATTCAATGTGACGCCGCAAAAAGGCGGGTATCTCCAGGTCTTCCGTGGAGGGGTCCCTGCCATAGTCCTTAAGCCTCCGCCGCTCGTAATCGAGCGAGAAGGTCTGCATGCTCGCGGGCACCTTTTTCTCTATCCTGCTCTTGCCCTCTATCAGGGTAAGCGAGGCGCCGTTTTTCACTCCCGCCTCGGCCTCGGGCTTTCTGTTCAGCATGTTCTTCTTTCTGTCGAAGCCCGTGGCGATAACCGTAACCCGAACCCTGTCGTTCAGGATGGGATCTATCGTCGTGCCGAAGATGATGTTGGCCTCCGGGTCGACCTGGCTTGTGATTAGATCGGTCACCTCGTTCACCTCGTGCAGCGACAGATCGTTTCCTCCGGCTATGTTTATCAGCACCGCACGCGCGCCTTCTATACTCGACTCCTCCAGAAGCGGGCTGTTTATGGCCATCTGGGTCGCCTCGAGCGCCTTGTTCTCGCCGCTTCCCAGGCCCACTCCCATGAGGGCGTCACCGGTCTCCCTCATAACGGTTCTGACGTCGGCGAAATCCACGTTTACAAGGCCGGTAATCATAATAAGGTCCGAAATGCCCTGCACGCCCTGTCTCAGGATGTCGTCGGCCAGCTTGAACGCGTCGTCTATAGGCGTGCGGCGGTCGATAATCTTTAAAAGCAGATCGTTTGGGATGGTGATGAGCGTATCCACCTTTTCCTTGAGATTGCGGATTCCCTCCTCGGCGCGCTCGGCGCGTTTGCGCCCCTCCACCCTGAAGGGCTTCGTGACGACCCCGAGCACCAGCGCGTGCTGCTCCTTGGCCACCTCGGCGACTATCGGCGCGGCGCCGGTGCCTGTCCCTCCGCCCATTCCGGCCGTAACGAAAACCATGTCGGCGCCCTTAAGGGCCTTCTGGATTTTGTCCCGGTCCTCGTTGGCCGCCTCGCGGCCTATGTCCGGGTCGGCGCCCGCCCCGAGGCCGCGCGTAAGCTTGTTTCCTATCTGGATCTTCACGGGGGCCAGAGACTCCCTTAGTTGCTGGGCGTCGGTGTTGCACACGATGAACTCCACCCCCTCCATGCCCGTTGCGATCATTCGGTTGACCGCGTTGCAGCCGGCGCCCCCGACGCCGACTACCTTGATGATGGTGACCAACGGTTTTTCCTCTTCCAATCTGAACATCATTCCCCCCCTCTCCTAATGTTATGTCTCATTACCGGATAAAAAGAGCTAAAAATAATTGTCCACAAACTTCCTGAATCTCTTTCCGAACGATCCCAGCCTGCCGGAACGGTCCGATTTCGACCTGGTCCGAAAGCGGCTCATCTTGATTCCGTATTTTAAAAGCCCCACTCCGTTGGCGTACTGCGGCGTAGCCACCACGTCCTTTAGCCCGGCTATGTCGCGTGGAAGGCCGACGCGCACCGGCATGTTGAAAACACGCTCGGCCGCCTCGACACAGCCCTCCATCATCGCCGCCCCGCCGGTCAGCACTATTCCCGCCGCCAGTATCTCCTTCTTCCCGCTGCGGGCGAGCTCGCGGTCCACCATCTCCATTATTTCGAGCATGCGAGGCTCGATGATCTGCGCGAGCTCCTGCCGGAATATTCTCCTCGGCGCGCGGCCGCCGACCGACGGCACCTCGATGGTCTCCGAGGCGTCGACTATGTCCACCACCGAACAGCCGTGTTTCTTCTTGATCACCTCGGCCGACTCGATGGGCGTCCGCAGGCCTATGGAGATATCGTTGGTAACGTGGATGCCGCCGATGGACAACACCGACGAATAGGCCACACCGCCCTCTATGAACACCACTATGTCGGTGGTGCCCCCGCCTATGTCCACAAGCGCGACCCCCAGCTCCTTTTCGTCCCTGGAAAGCGCGGCCTCGGCCGATGCCAGCGGCGCGAAGATGACATCGGAACACTGATAACCGGCACGGTTCGTCGATTTCAACAGGTTCTGGATCGTCGTCGTCGAACCGGTTATAATGTGCACCTCGGCCTCGAGTCGCACTCCGCTCATCCCTATGGGGTCCTTTATGCCGGTCTGGTCGTCGACCGCAAACTCCTTCGACAGCACGTGGATTATCTCGCGGTCCACCGGAATCACCACCGCCTGCGCGGCCTCTATGACCCGCTTTATCTCGACCGGCGTTATGGTCCGCTGGCGGTTCGAGACCGCCACCACGCCCTTCGAATTCTCGCCCTTTATGTGCTGTCCCGTAACCCCCACGTAGGCCGTGCCGACCTCGGTTCCCGCCATGAGCTCGGCGTCCTCTATGGCCTTTACGACCGAAGAAACGGTATTGTCGATGTTGATGATGACGCCGTTCTTAAGCCCGCGCGAGGGCGCGATCCCGACACCGGTAACCTCTATCTGGTTGTTCTCGTTAACGAAACCGATCACCGCGCAGGTCTTCGTTGTGCCTATGTCGAGTCCGACGATTGTATCTTCCATCACTGGGCTCCTTGCATTTTACTTCAGTACCGCCGCTTCGGGGCGGACCTTCGCCTTCGCCGGGTAATACCTCGCCGCGTCCAGGTATCCCGCCAGGACGCTCAGGGTCCGGAAACTCGCCCCGCCGATATCGAGCGTAAACACGGTGGGCCTTCCCTTGAGCCTGATACGTATTTGCGGGTGCGAGGTCATATCGACCTCCTCTATCTCCCGCATAACCGGAAGGCCTTCGGCCTCCAGCCTCGAGAGCGTCGAGATTATACCCCTCAACCTGGCCGAGGGCGCGCCCCCGGCCATATCGCCCGCGCCGGCCAGAATGAGCGGCCGCCCGACCGCGTGTATCGTCCCCGTGGAAAGCACCCGCATCCCTCCGTCGAGCTCAAGTGGCATCAGCGGGCCGCCCCCATCGAGAAGCACCACGTGCGCGGGGACATTTTCCTCGACCGTTACCGAAAGCCGTCCGTCCTTCTCCTCCAGCGCGTACCTCCGCACCATGGGCATTTTATCCAGGCCTTCACGGAGCGAACCGATATCTATGACGAGCGAATCCCCTTCGACCCGGTAGGCCGCAAGGGCCAGTATCTCCCATCGGCTGAGATATTTTAGCCCCTGGAATTCGACCCCCTTCACCGTCCGGACATCGCGCGAGGCCTCCAGACCTCCCTCCGGAAGCGCGGCGGCCAGTATCGCGCAAACCATCACCGCCGCGGCCTGTCGAAACCCGCGGGCCGTCATCTGCTCGGGCCCCGCTCTTTGAGCAGCTCCAGCACCGCCGGGCCCATCTTGTATATATCGCCGGCTCCGAGCGTAAGGACGACGTCGCCCTCACGCGCCTCTTCCGCGACCCTGCCGGCGATCTCCTCGAACCGGCCGATTACCCCGGCCTCACGCCCGGTATGCTTCATTATTGCCTGACGTATCATGTCCGAGGACACGCCCTCGATCGGTTCCTCGCCCGCCGGATAGATCTCGCTTAAGAATAGGACGTCGGCGCGCGAGAAGCACTTTCCGAACTCCTCCCAGAGAAGCTGCGTGCGTGAATAGCGGTGGGGCTGAAACACGACGATAAGGCGGCGCCCAAGGTTCGAGAGAGCGTCCAGGGTCGCCCTTATCTCCGTCGGATGGTGCCCATAATCGTCCATTACCAGCACGCCCGACTCCTCGCCCACGCGCTCCATCCTTCGGCTGACGCCGCGAAAGCCCGCCAGGCCCTCGCTTATCACTCCAAAGCTAAGCCCCAGGTCCATTGCGACCGCGACGGTTGAAAGCGAGTTAAGCGCGTTATGGCGCCCCAGGATGCCCAGGGATATCTCGCCAAGCGAGCGGCCCCTGTAGAGGCATTCATACCTCGTCATGCCGTTCTCCACGCGCACGTTGACGGCGCGAAAATCGGCGCTCTCGGAAAAGCCGTAGGTGACGTAGGGCCGCTCGACCCGCGGCAGAAGCTCGGCGACCGTAAGATCGTCCACGCAGAGCACCGAGTAACCGTAAAACGGAACCGCGTTTATATACTGCAAAAAGGCGTCCTTAAGCCCCTCGAAATACCGGTAATGATCGAGGTGGTCGGCGTCTATGTTGGTCACCACCGCGATGGAGGGCAGGAGCTTGAGAAAGGAGCCGTCCGATTCGTCCGCCTCGAAGACTATGTAATCGCCCTGCCCTATCTTGGCGTTGGAGCCGAAATTTAAAACCTTGCCGCCCACGATCGCCGTGGGGTTTATCCCGCCGTGATAGAGCAGGCAGGCCAGAAGCGACGAGGTCGTCGTTTTGCCGTGCGTGCCGGCCACGCCGATTCCGTGTTTAAGGCGCACGAGCTCGGCCAGCATTTCGGCGCGGTGGATTATTGGAATACGCCGCTTGCGCGCTTCGATGATCTCCGGGTTCGACGGGCTTATGGCGCTCGAACTCACGACCACGTTGTAGTCCTCTATGTTCGAGGGATAATGACCAATGAATATTCTGGCGCCGAGCATTGAAAGCCGCCTGGTTTGCTCCGATTCGCGGAGGTCCGATCCGGAAACCGCGTACCCCAGGTTAATCAGGATCTCGGCGATACCGCTCATTCCGATGCCGCCGATTCCGATGAAATGCATTCGTTTGGATTTTCTAAACACGTCCCGCCTGCCTCTCCGAAAGAATCTCCATTACCGACTTCACCACCGCGGCCGCCGCGGCCGGCCTGGCGGCCTCCCGGGCGCGGGCGGACATCCTCGAAATCCGCGTTGGGTTTTCCAATAGCTCAGAGAGCACCGGGAACACCTTTTCGGGCACGGCGTCGGAGTTAGCTATCTTTACAGAGGCTCCCGCCTTCACGAACTCGTCCGCGTTCTTGTCCTGGTGGTCCATCGCCGCGTAGGGAAACGGTATAAGGATGGACGGGATGCCCATGGCCGCAAGCTCCACCATCACCCCCGAGCCCGACCGGCTGATGGCGATATCGCTTGCCATGTAGGCGGCCCCCACCTCGTCTATAAACGGCGACATGTAGAGTGATCCAGCGTCGCCGATACTTTGCGCCGCCTTTCTGTATTTTTCGTAAGAGAGGTCTCCGGTGCTCCAGATGATGCCGATGTCCTTCAACTCGACCGGATAGGCGGCCTTTAGCCCCAGCACGAGCTCGTTGATCGTCATGGCCCCCTGGCTTCCTCCGATCGCCAGAATGACCCTTTTACAGTGGCGCATATTGAAGGCCCGGCGAGCGCTCTCCCTGTCGGGCGCGGCGAGAACCTTTTTACGAATGGGATTGCCCGACATCTGGATCCTGTCGCACAGCTCCTTTTTCAAATAATCGCGGGTCGACTCGAATGTGGTGAAAATGGCGCGGGCCCTCCCCGCAAAGAACGCGGTTACCTTTCCGGGCACGGTGTTCTGCTCGCAGAGGAAAAACGGCAATCCGGCCATTCCCGCCGCGATGAGCGCGGGCGCCGAAACATAGCCGCCCATTCCGATGACCGCCTCCACCCGTTTTCTTTTAATGAGGATATACGCGCGGAATACCGCCGCGGCGAATCCGAGGGCGAAAAAAGGAAGCTTAAGGATGTTCCGGGTGAATGATGGCGCCCTATAATAGCAGAGATCCTCACCCGCCACGTCTCGCAGCGAGGAGAAGCGCGCGTCCTTTTTCCCCGTCAGGAACAATGCGCGGGCCCCGGCGGCGACAAACTCCTCATAAAGCGCAACGCCCGGGCTTATATGGCCGCCGGTCCCTCCGCCGACGATGAGCAGCGTGGTTGAATTCATCTCCAGACCTCTTCAGAGAGTTTTAGCCCTTCCTGCACCACCTCTCTGTATCGTGAAATATTCAATAATATACCCATGGCAGCAAGCGATGAAAGAAGCGACGACCCTCCGTAGCTTATGAACGGCAAAGGAATGCCGGTTGTGGGCAGGCTGCCCGTAACGACCCCGAAGTTTAGAAAGGCCTGAAGCACCACGAGCAGGGTGAGCCCCATGGCGAGCAGACGCCCGAACTCGTCCGGGGCTCCCTGGGCGATCCTCATGCCCTTGTAAAAGAGCGCGCAGAAAAGCCCCAGCACAAGAACGGTCCCTAAAAGCCCGGCCTCTTCGGCGATTACCGAGAAAACGAAATCCGTATGCGGTTCCGGAAGGCGCTTTATCTTCTGTGTGCCGTAGCCCAGGCCAACCCCGAAGAAGCCCCCGCGCCTGAACGCGGCGATGGACTGTATTACGTGATAGCCGGTCCCGTAGGGGTCCCTCCATGGGTCCAGGAATGCGAGCATGCGGTCCTTCCGGTAGCCCACCTGGTAGACCAGCAGATAGAACATCGGGATGCTAACGACAAAGAGCGCGGCGATATAGAAGAACGGGAAGCCGGACACAAAGAGCACAAAGACCGCGACCAGAAGAATATCGATCGCGGTTCCGAAATCCGGCTGCATCATGGCGAGGATGAAGATGAGGGCCACCACCAGAACCGGAACAAGAAGCTGGACGACCTGGTTTCCCCTCCCCTCCGGCTCGGAAGAAAAGACCTTCGCGAGATAAATGACGACGAATATCTTTACGAACTCGGAGGGCTGAAAGGCGAGCGTGCCGCCGCCAAGCCAGCGTGTCGAGCCCTTTACGCTGTGTCCTATTCCGGGTATGAGGACGAGTACAAGCAATACGAGTGAAACGAGAAGCATTATCTTGGTGTGCCTGGCGTAATTGCGGTAATCGAAACGCTGCACCATAAATAGAAGCGCAAATCCGGCGGCAAACCACACCGCCTGGCGCTTCAGGAAATGGAATGGATCGTCGAAGCTGCGCGCAGCGACGACGGCGCTCGCGCTGTAGCTCATTGCGACTCCGATGGCCGCGAGGAGTAGGACGATTACGAAGAGCGCCATGTCGGGCTCGCCGCGCCTGCGCGTGTCGATTACCGATTTTAGGTCCACGAAATCCTCCCCGACACGAGCCTGTCGAACGATTCCCTGAAGGCCTCTCCGCGCTCCTCGAAATTCCGGAACATGTCGTACGAGGCGCACGCCGGCGAAAGCAAAATGACATCCCCTTCGACGCTCGCTCCCATTGCCCGGATTAGGGCTTCGTCCATATCGCCGGCCATCGAGGCGGGGATCTCCGCGAATATACGGGCGAACTCGCCGCTCGATTCTCCGATCAGCACAAGGTGCTTGACCCGCTCCTTTACCGTGGGGAGCAGCCGGGTATAGTCGTCCCCCTTGGTTCGCCCGCCCAGTATAAGAATCACTCCGCCGGGCAGGCTTTTTATGGCCATCTCGACCGCGCCGACCGTGGTGGCCTTGGAATCGTTGATGAATCGGCGCCCCTCGAAGGAGCCGATCCGCTCCATGCGGTGAGCGAGCCCCTCGAAGGAATAACAGGCCTCCGCCAGCAGGGGATAATCGGGCTCGCCGCCCGCCATGCGCACGAGGGCGACGACCATGAGCAGGGCCGCCATCGAGTTCTGCACGTTATGCGCGCCTATAATGCCCATGCGCGAGGGATGAAGGACGCCCTTCACGGCGCCCGCCTCGCGGACAAAGACGGTGTCCTTTTCCATGAAGGCGGCCGCGTCGGTGTTCGTCATGGAAAAGCCGAGGCGGCGGGCGCTCACCCCGCCGATCCCCGCGGCGAGCACGGGATCGTCCATGTTGTAGACGAAACAGTCGTCGGGAGTCTGGTTCATCGCTATGCGAAGCTTGGCCTGGAAATAATCATCCATCGACTCGTAGCGGTCCAGGTGATCGGCGCCTATGTTCAGGAAGGCCGCCACGTGCGGCCTGAAGCTCTCTATGGTTTCGAGCTGGAAGGAGGAAAGCTCGATCACGCTTACCGTGTCGTCCGAGCTCTCGTCCACCAGCGAAACGAGGGGAATGCCGATGTTGCCGCCGACGAGCGCCCGGAACCCCAGCGCGCGGAGCAGGCGCCCCACAAGGCTCGTGGTGGTCGATTTGCCGTCGGTACCGGTTATCGCGACGATCCTGCCCCGAAGAAAACGATACGCCAGCTCTATCTCCGCGATAACCGGAACGCCCCTCCGACAGGCCTCGACAATAAGCGGAACGCCGGCCGGCACGCCCGGGCTCAGCACGATTAGGTCCACGCCGCGGTCGAGAAGCGCGGGCTCCTGGTCCCCCGCGAACACCTCCACGCCCGAGTCGAGGCGTGAGATCGTGTCGGCGAGTTCCTCGCGCGTCTTTATGTCGGACACAAGCACCCGGCAGCCCTTCGCCGCGAGGAAATTCGCGGCGGCAAGCCCGGACCTGTCTCCCAGGCCGACGACGAGTACCGAATTTTCCGGACCGATATTCATTCCACAAAGCTTCCTACAG
Organism: Spirochaetes bacterium ADurb.BinA120; assembly: GCA_002069125.1. Taxonomy (GTDB): domain Bacteria; phylum Spirochaetota; class UBA4802; order UBA4802; family UBA5368; genus MVZN01. Next base: position 46,591 of record MVZN01000020.1, read on the forward strand.
TATTTTGAGCGAACTCAAACCGAAGATCGCGAGAATGATGCCCAGTATCCACATGCGCACCACAACCTTCTGCTCGGGCCAGCCGGAGAGCTCGAAGTGGTGATG
>MVZN01000021.1 GCA_002069125.1 Spirochaetes bacterium ADurb.BinA120
CTGAGTCATGGCGTCAACCTCGGCTATGCCGTTTCCGTAGCGAGGCATCCGGCGTAGTAGCTCCGCGCGAAGGTCCTCGTGATCCCTGTAGTTTCTTTTTAGAATTCCAACGAGCTCAGATAACCCCATCCTGCGCTCCTCGAAGACCAGTTTCTTTATGGCGTAGAGGGAGTCGCCGGCCGTGGCGAGCCCGGCCGCCTGAATGGAGGTGTAGTCGTACATGGCGGCGCCCCAGGTGGCATCGAGCCCTTTGTCCATGCATCCGGCCGTCAGCATGGAGTTGACAGGCGTTGTGCGCCATATCCTGTACGCGCCCTCCAGTGCGGTTATTACCTCCGCCATATCGTCGATCCCCTTTTGGACCTGGGCCCTGAAGGCCACGAGCACGTCCTCGAATATCAGCATACTTGCTATTGGACCGGTGGCCGCGCCAATGCGCTTCCAGGAATTAAACTGTCTGCCTTCGTTAAGGGCGAGTTCGAGGCAAAGGGGCAGATTGAAAAGGGCCGCGTCGGACGAGTTGTAGGTTCTTCCCTGGCTGCACATCTCCACGCAGCCTATGACGGCGTAATCGCGCGCGTGCTCCCTGCTGATTCCGCAGCCCGAGAGCGCCCTTACGATCGATTCATCGCCCATTATGGAGGGCTTTCCGCAGCCGAGCTGCAGTACGCGGGCCGAGCGTTCCAAAAGCCAGGCGGGCGTTTGGGCGTGGACGCGCACGTGGAGCGCGGGCTCGCGTGTGCGGACCTGGGCATAGGCGTCGAGGATGAGGCCGGAGAGTTCGTTCGTGACATCGCGGCCTTTAGCGTCTGTGCCGCCAACGGTTATGGCCTGGGCCACTCCGTTGCCGCTGAAGAATCGGTCGATGCGCTCGGAGTAGATGGGGATGGTCTCGCACGTCTTAAGGTAGAAGCTCGCGAGGACCTCGAGCGCCCGGTTTCGGTCAAGGCGCCCTTTTTCGATGTCGGCTTTGTAGAGCGGGTACAGTATCTGGTCGAGCCTTCCGAACGAGAGGCCCTGCTCGAAGTCCTCGAGGTTTAGGGCGATGTGAACGAGCCAGCAAGACTGGAGCCCTTCGAGAAAAGTCCTCGCCGGTTCGTAGGGCACGCGCCTGCAGGCCTCGGCCGACTCCAATAGCTCGGCTCTTCTGGCGGGGGAGGTTTCCGGGAGAGCGGCGAGGCGCTCGGCCTCGGCGGCGAGGTTTGAGGCCATCCTTCGTATTCCGGCTATGGTGCGGCGGACGGACAGGTAAAAGGCGGTCTGGTTCGCGTCGAGCGTGCCGTTTTCGTTTTTGCCCTCGGCTAAGTATTTCTCGGCCCGCCTGTCCAGGGATTGCAGCCCATCATGGACTGCCGTTCGATAATCCACGCACTGGTGGGAGATTCCGGCCTCCTCCGTGATGAAGTAGCGCTTTGCCCTGAAAAAATCCAGAAAGTCCGAAAACCTTCCCTTTAGTACGAGGGCCCTTCCCGCGATGCTTGTCAGCATGTACTTGAGGCCGAGACGAAGCAGGCTTATCTTCTCGCGCCAGTTGAGATGGAACGGGCTTGCGCGCTTCTTCATCCTGAAAAGGTCTTCGAGTATGTTGACCGAACCTCCCTCGTGGTAATAGTTTGCGCCGATGCGCCTGGAGGTCATGTTGCCGATGATGAGTTCGCCTTCGTAGATGCGGGGGACGCGGTGCGAAAGAACGTATTCGAGGGCGAGGCTGCGCCTTAGAAACGGGTGCTCGCGTTTGGCGCGCTTCCCCTCGGGCGACTTCCAGAACCGGTCGAAGAGGGTGGGGCGCTCCAGGCAGATGGAGTTGGGGGTGTCGAAGAGGGTTTTTCTGATGCCGAGTATGCGCTCCGTGGGCTCCACGAACCCGTCCCACCCCCTTTTGTCCGCCTTTGGCGTTTTTCCAATCGCGGATGCGCTTCGTACCGCTGTTCCTGCCTGTGTGGCCATAATGTCCTCCTGTATCCGGCGTGACGAGCGATCGGCACGCGAAGGCCGATGCGGATTCGGTGATATACAATGAGACGCATTTAGAATGAAATGTCAACGATCTATCAGGCCGCGAGCGGAACGCACGACGGCAGGGGCCTATCTCAGGCAGTGAAACAGGCCCGTGCACCACAGACATGAGGCGCATGGCACGCTCGTTATGAAGCAGTCCTGTTCGGATTCCTCATCCCGCGCCAGATCGCAGAGCGCGAGGCTGCAGTCGTAGCAGAAAGGAAAATTGTACCGAATGACGTTTTCGCGGAACGCCCGGAACTCCTCCGAGTTCCAGATTGCGAGTATTCCGTCGCTTTCCAGATCCCCGAAGACCTTCGGCTTAACGCTGTTTGCGACACCGCCCAGATAGCACTGGAAGCGGTGCCACAGAAAATGGCAGGGATGGACCTTCCCGTCCCACGAGACGAAGGCCGAGCCCTCCTCGACGAAGTCGCAGCGCCTGGCGCTTCTGGGGGCTGTGCCGGGCAGGGTGAGCTCTATCCCATTCTCGATGGCGATGCGCCCGGCCTCCTCGAGCGCCTTTTCGACCGCGGCCAGCATCTCCTCGTCGCGTCCAATGAGGGCTTGGAGGTTGAGGGATATTCCATGGGCCGCCGCATCGGCGACCATCGCTTCGATGTGCCTTACGATCCGATCCTCCTCATCGCTGCGGATAAATTTCATGAATATTTCGAAATAACGGGACATGTCGATCCCCTCTGCGCGCGCCCGCCGCCGCCATTTTTCGTAAAACGCGAGCGCGGAGTCGGTGTTTGTATCGAAGGCGGATTCCCCGGCCATCGACGCCTCGTAGGGCAGGAGCTGGGTGATGATTGCGAAGCGGATGCCAAGCTTTGCCCCCCACTTCATCACGGCTGGAAGCTCCTCGATGTTTTCCCGCATGGCGACGAATTCGATTCCGGGCATAAAGTCGTCCCTTGCCTGTTCGCGCGCCGCCCTAATGAGCTCGGAGAGCGCCCTTGCGGTGACCGAGGGGTCGCCGACTCCCCTTACGGCCTTAAATGTCCCCGCTGAGGAGGCGTCCACCGAAACACATATCCTCCCGGCCCCCGCGCCTATGATGGAATCGGCGCGCCTGCCGCTCATAAGAAAGCCGTTTGTCTGGAAGCCCACCCAGGCTTCAGCAGGCATGAGGTCCCTGGCCCGACCGATGAAATATTCGAGATCCGGGTGCAACAACGGCTCGCCGATGCCGCTGAGCACCATGGCCTTTAAGCCGGGCATGCCCTCCTCGAGTCGCGCGAAATGGGCCCGGGAGAGGTCCCCTTCAGGCAGGCAGGCCGCGTGGCTGTGCTTGACGCACATAGCGCACTTAAGATTGCAGCGCGTGGTTACCTCCACGAAAAGTTTGGAGGGATGGCTCCTTAAGGCCGCCTGTGTGTTCGTTTCTTTCGTCATGTGCCGGTCTGCCGGGCGCCGCCCGAAACGGCCCCATGTCAATTCTATTGAATGTTGGGGTATTTTTCAAAATTAAATACTATCATGTGATGATATAAAACTGTTTGACGCGCGCCATGTACGGTAGTCTATTATTTACAATCATGTGTGCGCATCCCCCCGTCATTTTATGGCGGGCCGGGGATTCCACCTCGCACCTATCCATCGCATGGCCGGCCCAAAGAGGGAGGTTTCACCGGGGTGTATGGCGGCTCGGGGCGCTCCTTCGAGCGGGAGGGCGTGTTCCATCCAATCATATCGTGTTACCCGCCGCACACAACCACTTCAGGAGGGAGCCAATGGACAAAATTCTCAGGATCGACATGGGCGCGAAGGGAGGGCCGAAGGCAAGCACATTGCCATTGGGCGATTACGCGGGCCTCGGCGGACGCGCAATGACCACGGCCGTGGTTTCGAAGGAGGTCCCGCCGCTGTGCCACGCGCTTGGGGCCGAAAACAAGCTGGTCATAGCGCCAGGTTTGCTTACCGGTTCGGCTGCGGTAAACTCCGGGCGCATCTCGGTGGGCTGCAAGAGCCCGCTTACCGGCACCATCAAAGAGGCGAATTCCGGCGGACAGGGGGGCATCGCTCTCGCCCGCCACGGCTACGCCGCCATTGTCCTCGAGGGGAAGCCGGTTACGGACGACCTGTATAAAATTCATATAAGCTCCGGGGGCGTAAAGATACAGGCGGACAACAGCCTTAAAATGCTTCTGAATTACGACCTGGTGGAGAAGATGAAGGCCGAATACGGCGAGAAGATCGTCTGCATATCGATAGGCCCGGCGGGAGAGATGAAGCTCGGCGCGGCCTCTGTCGCGGTAACCGACATGGAGACGAGGCCCAGCCGTCACGCGGGTCGCGGCGGGGTCGGCGCCGTAATGGGCTCCAAGGGCGTGAAGGTCATAGTGATAGACACCTCCGGCACCAAAATGCGACAGCCCAAGGATCCGGAAAAATTCAAGGAGGCAAACCGCAAGTTCACCGAGGGCTTGCGCTCCCACTCGGTGACAGGGCAGGCCCTGCCGAAGTTCGGAACCAATGTTCTTACGAACATCCTCTGCGAGGCGGGGGGATATCCCACCTATAATTTCAAGGAGGGCGTATACAAGGACGGCGCCAGCATAAGCGGGGAGGCTTTCGCCGAAATCGAGACCAGCCGAGGAGGCAAGGCGACGCACGGCTGCCACACCGGGTGCATCATCCAGTGTTCGGGAATATACGTGGACAAGGACGGAAACTTCATCTCGAAGCAGCCGGAGTATGAGACCGTCTGGGCCCACGGAGGCAACTGCGGAATAAACGACCCGGACATACTGGCGAAACTGGATTTTCTGGACGATAATATCGGCCTGGACACGATAGAGATGGGCGTGACGATCGGCGTTGCGATGGAGGCGGGGCTTCTGCCCTTCGGCGATGGCGAAGGCGCGCTCAGGCTCATCGCGGAGGTCGGCAAGGGCACATCGCTTGGCCGCATTCTGGGAAGCGGTGCGGAGGTGACGGGCAAGGCCTTCGGCGTTGAGCGCGTGCCCGTGGTTAAGGGCCAGGCGATTCCGGCGTACGACCCCCGCACCGTGCAGGGTATCGGCGTGACATACGCCACCAGCACCATGGGCGCGGACCATACGGCGGGTTACGCGGTGGCCACAAACATCCTCAAGGTGGGCGGCTTCGTAGATCCGCTGAAACCGGAGGGGCAGATAGAGCTCTCCCGCAATCTTCAGATCGCCACGGCCGCCATCGACGCGACAGGGATGTGCCTGTTCATCGCCTTCGCGGTTCTCGATCAGCCCGAGACCTTCCAGGCCCTGGTGGACATGATAAACGCCTTCTACGGCCTCTCGCTTACCGGTGACGACGTGACCGAGCTCGGCAAGAAGATACTTTCAATGGAGCGTGATTTCAACAGCAGGGCGGGCTTCGGACCCAGGCACGACCGGCTGCCGCGCTTTTTCTACAACGAGAAGCTGCCGCCTCACAACATCACATGGACCATGAAAGACGAGGATCTTGACCGGGTGTACAACTGGTAATGTTCATGGAAGCGGTCCGCGGGGAGAGGCCGTTGGCCCTCTCCCCCTTTTTTAAGCGGGGCCTGGCGGCCTGTTTTCGGCGCGAAGAGCGAAGCCGGTTGGATTCGCCCCGTGAGTTGGCATGATGGAGTCCCACGCCCATGAACGGTAGCGAAGTTGAAAAAACCGGCGGCAGGCCCGAGACGCTTTTGCTTACCGTCGTACCCGGGGCCATTGCGCGCTTCTTTCCGCTCTTCCTGGAGGGGGTGGCGCTTGAAACCGAAACGGGAAAGACCGTGCGGGAGTTCCTGTGCGCCGTGCTTGGCGTCGACGAGGCTTATGTGGAGGGGCGGATAAGCACGATTTTTCTTAACGGCAGGCCGGTCGACGACCTGGATGCCGCGATCGTGGACGACGGATCGGTGCTCGCGCTCTCGGCGGCAATGCCGGGGCTGGTGGGGGCGGCCATGCGCCGCGGCGGGTATTACGCGGCTATGCGCAGCGGTATAAGCCACCTTCCCGGTGAGGGCCACTCCGGGGCGCGGCGTGGAAGGATACGCCTGAAGCTCTTCAATATGATTCTCGAGGAGATAGCCCCCTCGCTCCTCCGCGCCGGCGTGATCGTGGGCGCCGAGGGGCTCTCCCGCGTTATTGCCGGTCTGGACCGCGACGGCCTGATCGAGCCGGGCGCCGGATCAAAAATTTCGTCTGAGACGCGGATTGTCGTTGTAAGCCGAAACGGCCCCTGATATCGTACCGCCTGAGGGCGGCCAGCCCCATGGGGGACCGGAAGATGAAAAGCACCATAAATGTAACGGTCAAGCTTTTCGCCACGCTGCGCGAGGGACGGTTCGATATACGATCCATGGAGCTCGCCGATGGCGCGACGGTCGCCGACGTGGTGAGCCTTCTCGGCATAGCGGAGGAGGAGGTCGCTCTCATCATGGCAGATCATCGGCACCGAGAAATGGATTACGCTCTTGCGGACAGGATGACGCTCGCGCTCTTTCCGCCGGTGGGGGGAGGCTGATGGACATTCGAAACGAACTGAGGAAGGCCGCCCGTGAGGGCTGTATTCGGACCGCGGACATCGAGAGAATCGCGTCTTCGGCGGGACTCGCTACCGCCTCGGTAGAGCGTTCGGCGCTCGAGGCGGGAATAGTCCCCGAGCGATATCGGCGTAACGGCTCAACCATTTCGCCGGAGCAACAGCTCAGGCTTTTGAGCAGCACGGCCGCGGTCGTAGGCTGCGGAGGCCTGGGCGGGTATGTGGTCGAGGAGCTCGCCAGGCTCGGCGTGGGGCGCCTCATAGCGATCGATCCGGACGTGTTCGAGGAGCACAACCTGAACCGCCAGCTCTACGCCGTCGGGGAGTCGTTAGGCAAGCCGAAGGTCGAGGCGGCCGCGGCGAGAATCGCTATGGTCAATCCCTCGGTCAGCATGGTTCCCTTATACGAGCGCTTTACGTCCGATTCCGCGAAGCGCCAGCTTTCGGGTTCTGTTGTGGTGGTGGATGCCCTGGATTCGGTTTCGGCGCGGAGAGAGCTGGCGGCTTCGTGCTCGGCTCTCGGACTGCCGCTGGTGCATGGCTCCATAGCGGGCTGGTTCGGCCAACTGACCGTTCAGTATCCGGGCGAGTCGACCATAGACTCGCTCTATGCCGGCTTCGGCGGGGACAAGGGGGTGGAGGCGCGCCTTGGGAACCCGTCGTTTACACCCGCGGTGGTGGCGAGCCTTCAGGCGGCACTGGCGTGCAAGCTGATCCTCGGAATGGAAAGCGGCCTGCGCCGCCGCGTGCTTATGATCGACCTCCTGGCGATGAGCTTCGAAACGATCTCGATGGGCTGACGCCCTCAGCCCGTAGCGCCGCCCATCATACTGCCCGTCATCGCGCCTAGCTCCTCCGAGAGACGGCGGATGGTCGCCGACGATTCCGATATTCTTGAGGCGAAATTGACCACCTCCTGCGCGCTTTCGGAGATCAGGAGGACCGTTTTATTGGATTCCAGGGTGGCCGACTGCTGCTCGCTTATCGAGGCCTCTATGGAGTGGCTGGTGGCGGAGATCCTGTTGTTTAGGCCGGTGATGATCTTGACGGTGTTGCCGATGTCGGAGAGAAGGCCGCCGACCTCCGTGATCTCGCGCGTAATCTCGATAATCGCCTTGTTGAGTCGCTCGAGCATTCCGGCGGACTCCTCGAGCGACTGGCGGCTGTTGTCGATGAGGTCGCGATTCTCCCGTATGAGCTTCTCTATCTCGCTCGAATTCTGCGACGTGGCGTCGGCGAGCTTGGAGACCTCGTTGGCGACCACGGCGAACCCGCGCCCGTGTTCACCCGCGCGCGCCGCCTCTATCGAGGCGTTCAAGGCCAGGAGGTTCACCCGGTCGGCTATCTCGTTTATGACCTGAATGAAATTCGCCATATTGGCGCCCTTCTCGCCGAGCAGCCTGAACTTGTCCAGCGTGTTCTCCATACCGCCGAACGAGTCGCTCGAGTAGCGTTTGACCTCATTTATGGAGTTCATGATGCTGGAGGACCCGGTCTGGATCTTGTCGTACACCTTCCTGAGATCGTTTATCGATTCGGAGGTGATGCCCATCTCCTCCACGAGCGTGCGCGCCGTATTGGTGATGGATTCCGCGTTGCTGGAGAGCTCCTCTATCGAGGCCGAGATCTCCTCGAGCGAGGCGGCCTGGGTCTGCGTGCGCTGGTGGATCTCGGCGACTACGTTGTCCTGCGCGCGCGATTCCCCGGCAAGGACCCCGACCGAGCGGTCCACCGTGCCGGCCATGCGCCGTATGGCCTCGAGGCTCTCGTGCGCCTCGTCGGTTTTTCGTATGGAGAGCATCATGAGCTCGCGCGTGGCGCGCGCGCCGAAGGAGGAGACTATGCCGAGAAGAAAATAGACGATGTATCGGATCGCAAGGCTCGAGCCGGGTCCTCCCGGAAGGAGCTCGGGCCGGATCATGAAGAGCGTGGTCTGTGAAATCACTACGAGCAGCAGGGCGAAAAGCGGCACCCTGGCGTTGAAGTAAAAGACGCTTAGGGCCAGTATGAGGTAGTGGGCGGCGAACAGCTCCTTCGAGCCGTAGATCATGTACTGGAAGACGTAGAAGAACAGCGTGATGCCGGTGATGGTAATGTACATCGATATTGAAGATGTTTTGAAAAACCGAATGAGGAACATCGTCAACAGGAGGATGGCGGCGCAGCCCGCAAGCTCTATCGCGATGGCCTCGTAGGTTAGGTACTGGGAGCCTATTCCCGTCGCCTTGATGGCTATTGCGGCGATGTTCGCGATTCCCGCGATGAATATGGCCGAGCCAAAAAAGCGCCGGTGATTTTTCCGCATGAGGCTCGTGAATATCTCGGAATGGCGCAGGTCGAGGTTTGAAGCGGCGGGGCGGTCTTTCGGTTTCATGGATGACTCCTTCTCACTTCGCGGTATTGGCCTGTGGAATTCCCTGCATGGCTTTCCCGGCATTCCACGGATGATGCCGGAGGGGTGCTGCGATTCGACAAAACGCCGATAGTGTTGCAATGCGTTTTTTTGTGTCATTTGTCAATACATAATACGAAAATGTCGGAATAATACGATGAACGACGTTCACTGGAGGATTTTTTGATTGATCGTTCGTATGGGGCGGCGCACCATCCGCATCCACGGCGCTGATGTCCCGCCGGCCAATCCATAAAGCAGGAGGGCGCCCATCAGGCCGCGCCGGCAGGCCGGCGAATTATATGCGGCAGCGGCGCAAGGAGGCTCTATGTCAAAGGTGGTATGGAAGCCCGGCACCATGCTCTACCCGGTGCCGGCGGTGCTGGTGACTTCGCACAACGGAGGGACCGACAACGTGCTTACCGTATCCTGGGCCGGGACCGTCTGCACCGAACCCGCGATGCTGTCCATCTCGCTTCGGCCGGAGCGTCACTCCTACGGGTTGATACGCGGGTCCGGTGAGTTCGCGGTGAACCTGCCGACGGCGGACATGGCGCGCGCGGTCGATCTCTGCGGCGTAAGATCGGGCGCGGATTGCGACAAATTCAAGGCGGCGAAACTGACCCGCCGCACAGCCGGACATGTATCCGCGCCGCTCATAGCCGAGTGCCCTGTGTGCATCGAGTGCCGGGTGAGGGACATCATCCCCCTTGGAAGCCATCATCTCTTCATTTCCGAGGTGCTCGCCGTTCACGCGGAGGAGTCCCTCATGGATTCGAAGGGGAAGTTCCACCTGGAGAGGGCGGGACTGCTCTGCTACAACCACGGCCATTACTGCGCCGTAACGAAGCCTCTGGGGGACTTCGGGTTTTCCGTTCGAAAGAAGCGCCCCAGGAAAAAAAGCTGACCCCTTCCCGGGCCGCGGGCGCCTGTCGTTAGAGCGCTTCGTGCAGATCTATCGCCAGGCGCATGGCCTCGTCGCGCGTAAGCTTCACCGTGGCCGTTCCGCCGCCGGGATGCGAGAGGCTTAGCCTGATAGAGTCCCCTTCGCCGCCGACCGACCATCGGCGCCCTTCAGGGAGCTTGACAGAGTCGGAGAGCCAGTCGTCGGGGGTGAACTCCGCCAGTTGGATGAGCACGCCGAAGGCGTCGCGGGGGTGGATGAAAAGCTCCTTCCATATACCGCCGGGGTACTCATTGTAGCCGAAGTAGGGGATTCCGTTGTCCTCCAGCGCCTTTCGGGCCCTTTGGATGTCCGGTGTCTGGAGCGTAATGTGGTGCACTCCACCTTCCCGGTTTTTCAAGAAACCATCGAGAAAGCTCCCCTCTCCGGTCGGATTGAGCAATTCGAGCCGGGAAAGGTCGCCGAGCGAGAGGATGCGCCATACGTATTTCATGTTCGGGTCCTCCGCGGCCGCGCCCTGCACGACGCCGAGAACGTCCCGGAAGAACCTCTCCGCCTTTTCGTAATCGCGTACGGCAATTGAAACATGGTCGATCCGCGAGATCATTGAAGCACCGCCTGGCGTGATGTTGTGCGGAAGCGGCAGGGAGGCCGGCCGCCAATGCGACGATACACCGGAGCATCGGGCTGTTCAAGCAGTTTTCGAGCGGATGATGGGCGCCGGGTGATGTTTTAATGATTGAAAAATGAATTCATGGTGATAATGAAGGTATTGTACGCCCGCGCCAACGACGCCGCAGGGGATATTGACCGGCGGCGGGGGGAGGGCCGCATATCCCTGTATTTTGGAGGACTGGATGATCGATGTTGTCGGAATAGGCTCCGCTTTGATGGATCTGACAATCGCCGTGGACGAGGCCCTGCTCGAACGGCTGAACTTGAAGAAGGGGACAATGCAGCTTGTGGACGAGGAGCGAAGCCGATCGATCCTCCAGGCGCTCTCGAATGCCCCAATCGAGAAAACCCCGGGAGGCAGCGCCGCCAATACGGCGGCCGGGGTCGCGGCCCTCGGCGGCTCGGCCGTATTCATGGGAAAGGTAGGAGGTGACGAATTCGGCGAGCTGTACAGGGCGGAGAGCGAGCGCATGGGGGTCGAAACGCGCCTGGCCCGGCACGGCTCCATGACCGGCCATGCCATCACCCTTATAACCGAGGATTCCGAACGGACCTTCGCGACCCACCTGGGGGCGGCGGTCCATTTTTCGAAAGAGGACGTGGCGGCCGATGATATCCGCGCGGCCCGGGCGCTCCACGTGGAGGGCTACATGCTGGAGGGAGCCATGAAAGAGGCCACTCTCCACGCGATGGGAATCGCGCGCGAGCACGGAGTGAAGGTGTCGATCGACCTGGCCGATCCCTCGCTCATCGAACGGAACCTGGATGAATTTCAAAGGATCGCCCTCGGCTATGCCGATATACTCTACGCCAACGAGGACGAGGCCTCGGCCTTTACCGGGGAAAAGGGGGAGATGGCCCTTATGGCCATGGCCGCGATGTGCGAGATAGCCGTGGTCAAACTGGGGGAGAGGGGGAGCCTGGTCCGCTCGCGGGACATCACGCACCGCATCGAGCCGTTCAGGGTGGAGGCGGTGAACACCAACGGGGCGGGCGACATGTACGCGGCGGGGATGCTCTACGGTTTTGCGCGGGGGTTTCCGCCGGAGAGGGCGGCGAGGATAGCCAGTTACGCCTCGTCGCGGGTGGTGGCCCAGGTGGGAGCGCGCCTCTCGTCGAAACTCGACGCCGCTCAGATCGGAATATAAATCGTGCGCCCCGGGCGAAGGCGCGTGGGGTCCTGGATGTTGTTGATGAGCATGATCGATTCGGGATTGCTGTTGTATCGCTTCGCGATTTTATTGATGGAGTCTCCGCGCCGTACCACGTGCTTTTTAATGGCAGTGAACCTGATTGCGTAGTCGTTTTCCTCGCTTTCCTCGAGCGCGAGCACCGCGGCGGCCGGGAGCCGGAGCCGGTAGTTGCGGGCGTAAATGGGCGTTAGCACGGACTTAAGCTGGGGATTGAGCGCTCGTATCTCCTCCACGGTAATGCCGGCAACGCGGGCAAGGCGCTCCAGGTGTGCGGGATATTCGAGCTCCATGACGCCGGTCTCGCGCCGCCCGCTCTCCGCCATCTCTTCGGCTATTCCGAAAAGGTCCCGGTTTTTGTAGATGACCATTAGCGCCGCATAGCGGGCCACGTACTCGGAGGTCTCCCTGCGCAGCGCCCCGGACCTCTTGAGCCCCGGCAGGGTGGCGCGGCCGGTCCTTATCATTGCGCGGCGGAGGTAGCCCGCGCCGCCGTTATACGCCGCAAGCGCGAGATCCCACGAGCCGAAGACCGAATTGAGGTTCGACAGGTGACGCATGGCCGCGGCCGTGGATTTTTCGATGTCGCGCCGCTCGTCCACCCATGCGTCGTCCCGCAGACCGAGTATTTTCGCCGTTTTGCCAAGAAACTGCCACAGGCCGACGGCCCGGCTGCGCGACACGGCGACCGGGCTGTATCCGCTCTCGAGAAGCGGCAGGAGCGCGATGTCGGGAGGCGCGCCGGGCGTGTCGCGCACAATGCGGTCAACATCCTCGATATAGAGTTCCGAGCGCTGGAAGGCGCGCAGGACATATGGCCGGCCACGAGTGAGGTAGACGTGGATGAACATGCGAACCTCGGGGTCGTCGCAGACCGATAGATCGTCCACGGCGTCGAAGAGGCCTTTTTCGAAGGCCGGTCCCGCCCTCGCGGCGTCCATCGAGGGAGGCGGGGCTCCGGGAACACGCGCCAGGCCGCTGAGCGTCCATGCCCTAAGGTCGCCGCGCCACGATAAAATGGCCGTCATAATGGAAATGACGACCGCAAGCGATCGAACGATGGGTGATGTCGATCCGGATGAAAACATGTGAGCCGCCATTGTGCGGCATTTCCCGCCGCTGACAAGAAAAAATTGTGGTGATAACGCGGACCGGTATAACGGCGGTTCGCCCCGGATTACGATTGACATCTGAAATTCGCGTCGTCACAATAGACTTGTTGCATAACTGGCCGGGAGAGCACCTTCCCCCCGCCTGCGGCGGGGGAAACGTCGATCATTCCGAGTTTGGCAACAACTCTAATATTGTAGTTGCAAATAAAATGGCGTCTCGGCATTGTATTGTATTACAAAAGATGCATATATAAATTTATGTAAGAGGGGTGGACGAGATGAAGGATCCCAAGAAAGACGCTCTCTGCAGGGAGTCGTACGCAAAGCTCCTGCCCAATATCGCGGATTACGTGGCCCTCTACGCGAAGGAACGCCCGAAGGATACGGCGATCATCGAGCACAATACCGGCGAGGTCGTTTCCTGGAAGCAGTTCAATACGTCGGTGTCAGCATTCGCCGCGAAGCTGCTTTCGGTGGGCATAAGGAAGGGCGATATCGTCGCCACCAGCCTTCCGCTTTTAAAGGAGCACGTTTATCTCATGCACGCATGCTACCGCATAGGCGCGATAGCGGCGCCGCTCGACCTGCGCCTGAAGGCCGGGGAGGTGCAGTACTGCATGGACAAGATGAAACCCAAGGCCTACTTTTTTCTCGGAAAAACCCCCGTGGCCGACTTCAGGCCCCTGATCAAAGAGGTTATGCAGGGCTCCCCATATGTGAATCACTGGGTGCAGTTCCAGAAGGAGGCGGACCTTATCATGGAGGGGGCCGTCGGAATCACGGATTTCGTCAAGGACATTAAAAAGGTATTCATAAAGAGCATTTTTACCGGCGCGGTAAAAAAGGCCCGAAGGCTCGTCAGCAAGCGCGATGCCTGCCTGATAATCTTTACGACCGGCTCCACCGGCTCGCCCAAGCCGGCGCTCCTGTGCCACGAAAACATCCTTATCCAGAACATCGGGCTTGCGGTCGCGTTCGAGCTGGATAAAAACGACCGCATGCTCATCAACCTGCCGCCCTCGCACGTTGGATGCACCACCGAACAGCTCGGCACCACCGTCTACGGCGGAGGAGTATCGGTGATACTGCACATCTTCGATCCCAAGCTGAGCCTGGAGGCCATTCAGAAAAACAAGGTGACGGTGCTCGGCCAGATCCCGGCCCTCTACAACATGGAATGGCGCCTGCCCGAATACAGGGATTACGACATCTCGTCGCTTCGCTTCGCCCTTTACGGCGGACAGGCGGTATCGCGGGAGTTTCTGGTGCGCATGAAGGAGATGGCCCCGCGCATCGGCACGGGCCTGGGGCTTACCGAGACGGCCGGTTTCTGCACATACACCAACGTGGACGCCGGAGTCGATGAGCTCGTACAGGGAATAGGTTTCGACAGCGTCCTGTGCCCAATAAGCATAAGGGAGGTCATGAAGGCCGACGGTACAGCCGGCAACGAGAAACCGAAAGGCGAAATTGGCGAGATATGCTTCTCCGGGCCGCAGATATTCCTGGGCTATCTCGACGACCCGGCGAATACGGCAAAGACCGTCTCGAAGGACGGCATCTGCTACACCGGAGATATGGGGTATTACGACGAAAAAGGGCTGCACTTCGCGGGGCGCGCCAAACTCGTCATTAAGCCCAAGGGCTACCAGGTATATCCCGAGGATGTCGAGAACCACATAGCCGGAAAACTCAAAGGCCGTGTCTCGATGGTGGCCGTCGTAGGGGTCGACCACGAGGTGTTCAGCGAGGGCATCATGGCCTTCGTGGAGTGCCTGCCCGATCAGAGCGTTACGCCCGAGGAGGTAATGAAGTCCTGCGAGGATATATCGTCCTACTCGCGGCCGTCCCATGTCGTGATCTTCAAGGCCGGGGAGCTCCCGCTTAACCGGGTCGCGAAGACGGACTATATGGTGCTCAAGGAGACGGCCAGGGGGATCGTCAAAGATCTCCGCGGCAAGGGCCAGTGGGACAAGGCCTGAGGCCGGCTCCGGGGAAGGCGCGCGCCTTCCCCGGATTCGCACCGCCATGTCGCTTGTAATACACCTGAGGCTCTCCGGGCATTGCGTCGAGACGTCGGCGCGTAACGAGTTCAAGCGCCTTATGGACCTGTATTTCGCGGGCGCCGATGAGTCCGGCGACATCGAACAGCGCCTGGCCCTGTTGCGGGAGTTCATAGAGAGGTCCGACTTCCAGGCCCTGCGCGCATCGGACGAGCGCCTTTCGGGGGCCATTGACTGCTCCGTTAGCCTGTATCGCGATGCCCGGGGCGCGGCGGTTATTTCCATAGGCGACGAACTCGCCCCATGATGGTGCCCCGGCCGGGAACGCTCAGGCGTCGAGTATCGCGCGAAGCCTGGAGGAGAGTTCGTCGGGCCTGAAGGGTTTCTGTAAAAACGCCGCGTTCCTCTCGCCCGCGACGCGTTCGCGGACCGCCCTGTCGGTGTACCCGGAGATGTAAAGCACCTTGATGAGGGGTATTTCCTCGCGCAGCCGTGCGGCAAGGGCGGCTCCGCCGAGCCCGGGCATGACCATGTCGATTACGGCTATATGAATGCCGCCTTTATGTTTGCCCACGGTTTGGAGGGCCTCCTGGCCGTTACGCGCCGTAAGCACCGTGTAGCCGCGCAGCTCGAGGACGTGGCGGATGAGGCTTCGCACCACGTCCTCGTCCTCTACGACCAGCACCGTCTCGGTCCCGTTGAGCGCGGGTTTGCCGCCCGGCTCCGGCTCCCTCTCGGGCCCGGACTTTCTGGCGCGCGGAAGGAATATGGTGAACACGCTGCCTTTCCCGGGTTCGCTCGATAGGCCGATATGCCCATCGCTCTGCGCCACTATGCCGTAGACCGTAGGGAGGCCGAGGCCCGTACCCTCCCCCGGGGCCTTGGTGGTGTAAAAGGGCTCGAATATGTGCGCCCCTGTCTCCTCGCTGAATCCGTGGCCGGTGTCGCTTACCGTCAGCAGGACGTATTCCCCCTCCTCGATATCGGATGGATGCCTGGGGGAATCGCGGGAGACGACAAAGTTTGAGGTTTCTATAGTCAGGACTCCCCCGCCCGGCATCGCATCGCGCGCGTTTACGGCCAGATTCATGATGACCTGTTCGATCTGCCCCGGATCAACCTCGACCATCCAGAGATCGCCGCCAAGCCTGCTCCTTAGCTCAATGTGTTCGCCGATGAGCCGGCGGAGCATGGATTCGATGTTGACTACGATGGTGTTGAGATCGATAACTCTCGGCTGCAGGACCTGTTTGCGGCTGAACGCCAGAAGCTGCCGCGTGAGGTGAGCGGCGCGCTCTCCCGCGCGGTTTATCTCCTCCATCTCCCGGACGAAGGGGCCGCCCTCCGCGGTCCTAGATAGTATGAACTCGCTGTAGCCGTTGATTACGGTCAGGAGATTGTTGAAGTCGTGGGCGATTCCGCCGGCAAGCCTTCCCACCGCCTCCATCTTCTGAGCCTGTTGAAACTGCAGCTCCAGCCTCCTGCGGTAGGTTTCGTCGAAGATGTAGCCGCGCAGCTCGACCAGGCCGCCACCCTCGAAGCCGCCGATAATATTGGTCACGATGTAGACCGGGGAGCCGTCGGCCCGGCGCAGTTCCCGCTCGTGGTAGACCAGCATCCGGTTCTCGTGGATCGAGCGCATGAACGACTCCCAGTCCGCGGGTGACGGAAAAAGCCGCGCGAAATCGGTCCCCATGGCCTCCTCAGTCGAGGAAAACCCGAAAATTCTCGCGAAAGCGGGATTGCAGGTAACGATCGTTCCCTCGGCCGAGGCGATGAAGTCCCCCGTGAGGTCCTCCTCGAAAAACCGGCGGTATCGCTCCTCGCTTCGCCTCAGTTCGTTCTCCATGCGGTGCTTGTAGAGCGCCATCTCGATCGTGGTGCGCAGCTCCCTCTCTTCGAAGGGTTTGAGGATGTAGCCGTACGGCCCGGTGAGTTTGGCGCGATTGAGGGTGGCGTCGTCGGCATAGGCGGTGATGTAGATAATGGGTATGTCGCGCCGCTGGTTGATCGTCATTGCGAGCGACACGCCATCGGCCGAATCGCCGCCCGCCCCCTTCAACAGAATGTCCATGAGGATGAGGTCGGGCGCGCGCTCCGCGACCATCTCCAGCGCCTGCGTTCCATCGGAGGCTATTCGAACATCATGGTATCCGATCCGCTCGAGCGAGCTCTGGATGTCCATGGCGACGATAACCTCGTCTTCGACGATAAGCATGCCGGGCCCGGCCGCTGTGGCGGCGCCGGCCTTATGAATGGATTCCCCGCCGTTCATGATGTATGGGTATGAAAAGTACGATATTATGGCAAAAATCATATACCCTTCAGGCCGCAAAAATCAATAATTAAAATGTCGAACGCCCGTCCCGAGACGCGGAGAATTGCAAGGGTGGAAACCCAAAAAACGGTTGTCTTTTGTATCCGGCCCGTGTATTGTGTGGCGGTAGATATGGCGAAAACGGCGGTATACCATGGAAAGGGTCGAAATCTGGTATCTCACGGACTCCAAGGCGGGCGAGGATCTGTCTCAATCCATCCGGTATCTCGGGCTTTCCCTCAACCTGGTTACGGACGCCGATTTCTCGAAAACTGAAATACTGGGCGGTAATTTAAACGTATTCATCATCGACCTTTCCAAGCGCGACCTGCCTGACATCATGTCGGTGGTCCGCGACGACCAGCGACTTAAGGGCTTCCTTAAATTCATCATACTCAAAAAAAGCCTTGTCAGGCGGGCGCTGACGCTTGCGGCCAGCATGCTCCAGGTCGAGTTTATTTCACGGCCGGTCGACAGGCGGGAGTTCATCCTGCTGCTCGAAAAGTCGATCCTGGTCGAACGCTATCGGGAGATGATGCACAGCGTTTCCCGCGATGTGGAGGAGCGTATCGAGACCTTCGAAAGCCTTATGAGCATCAACCGGAAGGACCTGTTCGTAACCGACAAGGAACGCGACGCCTTCCAGCGAATCATCGAGCACGAGAAACACCTGGTGACCGAGCAGTCCAGGCTCAACCGGGCCATACGGGAGTTCACCTCGCTGCGCCAGATGGAAATTTTCAACATGAAGGACCGCATCAAGGCCGAGGAGATGCTGACAGAATTAAGGCGCAAGGAGCTGATGGACGCCAACAGCGTCATCAAGGCGCAGGAGTCGCTTATCGATTTCTCGAGCAAGGAGCTCCACGAGGCGAACAGGATCATCAACGCCGCGGAGACCGTGGTGGAGCTCGGCAGGCAGGAGGCGATCACGCTTCGCGAGGAGCTTGCGGTCGCGACGAGGCGCAACAACGAGCTCGCGGAAGAAAACGCCCGGCTCAGGCGGGAGATGGAATCCCTCAAGGGAAATGGAGATCGGTAGAGATAAGGCATGGAATGGGAAAGGATACTGGCCGATTCGGTCACGGACGGCAGGCTTAAGGAGTTATATCTCAAGAAGATTCCCGTCCTTAAAACCTGCAACAACTGGCGGGAGGTGGAGCCCATAGGCTGGGTGGACCACCAGATGAAATTCACCCATTACAAGGGCGGGCTCGTAAAGCTAAAGGGTAACATCTACTTCGTCCCCGAGAAGACGATCAACGCGCTTTCCGAATACATCAACTGGAAATTCCCCGTCACGATCAGCGTATACAAGGATTAGTCTCCGACGTCGCCCTCCTCGAACAGCGTGAGCACAGCGTCCTTTTTCTGCGCCGCGCGCACCGTCTGGTCCAGGCTCTTCCTGTCGATAACGGCGTAGTGCGGCGCCAGGCGTTCCGCCGCCCCCTGCGAGAGCCCCATGAGCAGCTCGTCCAGAACGCCGGGATGGCTGCAGTGAAGGAGTGTAACATCGCTTATGCGGACTCGGACGGTCTGCGCGGACCATTCGTTTAAAAGGAAGCCGAGGTTCTGTGGAATTCCGTTTCGGGCGTATTTTTCCAGAGCGGCGATGAATTCCTGGTGCGACATCCCGCGTTTGTCGGCCCGCACCACCGAGTTCTTGCTTATGCGGGTGTGAAGCATCAGGTCGTCCTTTACGATGTCCGAATGAGCGGATAGCAGGTAGACCGCCTCGGCGGGCACCTCCCGGCGCGGGATGATGAGCGTGAAGTCCGGGTTGATATATACGCTTTTCTCCTGGGCCTCCGGACGCTCGGCGGCCGCTCGCCGGGTTTTGGAAAGCTTGGAGGATACCTCAACCCCGATTTCTGACAGATAATGCGAGTTGCCCCGGGTTTCGGTAATGCCGAACAGGCACAGTATCATCATTCCCGCGTGGTACTGGCGCACAGCCTCGGTGCGCGCGCGGCCAAGCCCCTCGACGGCACGGGAGTCCTCGCCGGAGAGGGACTTCATTATAAACCTGGTAAACAGGGAGCTTTCGTTTTCGCCGCCGTGATGCATGATGATTTCGCACAGCCGGGAGATCGTATCCGTCCGCGGCATTGAAAAGGGCGGAGCGAACAGTCCGTCTTCGGCATCCTCGTCAAGCGGGCTTTTCATGATCCGCACCAGCCAGCGAAGGGGAAAGTCGAGCTCCTTTTCCAGCACGGAGAGCGATATCACAACGGCGTCGCGTTTTATCCGCACGCACTTAAGTCGATAGAAGGTATACAGGCACAGCCGGAGCAGCCGGTCGGATGGGACCGGGTCGCCGGAATGGTCGTATACCGAAAGCAGGGCGTCAGTCAGGCGCTTCCAGTCGATCTTTCGAAACTCCCTCTGGCGCGTGATGAAAAGGCCGCTGGAGGAGACTATATCGAAGACCGAGAGCATGTTGAGAAGGAGGTAATAGCCGTTAGAAACGAAACGGGCGCCGGTGGCCGGGTCGGACCGTTCGGCCGCCAGAGCGGGATAAAGCTCGGCAGCGATGAACACGAAAGTGGCAAAGGGTTCCTCGAGGCGGTGCCTGATGGCGACCATCCCGGCATCGGAGAGGAAGGCCAGGCCCTCCTCGGTCGGGCCGCGCCCCTCGGAAGCGAGCAGCTCGTCGAGCTCCATGAATCCGCCGTTTTCGAAAAGCGTGCCGAGCAGGCGCATCGCGCTCCGGTGCCTGCGGGGCGGCTGCGCCCGGGCGTCCTCCTTGTTCGCGCCGCCGAGCGCGATACGCACCGATTCGGCGTATTGACCGAAAAACTCCGGGTCGTATGGCAGGAGCATCGCACGGATCTCTGGATAGATGTAGATCTTGTCCAGTTTGTTGTGCAGCCGCTGGCGGTTCTTCAAAACATACACCAGAAGCTTCCGCGAGAGCGAGTTGGCGACCGCCTCGATCGCGGCGCCGTCCATTTTCAGCGCCTTGTCTATATCGCCGAAGGTGACGCCGTTCTCGTCCGAGAAGGCGACGGTGAGCACCTGCAGCTCCTCTCTGGGCAGGTTCCCCAGGAGATGATGGAATCCGACGTGGGTGAGGATGGAATCGGCCGCAGCCCGGCCGGCGTCTTTGGGCGGCGGTTCTATTTTAAGAAGCTGCGTGAGCCTGTTCGCGTCTTCTCCGGTGAGGTTTCTGGCGGCATCGCTGATTTTTTTCATGATAAAAAAGTTGTGGACATCATTGTTGGGCTATTCTATACAGGTGCGTGTAATTATGCAATAAAATTTCGTTGCGCGCCCTCCCGGCGGTTTTTTGCAACAAACAGTGGCGAAAGATTCCAATACACAACGACGAACTGCTGATAATTACCCACCGATCTCCAGCGGGGCGAAGTCCAGTAGATCGATCAATACGGGTTGGCGGAGAACCAGATGCTACAATTTCTGAGGTTTGAAGGTTCGCTCGTTTCACAGGGCGAATACGCTGTCGTGTCCGGCGCCGAGGCGTGGCGCTTTCTGTCGAGACGAGCGCTCTACGCGTTCCTGCTTGCGTATTCCACAATATTCCTGGCGGCGGCCATTCCCTTCGACGGCGCATACTTTTTCGGCGGGCTCATCACCGGGATGGCGCTCATACGGCTCGCCGTAAACGTGCTAAAGTACCGGAGCTTCAGGGGCGGAAAGATCGCGATAGACCGCGACGGCTTCGGGATTTTCCACTCGGCCGGCGGCGTGCGCGTGAAGGCCGAGGATATCACCTATTGCGAGATAAACGTCTTCGGAAACCTGGTTGTTCGCGAGAAATACATGACCACCTCGTTTCCGCTGGCCCTTCTGAAAAAAGAGGACCGGCAGGCTTTGCTGGCGCAGATGCGCGACATGTCGCCGAAGAGGACGGAACTTTTCAAAAAGGCCTACGATATTTTCGATGCGTTTCTGGTGGCCTTCATTCTCGCCATGCATATCCGGCAGTTCATCATTCAGGCCTATTATATACCCACCGGCTCCATGGAGGACACCTTGCTCGTGGGCGACCACCTGCTGGTGGAGAAGATAACCTATGGCCCGGCCATCCCCCGCATGATAGGAATGGAGAAGCCGCTGCATCTAAACTTCCTCGGCCTCAGGGAGGTAAAGCGCGGAGACATCATCATCTTCAGGCCGCCAGGAGAGGAGGAGAAGGACTTTATCAAGCGATGCATCGCCGTCGAGGGGGACGAATACCACATCGAGGACGGGTCCGTGTGGATCAACGGAAAGCGGCTCGATGAACCCTATGTAAAGGGCCTTACCAGCTATCGCGACTTCGTGGATAGAAAGATCGAGGGGAAGGTCCCCGCGGGCATGGTCATTGCGATGGGCGACAATCGGGAGAACTCCTTCGACAGCAGGGGCTTCGGCTACCTGCCCGTGGAGAGGATCAAGGGGCGGGCCCTCATGCTTTACTGGAACACGGCGCATATAAAGAACCTTGATTTTTCCCGCCTGGGCCTGATACGCTGACGCGGACCGCAAGGCCATGCCGCGACGGCCTGGAGCGCCGTCGGCATGGCGGGGCTTGAAAACTCAGGAATGCTCGGTGGAGCCAAATGAATCTCTCCATCTTCACGCGGCGCGTCGTGTTCACCGGCGTACTGGTCTTCGGCGCGGCGCTCTTTCTCGCCTATCGCCTCCTTACGCTTCACTTTTCCGATTCCATATATGTCCCTTCGGACGCGGACCGCGAGGTGCATCGCGGCGCCATACTTGACAGGGAGGGCGGCCTTCTCGCCGTAAGCGTGGAGCGCCGCTCTCTTTTCGCCAATCCCTCCGAAATACCCGACCCCGACGCTGTGGCCGGCGCTCTCGCTCCGCTTATCGGCGTTCCTCGTTCCACGCTGGCGGAACGTATGAAGCGTGAGAAGCGCTTCGTCTGGCTGCGCCGCAAGCTGGACGACGATACAGCCGACCGCGTGAGCGCCATGCGAGTAAAGGGGCTGTACCTCCGGGCGGAGCGGCACAGGGTCTACCCGCATGGGACCCTCGCGTCGAACATCATCGGTTTCGCCGGACTGGACAACAAGGGCCTGGAGGGCATAGAATACAAGTATGACGACGTGCTATCCGGAGCCAGGGGGCCGGCCCGGACGCCGCCGGACGCGGACTACATCGAGGGCGCGAGCGTGCGGCTTACCATAGACCGGGTGGCGCAGTATACGGCGGAGCGCGAGATAGAGAGGGCCGTAAGGGAGACGGGCGCCAGGCAGGGCGCCGCCGTAGTGATGGAGGTAAAGACCGGCAGGCTTCTCGCCGTGGCCAAATATCCGCTGGTGGACCCAAACTCCTACTGGGAGCACTCACCCGAGGACATGAAGAATTTCGCCGTGGTGGATTCGTTCGAGCCGGGCTCCACGCTGAAGGTCATAGCGGCGGCGGCGCTTTTGGAGGCGCATCCCGATGTGCTAAGGCAGAAGTTCCGCTGCGAGGGTAAAATAGAGGTGGCCGACGCCACCATAAAATGCACCGCGGTGCACGGGGACCTCACGCTCGATGAGATCATCAAGCATTCCTGTAACGCGGGAATGATTCAGGCCGTGCGGCGGCTCAAGCGCGAGGAGCTTTACTCGATGCTTCGGCGATTCGGTTTTGGACGGGAAACCGGGGTGGAGATGCCGGGCGAATCGGCGGGGCTTTTACGCGGGGTGGGGGAATGGTCGGGGCTTTCGCGCTATTCGCTTTCCATTGGCCAGGAGATCTCTGTGACATCCATCCAGATGGCGGCGGCCTTCGGCGCCATCGCGAACGGGGGCGTGTACATGGCCCCTTCGATAATAGAATCGATCGAAGCCGATGACGGTTCCGCGGCGCGGAGGTTTTCCCCAAAAAGCAGGGGCCGTGTAATACGGAAGGACATCGCCGCCCGCCTGCTCGATATGATGAAAGGGGTGGTCGAGGGGGGCACCGCCACCAGGGCTCGCCTGGCCTATTACGAGGCTGTCGGGAAGACCGGCACCGCCCAGAAATCGATGCCGAGGGGGGGCTATCACCCCGGAAAATATATGGCGTCCTTTGTGGGGATAGCGCCGCTCGACGACCCGGATGTATGCATTCTCGTCCTGCTGGACGAACCGCCGGAGAGCGCATCGGGAGGAGCTGTGGCCGCGCCGGTGTTCGCCCGCATTGCCGAACGCATACTGCCCTGCCGGGGCGTTTCGAAGCGGCATGTAAACGCGCCCGCCCCGCTTAAAGGCGCGCCGAGAGAGGTCGTTGCGCGGCGCGGGCAGACGCCAGATTTCCGCGGACTACGGCTCGGAGAGGCCGTGCGCGCGCTGGCGGGGCTGCGGAGGGATTTCCCGATCGAGTATTCGCTGGTCGGCCGGGGGGTTGTCCGCCGCCAGTCGCCAGAGCCGGGGAGCCCGCTGGGGCATCGGCGCAAAATCATACTGTATTTTGAAGAGTGATGACGGAACCGTTCACAACGAACATGGAGGCCCTGGCGCGGCGTCACGGTCGGGTGCATGACGCGGTGCTCGAAGCCGGGGACGACCCGTGCATCCGCGTGATCGGCGCGCGCTCCGGAGGCCCGGTGCCCGAGGTCCTGCTGGAGGGCGGCGCCGTCTCCGTACACAGTAAATACGATCCGGTCAGGGAGGCCGCGCGGTTCATCGACGGCGTTGATCCGGCCGGCTTTAATCTATTCATAGTTTTCGGCTTCGGTTTCGGCTATCACATCAACGAGCTCCTCGCGCGCGTCGCGCGTGACGCCGTTGTGCTTGTGCTCGAGCGCAGCACCGCGATGGTCCGCTCCGCGCTGATCCACATGGATCTTGCGAAGGCGCTCGGGGACGAACGCTTGCACCTACTCGTCGACCCCACGGAGGATGGCCTTGCCGACATTCTGCGCGGGAAGTCGACCTACAGGGTTTCCTTCCTTACCCACCGGGGCTCTTTCCAGATATCGCCCGCATATTATTCGAACCTTCACAGAATAGCGAAATCCTACCTTTCGGCGAA
Organism: Spirochaetes bacterium ADurb.BinA120; assembly: GCA_002069125.1. Classification (GTDB taxonomy): domain Bacteria; phylum Spirochaetota; class UBA4802; order UBA4802; family UBA5368; genus MVZN01. Next base: position 24,064 of record MVZN01000021.1, read on the forward strand.
AGAGGTGAACATCGCCACGCTGGCCAAGTTCGAGCGGACCTGGGGGGCCAATATCGCGCGGAACGCGGGTGTGTTCGTCGACAGCCCGGGTGCGGGGGCCTTTTACGGCAGGTTCGAAGGCGTTCCGGCAATCGTCGCCGCGGCGGGTCCGTCGCTTTCGGAAAGCATCGAATTCATCCGGAAGCACGCGGAGTGCGCCGTGATCGTGGCGGTCGACACATCGTACCGTATACTCAGACGGCACGGGATCGAGCCTCACTTCTGCGTGTCGGTCGATCCCCAGCTTGTCAACGCGCGCTATTTCGAAGGCGACAGAGGCGGAAGGACCGTGCTGATCGCCGACCCGACGGTGCACCCGTCGGTCTTCCGGCTGTTCCGCGGACGGCGCGCTCTGGCGGGCATGGCCTTCCCCATGCTCAAATGGATCGAGGAGGCGGCCGGAGCGAAAGGTGAGCTTGCGTACGGAGGATCGGTTTCCACCAACGCCTACGATTTCGCCAGGAGGCTCGGCGCCTCGCCCGTCGTGCTCGTGGGTCAGGACCTGGCCTTTACGGGGGGACTCGCCCACGCGCGCGGCTCGTACCTGGACGAGCAGGTCTTCCTGCGGACGCGGCGCTTCTATACGCCGCTCATGTTCAACCGTTTCCAGCTTACGGCGCTGCCGGCCATCCGGGTCCGGGGGATACGGTCGGCGGCCGTGCACACAAACCAGAAGATGATGATTTTCCTCTCGTGGTTCGAGAAGCGCAACGATCCCGATCTCGTCAACGCCACCTTCGACGGCGCCTGCATCAAGGGGGTCCGGCACTCCCCGGCGGACGAGCTGTCCTTCGCCGGGGGGAATCTCGATATTTTCGGAAAGATCGACGAGGCGCTCGCGCTGGCCGCGGACGCGTTCGCGGACCCGGTTGAGGTTCGCCGCGCGATCAGGCGGCGTTGTGAGGCCATGATCGGGGAGCTCGACACGCTCGTACCGCTCCTGGAACGGGCCGTTCGTAATTCCGAGGAGCTGCGCTCGGTGGTATCGGGCGAAAAGCGCGACCGCTCCAAGATGGAATATCTGCTGAAAAAGCTGGCGGAGGCCGACAGGACCATCGAGTCGCTTGACGCGCTGAAGGACATGATAAGCTTCACGGCCCAGCGCGTCATACACACCATCACCGAGGGCTATGAGATCGGCGATGGTGAGGACGCGGCCGCGGACGACGAGCGCGTGGCGATGCGCTCGCGTTTCCTCTACATGGGATTTCTGGAGGGTAGCGCCTTTATCCGCAAGGTTATCGAGAAGATGTCGACGGCCCTCTCCGGCTAGAGCGGCCTCAGGCCGCCACCGCGCGCCTCCCGCTGTAGTACCAGCCCGCTATCCCCGCGATTATAAACGCGATTCCTATGAACTGCGCCTGGGAAAGTCCCAGGAATCCCCTCGGGTTGAGCCTGATGAATTCCACGAGGAAGCGGGGGAGTCCGTTCAGGATGAGATACAGGAAGAAGAGCTTTCCGTCCGCCAGCCCGTTTTTCCTGAGGCGCATGAGAAGAGCGAGCACGATGAAAGAGAAGAAGACCTCGAAAAGCGGAGTGGGATAGACCGTCGCCGTTGTTGGCACGATGCCGTTGGGATAGGCCGTTCCCCAGATCGAGGAGGTCTCTATGCCGTAGCAGCCGTCGCCGGCGACGTGGCATCCGAAGCGTCCGAAGCAGTAGCCCAGTGCCATGGAAGGCGAGGCCGCGTCGGCAACCTTGAAAAAGGGCTCGCCGCTGCGCCTGATGATCCACCATGCCAGAAGGAACGAGAGGATGAAACCGCCATACGCGGAAAGCCCCGCCCCGGAGAAAATCATCCCCGCCGGGTCCGCGGCGAACTCGTCCATGTGCTCGAGGATGTGAAAAAGCTTGGAACCGACGATCCCGCCGGGGATCGCCGCGAGCAGGATGCGATACGCGAGCTCCGGGTCCATGTCCCTGAGTTTAAGTTCGCGCTCGAAGAGAAGAAATGCCAGATAGAAACCGATGCCCAGCATGACGCCGTAGCCGCCGATCGAGATGAACTTGTACTGGAAGAGTATCGGGTACATGGATGCCTCGTGCCTGTCAGGAAGTTTTACCGCCGCGTGTTCGCGCGCCGTCACAACTATCGGTGCGCTCGCCGTGCGCGTTGTTACAGTTTTTACCACCGGTCCGGCGTGTCACCGATTTCGCCGCCATGATGCGCGGCTTGTCAAGAGTAATATGGTTTTCAGCGTCGCGTGCGCCTTATAGTGGAGTGTATCGTGCGGCCTGGTACCGGGAGGGAGTGCTTTACCATCGCGCGGCTATCCCCGGTCGTGCCGTGTGCCCGGCGGCATCACATGCGTATATTTAGAAAAATACTTGACGGGATGTGTCGTCTGCGCTACATTGTTAACTAAATGGTTAGTTTATCTAACTGTTTGGTTGCCTATGAGGATGTCTGAACGTGGCCGGGTATGTATCGAACCGTGCCGGTAATGCGGGGGCGCGTGCTTTCCGTGCGAGGGGGGGGGAATCCCTGGTGGCATCGCCGTACGAGGGGGAATAGTTCGAAATGTCCGCTGATGGACGTTCACACGGATACAAGAGGAGAGAGATGGGAAAATCGATAAAACAGTCGAGCGAGGACAAGGTACTTGAGGCGGCGCGTAAAGAGTTCGCGGAACACGGGTTCGACGGCGCGCGCGTCGACCGCATCGCGAAATCCGCGAAGGTGAACAAGGCGATGATCTATTATCACTTTAAAAGCAAGGAGTCGCTCTACGAACGCATCCTCTCGGATCTTGCCGGGATGATATACGAGCGTGTGGCGGGGGCCATAGCGGCCGAAAGCGGCCCGCGCGAGCAGTTGTACACCGTCATTCACCGCTATATCGAGACGATCACGATGGTGGACCGTAACATACTGCGCACGATGCTCCGCGAGATCGCCAGCGGCGGGAAGTTCTTCAAGAAGGTCGCCGTCCCGAAGCTGATCCTTCCGATCATCGCGAAGATCGAGCCGATACTCCGCGCCGCGCAGGAGCGCGGAGAGCTCAGGCGCGAACTCGATCCGCTGTACACATTTCTACAGATCATCGGTGGGATCATTTTCTTCAACATCATCCAGATTCCCATGCAGGGGACGGTTCTGGAGGAACGCGCGTTCCGGGGCGATTACACGGAACGGTTCGAGGAAAACCTCATGGGCATCCTGAAAAACGGAATCGAGTCCGGGGAGAAGACGCGATGAAAAAATCGAGAATTGGAATTCGGGCCGCTGTCACACTGGCCATTTCCGTACTCGCGCTGAATGCGCCGGCGCGTGCTTTCGCGGAGGACGGCGCGTTTCGGAAGATAAGCGTGGAAGATGCCGTTCGTACCGCGCTGGCGAACAACCGGGAGTACCGGATCGCCCTCTCAAGGCTCGCTCAGGCAAAGGAGCGCGTGAACGGCGAATGGGGAAAACTCTTCCCGGTTCTGGAATCGGAGGCTTCAGCGAGCAGACAGCACGCCGAAAGCGGGATGATGAGCCTCTCCGACGGGCAGTACGACATTCGCCTGGCCCAGGTTCGTCTCGGCCTTAATCCCGGGGTTTTTTACAACTCCCTCGCCGCCTCGCGGGCGGCCTACGCGGCGGCCAGAGAGGAAGTTCGTCGCGTGAAGGGGGGAATCGAGTCCGCGGTCATCAGGAGTTATTTCGGCGCGCTCGTGGCGGGCGAGATGATCAGGCTTCGAAATGAGTCGCTGGAGCTCCTGAAGGCGAACCTCAGGGACGTCGAGAACCTCTTCCGCACGGGAAGCGTCCCGCGCTTCGAGCTGTTGCAGGCGCAGGTCCAGATGAAGAGCCAGGAGCCGCTTCTCCTTGAGGCCGAAAACAATCGGGCCGTCATGCTCGACACCTTCAACTTCCATCTGGGCGGCGGGGCGGTACGTTACGCGCCGGACGACTCGGTGCTTGAAATTGAGTCCTTTCGCATGCCCTCCGGCGATCATGGAGCAAGGAAGGAGGTCCTGGTGGCCGCGGCGCTGCGCAATCGCCCCGAGATACTCCAGATCGAGCTGGCGGCGAAAGCCGAGTCGCACGCGCGTAAGGCGTACAGCGCGCTGTACCTGTGGCCCACCTTTACGGTGAGCGGTTCCTACGGGCGCACCATGTACCTGCCCAACGAGGTGGACCTGGGCCTGCCGCCGGGGCCGATGACGCCGGACCTTTCGAGGATTTCGGGGGGCGATTCATGGCAGACGACCTGGCAGGTGCGCGCGGCGGCGACCTACAGATGGGGCGCGCTTCTTCCGGCGGATTCCACGCGCGCGGCCGAACGCGAGGCGATGGAGCGGGAAAAGGAGGCCGTGGTAAGGCTCGATCAGCTTAAAAGAAGCATAGAAATTTCGGTCAACGCCGAGTACTCGCGCCTGGTGACGGCCTGTCTTACAATCAGGTCGCAGAAGGACAACGTCGCCACCGCGGAGGAGGGGCTCAGGATAGCGCGCGAGAGCTACCGCGCGGGTGTCATCAAGAACTCGGAGCTTCTCTCGGCGGAGCTCGCGCGCACGAACGCGCGCACGGGATACATCAACGCGATCAACGCTTATTACGGTTCCCTCGCGGAGCTCAAGAGGGAACTCGGTGTGGAAGATACGGGAATCATACTGGAGGACAGGTGAAATGAACAGGAAGAAGGCACTCCCGCTCGCGATCGTTGTCGCGCTGCTCATCGCGGCGACGCTCTATTTCGAGATATTCCGTCATATCGGGGAGAACGGGTCCCGCATCGAGGGGGCGGGTACCATCGAAGTCACCGAGATTGAATTGAGCCCAAAAATCGCCGGCCGCGTGGCGAGCCTCTCCAGGGCCGAGGGCGAGGCCGTCGCGCGCGGAGAGCTCCTGGTGCGCCTTGAATACGACGAGCTGTCCGCCCAGCGGAACTCCGCGCTCGCAAACCTCACAAACACCGAACGGAACCTGGCCAGAATCAAGGCGCTCTACGCCTCGGGCTCCGTTTCGCGGCGCGATCTCGACAACGCCGAGACCGCATACCGCGTGGCGCGCGCCGCGCACGACCAGGTATCGGCGTCCATCACCAACGCCGTATTGCATTCGCCGATCGCCGGAGTGGTGCTCGATACCAACCTGGAGGTCGGAGAGACCGCGTTTCCCGGTACGCCGGTTGTGACCGTCGCTGACATCACCCGCCCCTGGATGTACGTTTACGTGAACCAGGTGAAGCTCGGGCTGGTAAAGCTCGGGCAGAGGGCCGAGGTGTATGTGGACTCGTTTCCCGGAAGGGCGTTCGCCGGGAAGGTGGTGGCGATATCGAACAAAGCGGAATTCACCCCGAAGACCATCCAGACGAAGGAGGAGCGCGTGAAGCTCGTCTTCGCGGTGAAGATCGCGATCGACAATCCCGATCAGGCGCTCAAGCCCGGAATGCCCGCCGATGCGGTTATCATTACCGACGGTGAAGGAAAATGATACGCGCGCGCGGCATATCGAAGCGCTTCGGGGATACGACGGCGGTCGATGACCTCTCCTTTGGAGTGGAGCGGGGCGAGATCTTCGGCATCGTCGGTCCCGACGGGGCCGGCAAGAGCACTTTGCTTCGGATGATCGCGGGCATCCTCCCTCCCGACTCCGGAAGCATCGAGGTGGACGGTGTCGACGTGGCCTCGGACCCGTTCGCTATCAAAGAGAACCTGGCGTATATGCCGCAGCGTTTCGGGTTGTACGAGGACCTCACGGTCGAGGAGAACATTCATTTCTTCGGAAGGGTGTTCGGGGTTTCTCGCGCCGAGATCAGGAAGCGCGAAAAGGGGCTGTACGAGTTCAGCAGGCTCGCTCCCTTCAGGGAACGGCTTGCCGGGAAGCTCTCGGGCGGCATGAAACAGAAGCTGGGCCTGGCCTGCTGTCTGGTGCACCGCCCGGGGCTTATACTCCTCGACGAGCCGACAAACGGAGTGGACCCGGTCTCGCGGCGGGAATTCTGGAAGATCCTCTACGGACTGCTGTCCGAGGGCGTTACGATCGTCGTGAGCACCGCCTACCTGGACGAGGCCGAGCGATGCAACCGGGTGGCCCTCATGTACGAGGGGCGTTTCGTTCTGACCGGGACTCCCGGGGAAATAAAGGCATCGATGGGCGGATCGCTGGTGGAAATCCGGCCATCGGACGTGTGGAAGGCCGAGGCCGCGCTTGCGGAAAGCGGAGAGTTCGGCACCGTCATCCGCGAGGGTACCGCTCTCCGGTTCTTCGTTCCCGACGCACGGCGCGCCGACGCGCGCATCCGGGCGGTCCTCTCGCGCAAAGGCATCCGCGCGGGCACGGCGATGGTAAAGACCCCGTCTCTTGAAAACTGTTTCATGGAAATCATATCGGGAGGTGGGGGTCGATGAAATCCGGAAGATCGCTCGGCCGTATCCTCGCCGTGGCCGGCAAGGAATGGCTGCAGATCCGGCGCGACGCGCGGAGCCTCGCGCTGTCGCTCGTGGCGCCCGCGCTGCTCATCATGCTCTTCGGCTACGCGCTGACGGTGGACGTGAAGAACGTGTCCATGGCCGTGTACGATATGGACCGGAGCACGCTTTCCCGCCGCCTCGTGGAGGAATTCTCCCACACGGAATACCTCACGGTCCGCGGCCATGTCTCGGGATATGACGAGATCGACGGACTCATGGATCGTGAACACATCGCGATGGCGCTCGTCATCCCGGCGGGATTCGAGCGCCGCTACAAATCCGGAAAAAGCGTCGAGGTACAGCTCGTCACCGACGGTTCGGACGCGACGACGGCCACCGTGGCGATCGGTTACGCGAGCGCCATCGTAACTAATTTCAACCTTGACCTTAAAATCCGGGAGCTCGCGCGCTCCGGTATCCGCGGCCCGAGGATGCCCGTGGACGTGCGCAGCCGGATATGGTATAACCCGGAGCTCGAGAGCAAGAACTTCATCATCCCCGGACTGATCGTCCTCATTCTGGCCATCATATCCGCGCTTATCGCCTCACTTACCATATCGCGCGAATGGGAGCGCGGCACCATGGAGACGCTCATCACCACGCCGGTCCGCGGGCACGAGCTCGTGCTGGGGAAACTCATACCCTATCTGTTCATCGGGCTCTTCGACGTGGCGGCGACCATCACCCTGGGGTATTTTGTCTTCGATGTCCCATTGAAAGGAAGCTTCGTGGAGCTCGTGCTTGTGGCGCTCCTGTTCCTCGCCGGCACCTCCTCTCTCGGCGTTCTCCTCTCGGCCGCGACACGCGTGCAGGTGCTCTCGGTGCAGGCCGCCATGGTGGTTACCTACCTGCCGTCGTTTATACTCTCGGGCTTCATCTTCCCGATCAAGAGCATGCCGATCGTCGTGCAGGCAATTACCTACCTCGTCCCGGCTAAGTACCTGATCGTGCTCATAAAGGGAATCGCGCTCAAGGGTGTGAGCGTCGGCCTTTTATGGATGCAGATCGTGTTTCTCGCCATCTTCGCGCTCCTCGTGCTCGCCGGGAGCGTGCGCAAACTCTCGATGCGGCTTCCGGAGGCGCGGTCATGAAATGGATACGCGGAAACATCCTTAAAAGCATGGTGATCAAGGAATTCAAGCAGGTACTCCGGGATCGGCGGATGATAGGCGTGCTCTTCGGCTCGCCCGTGGCGATGCTCCTCATCTTCGGTTACGCGGCCAACACGGACGTGACAGGTATCGACATGGTCCTGGTGGACGAGGACCGGTCCGCTGCCAGCCGCGATTTTACACGCCGTTTTACCGCCAGCGGCTACTTCAGGCTGGAGGCGGCGCCGGATTCGCCGGCGGAGGGAACTCGTCTGCTCGACGCGGGCAGGGCGGACATGATGCTCCATATCTGCACGGGGTTCGCGAGCGACGTTAAATCGGGCCGCGGGACGGCGGTCCAGCTCATCCTGGACGGTTCCGACTCGAGCCGCGCTTCGGTGATCATGGCGTACGTTAACCGTATAACGGGGGACTATTCATTCGGCTATCTCCAGGACCGGATACGGATTCTCGCCCTCGCGCGAGGCACCGGCGGCGTGCGCTCGAAACAGAGCGTACGGCTGGCAGAACGCGCTCTCTTCAATCCCGACCTGGCCTCGCGGAATTTCCTGCTTCCGGGCGTCCTCGGCCTCCTCATCGCGCTCATCACGATAATGCTCACCTCCATGTCCGTGGTGAAAGAGAGGGAATCGGGCACCATGGAGCAGATCATCGTCTCGCCGCTCCGGCCGATGGAGTTCGTCGCGGGCAAAACGCTCCCCTTCGCGATTATCGGTTTCGCCGATATCTGTGTCGTAACGCTCATCGCCATCGCCTGGTTCCGGGTTCCGTTCAACGGGAGCTTCGCGCTTCTCCTGATGTCGGGCGTGCTTTTCATCCTCTCGACGCTTGCGGTGGGCCTTTACATTTCAACCGTGTCGCGCACGCAGCAGCAGGCGATGCTCTCCACGTTTCTGTTCTTCGTCCCGGCGATCCTCTTTTCAGGTTTTGTCTTCCCGATCTACGCGATGCCGATTCCTGTCCAGGCGGTGACCTTTCTTAATCCGCTCCGCTATTTCATCACAATCATCCGGGGGATTTTCCTTAAAGGGGTCGGTGCGGGGGTGCTCTGGCCCGAGATGCTCGCGCTTTTCGCGCTCGGCGGCGCGCTGCTCTTCTTCAGTGTGCGTCGCTTCAGCGGCAGGATGGAATAGGAGGGGCGCCATGAACGGTAATACGGTCGAAGTCCGGGGCCTCACTAAGCGTTTCGGCGACTTTTACGCGGTAAACGACATCGGTTTCGCGGTCCGCGCGGGGGAAATATTCGGTTTCCTGGGGCCGAACGGGGCCGGCAAGAGCACGACAATCCGCATGCTCTGCGGCATCCTGGCACCGACGGCGGGCGAGGGGAGTGTGGCCGGTTTCAACATCATGACCGAGCAGGAGGGCATAAAGAGCGCGATCGGCTATATGTCTCAGAGGTTTTCGCTCTATGATGACCTGACGGTGCGCGAGAACCTGGAATTTTTCGGCAGTGTGTACGGTCTCGAAGGCGCGCGCCTGCGGGAACGCATCGCGTACGTCATGAAAATGGCGGATATCGGGAGGCGGGGTGACGCGATGGTCAGGGGGCTCCCCGGCGGCGTGAAGCAGCGCCTGGCCCTGGGCGGAGCGATTCTGCACGATCCGCCGGTGCTCTTTCTCGACGAACCGACATCGGGAGTGGACCCCATCATGCGGCGCACCTTCTGGGAGATCATCTACGATTTCTCGAGAAACGGCAAGACCATCTTCGTAACCACTCACTATATGGACGAGGCGGAGCACTGCGACCGCATGGCGCTCATCATCGCCGGGAAGATCATCGCGCTGGACTCTCCCGCCGCGCTCAAGGCGGCCCTGCCCTACAGTGTGTGGTCTCTCCGCGCGGAACGCTTCATCGAGGTGTTCGAGGAGGTCGCGGCGTTTCCGTTTATCGACGAAGCGGCGATTTTCGGAAGTGACATCCACATCATGTGTAAAAAGGATTTACCGCTGAAGCGCGAGCTCTCACGCGCCCTGCGTGAAAGGGGGGTCTCCGGTTTCAGAATCGAGGAAGTGGACGCCACACTGGAAGACGTTTTCGTTTCCCACGCACGCAGGCTGGGGGTTTGAGGCCGCTCGGCTGTCCCGAAAGTAAATGCCTCATGGTATTATAAAAAAACGTTGCAAACGGCGGCGGCGGCTTCATGGTTTACCGAGCCGGCGGATTCCGCCGCACTTCGACAAGTTGAGGTTTGATGATGACAGCCAGATTCTCCACGGGCCTGCGCTCTTTCATTTTTAATTCCGGAATCTGCGCCGTTCTCTTCGGCGTGATTCTCGCGGCGTATTACCTGTTCCCTGTGCAGTACGTGCATCTTATCGCGGAGGACACTCCCGCCGAATACGCCACCACCACCGCGTATCTCGCGGGATGTCTCCTGCTTCTGTGGGCGATGATACGGAACAGGGACGCGCGAACGATGATGTGCGCCCTCCTTCTGCTTTTTATGTTTTTCGTCGGCATGGAGGAGATAAGCTGGGGCCAGCGGATCATCGGTATCGAGACCTCGGATTTCTTCATGGAGCACAACCATCAGCGCGAGTTCAACCTCCACAACCTGAGCTTCGTGCGGTATACCAAAATGATCTTTCATAACGGGATGCTCGCATGGTTGTTGCTTTCCTGGATACCCTGGTCGAGGCTCGGCGCGTTTGGACGTCTGCTGGGGTGGCTCAAGGTGCCGAAGATACCTCCTCACGCGGCGCCGTATTGTATCCTGGCGCTCCTTTTCGCGTATCTCGGCGTCATTCCCAAATCGGAAGAACTGAACGAGCTCCTTTTCGCGTTCGGGTTCGGCCTGGTGTCGCTGGACATCCTGTATACGACCGGCCCGAAATCCTCGCCGGGCCGCTCTCAGCTCATCCCGTCCCTCGTGATGGTCGCCGCCGTGGTGGTGAGCGCGGTTGCCCTCTCAATACGCTGGCCGTGGCCCGACGTGCTGGCCTCGCGCATGAATCTCTTCGCCGTAAAGGAGTACCCGCGGCACGGGCTCGACGTTCAGGCCGAAAAGGTCTTCGAGTACCTGGTCGCCACGCCACAGCTCCGCAATCCCGACACGCTGTACAACTACGCGTCCTTTCTCCGAAAAAGGGGTGAGGAGGAGCGCGCGCAATCCCTGATATCCATGGCGATCGAGGAGAAAAAGAAACGCATCGCCGGCGGAACGGAGAACGGCACCGCCTATTATCGGATGGCCAACTTCTACGCCTCGCTTTCCAGGCGCGCCGAGGAACAACGTGCGCTGAAGAGGGCCATCGAGCTGTATGCCGCCGAGATCCGCGATCTCGAGCAGGGAATTCGCTCGGGGAAAATGATCAGAAAGGTCGCGGAGACCCGTCTTCGTTATGCGTACGACGAGATCGCCGACGCGTACGAGAGAACCGGGAACGGGGAATCCGCGACGAAATACCGCGCTCTCCTCGAAGGGCTCGGCGGTGCGCCGGGGAAATAGTACGCGGGGAGCGTCCTGGACGGAAAAGCGAAGGGCGCGGCCGCCTCAGCCGAACTTGTCGAAGCGGATCATCTCCGGTTCGACACCGAGGTCGTCCAGCATTTTCTGTACGGCGTCGAGCATCATCGGCGGGCCGCAGAGATAGTATTCGATCTCCTCGGGCGCGGGGTGCTTCTTTAAATAGTTTTCATATACCGCCTGGTGGATGAATCCGGTGTTGCCCTTCCATTTGTCCTCGGGCAGCGGCTCCGAGAGCGCTATGTTGAACGAGAAGTTCTTGTGCCTCTTCTCTATCTGCCTGAATTCGTCCTCGTAGAAGATCTCCCTTTTGGAGCGCGCGCCGTACCAGTAGTTCACCTTTCGTTTCGTCTTCAGTGTATGGAAGAGATGAAAGATGTGCGAGCGCAGCGGCGCCATGCCCGCGCCTCCGCCGATGTACATCATCTCGCGGTCCGTCTCCTGTATGAAGAACTCGCCGAACGGGCCCGAGATCGATACCCGGTCGCCAGGCGTGCGGCTGAAGATATACGACGAGCCGATGCCGGGGGGGAGGTCGCTGAAGTGCCGGCGTTTGAAGTCCCATGGCGGCGTGGCGATGCGGACGTTGAGCTTTATGAGGTTCCCCTCGGCCGGGTGGTTCGCCATGGAATAGGCGCGCGTGTCGGTCGATGCGTTCTTCGACGTGAAGTCGAAAATGTCCAGACGTTTCCAGTCGTCGATATATTCGGGCTCAACCTGTATGTCCTTCGAGAAGGCGATGGCGTACGGAGGGATGTCGATCTGTATGTAGCCGCCGGGCTTGAAGTCGAGAGTCTCCCCCTCCGGCAGGCGCACCACGAATTCCTTGATGAAAGTCGCCACGTTCGCGTTCGAGACCACCTCGCAGTCCCATCTTTTAATGGAGAAGATCTCCTCGGGAACCCGGACGGCCATGTCTCCGCGCACCTTCACCTGGCAGGAGAGCCGCCAGTGCTGCTTCTCCATGGCGCGCGTTATATGCGCCGTTTCCGTGGGCAGAATGTCGCCGCCTCCTTCCATCACCTGGCACTTGCAGGTGCCGCAGGTCCCCTTTCCGCCGCAGGCCGATGGGAGCAGAATGCCCTGCTGTGAGAGGATGGTGAGCAGGGACTTGCCCGGCTGGGCCTCGAAGGCCTTTTCCGCGTCCTCGTTTATAAGGATGCGCGCCGCGCCCTTGGGCGCGAGGCGGGATTCGGCAGCGATGATTACCAGGCCGAGCGCAAGGATGATGAGAGAAAACGCCGCCACACCGGTCGCAATGACGATCATATCAGTGCCCCAGGCTTATTCCGGAGAATATCATGAACGCCATGGCCATGAGGCCCGTGACGAGCATGGTGATGCCCAGTCCGCGCATGGCGGAGGGGATGTTCGAATAACGCAGCTTCCACCGTATCGCCGCCATGCTCACGATCGCCATAAACCAGCCGATACCGGAGCTCACGCCGAACACGGCGGTCTCGGCGAGCGTGAGCCTTCGTTCCACCATGAAGAGCGAAACGCCGAGAATCGCGCAGTTGACCGTGATGAGCGGCAGGTAGATGCCGAGCGCGCTGTAGAGCTTCGAGGAGAATTTTTCTATTGCCATCTCCACCACCTGAACGAGCGCGGCGATAACGGCGATAAACGAGATGAACACAAGGAAGCTGAGGTCCACCTCGCGCATGCGCGGGTCGAGCCAGGCGAGCGCACCCTCGCGGAGCACATACTCGTGAAGTATCCAGTTGACCGGGGCGGTGATGGACAGCACGAAAATGACGGCCACGCCCAGGCCGAAGGAGGTCGACATTTTTTTCGAAAGGGCCAGGAAGGAGCACATCCCCAGAAAGTAGGCGAGAAGGATGTTCTCGGTGAATATGGCGCGGATTCCTATATTGATCAGTTCCATTGCTTTCTACTCCTCGCGGTATCCGGAAATGGTGCGTTGCAGCCATATTATCAGAGCGAGGATGATGAACGCCCCCGGAGCGAGCACCATGAGGCCGTTGTTCTCGTAGCCCGCGGCGTAGAGCGATTCGGGGAGCACCTGGTAGCCGAGTATTTTCCCGAACCCGAAGAGCTCGCGGAAAAAGCCGACTATGAAGAGGATGAGCGCGTAGCCCAGGCCGTTCCCCAGCCCGTCGACGAGTGATGGGACGGGGCGGTTCCCCATGGAGAAGGCCTCGATGCGGCCGAGCACGATACAGTTGGTGATGATAAGACCCACGAAGACCGACAGCTGCTTGGACATCTGGTAGGCGTAGGCCTTCAGAATCTGGTCCACCAGTATGACGAGCGAGGCCACTACCGTCATCTCGACGATGATCCGCACCTTCTGCGGGATGTACTCGCGCATGAACGAAGTGATGAGGTTTGAAAGGGCGACAACCGCAATGACGGCAAGACCCATCACGATTGACGGCTTGAGCTGGGATGTGACGGCGAGCGCCGAGCATATGCCGAGCACCTGTGTGGTGATGGGATTGTTTTCATTTATGGGTGAGAGGAATATCTTTTTATCGACGGCCATGGCCGGAACCTCCGCGTCGAATCATGGTGAAATAGGGCTCGTACATCGAGAGGCTGTTCATTAAGAGCTCGGTGACTCCCTTCGTGGTGAGGGTCGCGCCGCTGATGCCGTCCACCTGGTGAGCCGCCAGGGGCGAGGCCAGCTCGACCTTCCCCTTCAGCACGGTGATGGAGACAAGATTTCCTTTCGCGTCCAGTATCTTCTTGCCCTTGAACTCTTCCTGGAACCAGCGCGACTGTATCTCGGCGCCGAGGCCGGGCGTTTCCCCCTGCCGGTAGAAGGTGAGTCCCTTCACGGTATTGAGGTCCGGTTCGAGCGCGAGATAACCGTACAGCGAGGACCAGAGTCCCTTGCCGTAGATGGGAATGCAATAGGCGGTAACGGTGTCCTTCCCTTTGATCGTATCGACGCGCAGGAATACGGGGAAGCGGCGTTTCTCCACCGGCTTTTCGGCCTCGCGCGCCGGGTCGATCAGCTCGGGGCGCGTATCCGGTTCGTTCACGGCGGCGCCGCGATGGTCGAGCAGTATGGCGCGCATGTGCTGCTCGTAGTAAAGGTGCACATCGGTGCAGACGCCCGCATCCATCTCGCGCCGGTGTTCGTCGGCGTCGGCATAGCATTCCATGAAGCCGGCGGCGATAAGGATGTTCCGCTTCATGTCGGCCTGCTGCAACAGGACCTGGCGCTCCTTGAGAAGCTGAGAGGACATCGCGAGGACGAGCGAGGCGGCGAGCGCCACAGCCGTCAGGAAGATGAGCGTGTACGCGTTACCCTGCCGCACGGAGCCGCCTCCTTCGCATGTTGAGCCGCACGACCACGAAGTCGATGAGCGGCGCGAAAAGGTTCATGAAGAGTATGGCGAGCATCATACCTTCCGGATACGCCGGGTTGAGCGCGCGCACCAGAACTGTCAGCACGCCGATCAGAAAGCCGTAGACGTACTTTCCGGCGTTCGTCCCCGCGGCCGAGACCGGATCGGTCGCCATGAAGACCGCCCCGAAGGCGAAGCCCCCCATCACGAAATGGTAGTGCGCGGGAAGCGCCATCACGTTCGCCGGCGATGGGGCGAACGCGTTGCAGACGAGCGCCATCGCCGCGCCCCCGGCGAAGACCGAAACGATGATGCGCCAGCTCCCGACACCGGTGGCGACGAGCAGTATCGCGCCTATCAGGATCGCTATGACGCTCGTCTCGCCGATGCTCCCCGGCTCGAGGCCGGTGAACATCCTCCAGAAATCGAAACCGCTGGCGGACAGGTGTGCGATGATCTCGCCCTTCGGCTCGATGCCCAGGTGCAGCGGCGTGGCCATGGTGTAGGCGTCGACAACTGTGCCGCCGGTAAGCGTCCATACCCCGGCGCCGGATATGGACTTCGGATAGGCGAAGAAGAGAAACGCGCGGCTTACCAGGGCGGGGTTGAAGATGTTCATGCCCGTTCCGCCGAAAAGCTCCTTTCCCAGCACCACGCCGAAGCTCACCGCGAGCGCGAGCTGCCACAGCGGAATGGTGGGCGGCATTATAAGGGGGATGAGCGCGCCGGTCACGAAAAAGCCCTCGTTGATCTCCTCGCCGCGCACGAGGGCGAAGAGCACCTCCCAGAAGCCGCCCACCGCGAAGGTGACCGCGTAGAGCGGAACAACCACCCAGAGCCCTTTGAGAAGGCACTCCAGGTGGCCGGCCGTGATTCCCGCCGAGGCGTAGAACTGGTATCCGACGTTGTAGGTGCCGAACGCCATGCTGGGGAAGAGCGCGAGCACAACGATCATCATCATGCGCTTGAGGTCGTACGCGTCGCGAACGTGGGTGCCTCCGGCCGTACGCACCGGCAGCCGGAAAAAGAATGTTTCGGCGGCGTCCACGAGTGGCCAGAGGCGTTCAAAACGCCCCCCCTTCTCGAACGCGGACCGTATCGTGCCGTGGGCTTTCATTCCGTCTCCCGTGTTTCCTTGAGCATGAGGTCTATTCCGTCGCGTATGATGCGCTGGATGTCCGTCTTCGAGGGACAGGCGTATTCGCACAGCGCGAAATCTTCCGGAGCGACCTCGAGTATGCCGAGTTTTTCCATCTCTTCAATGTCGCCGGCCAGTATGGATTTTAACAGAAAGGAGGGAAGTATGTCCATCGGTAGCAGTCGATCGTAGATGCCCGTGGCGACAAAGGCGCGCACGCTCCCGTTGCGGTTCGAGTCGATGGAGAAGCGCCGCCGCGGCATGATCCTCGAAACGAACGAAGCGGAAACGCTCTCCAGCGAGAATCCCGGCGCGAGCCAGCCGAGGAAGACGCTCTTTCGCGCCTCCGGTATCAGCGTGACCAGCGTGTCCGTGAATCCGAGGAATCCGTCCGCGCCGGCGTTCCTGCCAGTGAGGACGTTGCCCGAAATACAGCGTACCGGCCCCGCCTCGCCCGACGGTTCCGCGAATGACGAGAGCGCGGCACCCGCGATGGTCCGGACATGGCGCCTGCGCGCCGCGGCGCTTCCGGCGACGGCGACGGTCACCTCGAACGAGGGAGCGCCGGTGATGAAGTATCGCCCTATGAGAATGACGCCCTGCGCGGTGCAGTGCCATACGACGTCGTTGACCCCGTTTACGGGCGCGACGTGATGAATATGCATGCCGACATTGCCCGCGGGGTGAGGCCCTTCGAAATGATGGATCTCCGCGTTCGTGATGTCCGCAAGGAAGGAAGATTCTTTCGGCTTTCCGTCGACGCAGAGGTGCACTTTTCCTGTCGTGAGGGCCGCCAGCACGTCGATGCCGCGCTGGAATTCCCGTTCGTGGTCCCGCACGATGAGTCCCTGGTCGGGGGCGAGCGGAGAGGTGTCCATTGCCGTCACGAAGATATCGCGCGGTTGGACCAGCGGATCGGCGACCGTGCCGAAGGGGCGCTGGCGGATGAAGGGGAAGAGCCCGGTGGCGCAGAGCGCGGCGATGATGCTGTCCCGCGCCGGGGGGCCGATGCGTTTCGGCGGCGCCGGCAGGTTCGCCGAATGCTGTTTTCCGTCGGTCCGGATGATGACCGCCTCGAGGGCCCTGCGCTCGCCGCGGCGGACCTCGGCCACCGTGCCGCTCGCGGGGGATGTTACCACCAGCGATTCCCTCCGTCTGTCGCGCCAGAGCGGCGTGCCGACCTTTACTCTCTCGCCGCCCTCCACGAGCGGTTTGGGCGTCATGCCGTAAAAGTCGGCTGCGCAGAGACCGACGGCTTCGGGGAACGGGGCGCGTTCGAGGTGCTTTTCGGCCTCGCCCGCGATTCGGATGTCGTAGCCTTTCTTGAGCCTGTAGTATGCCATATCGATTCAGCCGATGCCAGAAGTGTAATGCCGCCCGACGGATAACGCAAGGCAAATAACGACCTGCCGGGGCCTATTTCGGATCTTCACAGTTATTCCGCCGCGCCGCGCCGCACCAGGCGCACGGGCCGGAAGAGCCCGGTTCGAGCCCGCATGTCTTTTTTGTCCGGCCGTCCCCCCCGCGCGTGTACACCAGCGCCATAACCGCCATGAAGAGCGCGACGAGCGCGAACGCGAGAAGTGCAGAGGTCATCATTATTTCCTGGTGTACGGTATTGACGGTTTACACCGACCGCCCCGGTACGGGCGGTGAACAGCGTACACGCCCGTCAGGCGCCCGGTGTTCGCCCGCGCCGGTTACGGCCCGGCAAACCCGTCCCGAAATATATCAGAACGCCGGTGGTGAAGCAAGAAATTTTTCGCGTGTTCCGGTGGAGGGTGGTTGAGGAACGGCGGTGGAAAAGGAGCTCGGTGCCGGTACTGGTCCTGTCGACCGGGTGTGCGCGATTGTGTCCGCGCCGGAGTCCGCGCCGGCGGCGCGGGATTCAGGATGCGCCGTTCGCAGCGATCTCGATGCCGCGCCGGATCGCCTCGAGGTTTGCGGGAATGGTGTTTTTAAGGCGTTCCGGGGTCACCTCGTCCATCACGGCCTCGACGTCATCGAAGCCGAGTATTCCGGATTTCTTGAGGAATGCGCCAAGGGCGATCATATTGGAGAGTTTAACGCTTCCCAGCGCCAGCGCCTCCTCGTTGCACCTCAGCGCGAGAGGCACGATGTCGCCGCGGTCGAGCATGGCCTCGGGCACAAGGCTTGCGTTGGCGATGAGCAGGCCCTTCGGCGCGACCTGGTCCCTGTACTTGTCGACAGCGATCGTGTCCATCGCGATGACGCACTTCGGGTGGTTGGTCACCATGGAGCCGATCTCCTCGTCGGCGATTACCAGCGTGACGTTTGTCCGGCCGCCGCGCTTTTCGACTCCATACGAGGGCAGGTAGGTTACGTTGAGACCCCTGCGGATCGCCGCGAGGGCCACGATCTGGCTTATCATCTGTATTCCCTGGCCGCCGAAGCCCGCCATGATCACATCGTAGTACACGAAATACCTCCTCTGTCCGCGGCCGTCTTTACAGAAAGTCCTTCCCGGTGCGCTCCTTGAAGACCCCGAGCGGGAAATAGGGTATCATCTCGCGCTCGATCATTTTGAGTGCCTCGAGCGGAGACACGCGCCAGTTGGTGTTGCACGTGGAGAGCATCTCGACCATGGAGAAGCCCATCTCGTTCATCTGCATCTCGAAGGCCTTCCGGATCGCCTTCTTCGCCTGGTTGACGTGCTTCGGCGAATGGAGCGCGACCCTGGTGGAATACGCGACGCCCTCGAGCGTGGCGAGCATCTCGGCCATCTTTATTGGGTAACCCTCGGACTTGAAGTCGCGTCCGTAGGGGCTGGTGGTCGTCTGCTGGCCGAGCAGCGTCGTCGGCGCCATCTGGCCGCCGGTCATGCCGTAGACCGAGTTGTTGATGAAGAAAACGGTTATATTCTCGCCGCGGTTGGCGGCGTGAATTATCTCCGACGTGCCGATGGCCGCCATGTCGCCGTCGCCCTGGTAGGCGAAGATGACGCTGTCAGGCTGCGCGCGCTTCATCCCGGTGGCGCACGCGGGGGCGCGTCCGTGCGGGGCCTCGAGCGCGTCGATGGGGAAATAGCGGTAGAGGAACACGCAGCAGCCCACTCCGGGTATTCCTATCGCGCGGTCGGTGATGCCGAGCTCGTCCATCGCCTCGGCGATGAGCCGGTGGGCGATTCCGTGCGTGCAGCCCGGGCAGAAATGGGTGGGCGCGTCGGTAAGGCTGTAGGGACGTTTGAATATGGCGTTCATCGCGCACCTCCGCCGAGCGCCTTTTTGATTTCGGCGAGCACGTCGTCGGGGAAGGGGAAGCCCCCGCCGGGCCTGCCGTAAAAGCTGATCTCCGCGTCCTTGTGCGCGGCGATGCGCACGTCGCGCACCATCTGGCCCGTGTTCATCTCGACCACGAGGACCTTTCCGACGCGTCGCGAGTGCTCGAGTATCTGCTGTGAGGGAAACGGGAAGAGGGTGATGGGACGGATGAGGCCGACCTTCAGCCCTTCCTCGCGCGCCATGGCGATGGCCGTCTTCGCCACCCGCGCCGGCGTGCCGAAGGCTATGATGACGAGCTCGGCGTCGTCGAGGTGCTGCATCTCGACCATCACCTCTTTTTCCTGTATCTCGTCGTATTTCTGTTTTAAAAAGAGATTGTGCTCCTCCTGCTCGTAATCGCCCAGGTAGAGCGATTTGAGGAGCCGCGGCTCCCTTCCCCTGCGGCCGGTGAGCGCCCACGGCTTTTCCGGGAACTCCACGGGTTTCTCCGGGGTGAGCCGGCAGGGCTCCTGGAACTGGCCGATCATGGCGTCGGCGATGATCATGGCCGGATTACGGTATCTGTCGGCGAGCTCGAACGCCTTGATGGTGAGGTCGAACATCTCCTGCACCGAGCCGGGCGCCAGCACGATGTTGCGGTAATCTCCGTGGCCGCCTCCGTGCACCGCCTGGTTGTAATCGCCCTGGGTCGGGGCGATGCCGCCGAGGCCGGGCCCGCAGCGCATGATGTTCACGATGACCGCCGGCATTTCGGAGCCCGCCAGGTACGATATGCCCTCCTGCATCAGCGAGATGCCGGGACCGGAGGAGGATGTCATGGCGCGCTTGCCCGACGCGGCGGCGCCCATCACCATGTTGATCGACGCTATTTCGCTCTCGGCGGGAATGAACGTACCCCCGTGTTTCGGGAGGTTTCGCGCGAGGTATTCGGGAATGTCGTTCTGCGGCGTGATCGGGTAGCCGAAATAGAACCGGCATCCCGCCTGTATGGCTCCTTCGGCGAGGGCGATGTTGCCCTTGGTCAGCTTCTTTTCGGTCATTTATACACCTCTATCGCCGTGTCGGGACACATGACGGCGCAGGTCTTGCACCCCGTGCAGCGCTCGCGTTCCTCCTCGATGAATTCTGCCGGAAAATAGCCGATCCGGTTGTGTTCCCGGGAGACCCTGATCAGGTTGCGCGGACAGAACTCGATGCAGAAGCAGCATCCCTTGCAGCGGTCACGATCGATCACTATGTGTGCCATTGAAGAACCAGTCCTCCCGGGGTGTGCGCGTGAAGCGCGAGGGCCCTGTTGGATTTTTTGGAGTATAATTAAGCGCGCGCGGGGGGCTGTGTCAATAAAAATCACCCGGGGGAGGCCTTTTTTCACGGTCTCGACAAATGATGGTAAAAGCGGC
>MVZN01000022.1 GCA_002069125.1 Spirochaetes bacterium ADurb.BinA120
CCGGCGGGCGCCCGCGTCGAAGTCGCCCGCCGCTACTCCGTCCCGTTCCCGGACGGCATTTCGTCCGGCTGGGCGAGTAGAAAGCACATGAGATAATTCTCGAGAGTCCTTTTCGGGCCGGCAAGGCGCGCGCGCGAACGAAATCGCGCGTTGATCTTTCTGTCTCGAAACGACCGGTACAGTTGCCGGGGATCATCACCCGAGTACCTGTAAAGGGGCCCGGCCCTCCTTCCCCGCGCGGAGGCCTCCTCCCTGGTCAGCGAACTTTTTCCGCGGTCCTCCATCTCCCTGCGAAGCGAGAGTATCTCCTCGTAGCTCATACCGAAGATGAACTCCTCGAGCGAGTGGACCTCGTCCTCCCCTATGTCGTCGCTCTGCAAAAAGTCAAACCATACGGGCTCTATATGCCCTGAAATGACAAAGAGCTCCGAGAAGCCGAGCATGGTGCCGAAATTCGGAATGAGCTTCTCCCGGGCCCTCCATATGCCCTGAAGAATCGGGGCGAACTCCCTTACGCCCGAATCGAGGCGGAATTCCCAGGTCCTCGCCAGGAGGTAGGCCGCCTTCGAGCGAAGCGCCTCCGGGGTCGAGACGTGTTCGATGATGGAAATGAACACCTCCTCCGCCATGATGGTGAAAACGTTATGCGCGATGAGATGCAACACCCTCGTCTCGAGCGTCATGAGATCGGGTACGTCCTTTAGGATATAACGAAGCATGTTAAGAAAGTTGATTTTCGCGATCGAATAGCTCCGGCCCAGGACCGCCTTGGTCGGAATGTGCAGTATCATGTCGGGAATATCGTCACGGCAGAGGGTCTCGACCAGGCTTTCCACCGATCGCGACGATCCCCCCAGGCGGTGCGATTCGAGGATCGAGGGATAGAATGAGATGGACCTTCCCAGTTGTTCGAGCGCCATGCGATTGTTTCCAACGGCCTCGAGCTCGGAGGTTTTTCCCTTCGAGGACAGGCTGTCGGTGACTGCGGCGACTATATCGAGCTCTTCGGAGCTGAAGAGGACTATATCTTTGGATGCCGTATGTTCCCTGTTCATGGCTTTCATCCGGACGGCCGCACGAGCTGACGGCCCGGGATGATCATATCATCAAGTGGGACGATATACAAGAAAAAACCCCCCGGAAGGCTCAGAGCGGAAGGCGCATTCGAAGGATGTCGCGCCCCTCGAACTTTCCTGCGGGTACGAAGAAATCACGCAGCGGGGCCGGGACAAAGCCGAACACCTCATCCGTAAGATAAAACTGGCCGGGCCGCGCATACTTCTGGCCCAGATGGAATATCGAGTTCAACGAATCAGACACGAGCGTTCCGGTCTCACCCTTCGAACGGTAGATGGTATTGCCGATATGCAGCACTATCCTGTACGATACCCAGGCGTTGAAACCGGATTCCTCGATACTGAACAGCTTTCGCCCAAGCATCATCTTGAAACATGTCAGTACCGCGTCGCAGCGCAGGCCGTCGAAGGGGAAAAGGACAATCGCCCCGTAATCGGTCCACATCCATACCCGCCCGCCCGCCGGGCTTATTCTCCGCTCGACATGCCGCAGAAACGGCTCTATAGGATTGCTGAGGTTGGCGTCGCCGAATGTTTTTTTCGATTCCTTCAGGTTGTCGAGCTCTATGAACATGAAGCAGAAGGTGTATTCCTGTCCGGACCGTATTTCCTTCCAGTCCCTTCCGGAGGGGCGGCAGCCCACCGGCAGCCCGCAATCCCCCGCCTCGGCCGCGGGCCCTTCGGTCTTTCTGAATTCGGCTGCGCGGCGAATACGCTTTTCGGTAATGCCCCCCCGCAGGGTCTCACGGCCAATATAATCGCAGGCGCCGTCGTGAAAAAGGGCGCCTGCGTCGCGGATCGAGTTTTTCGGGTCGACCACCGCATATCGCGCTCCATCCTTTCCCGACAGGAGCCTGAGGGCCTTTTTAAGCGCCGCCTCTCCCATTCCCGAAACATCGAGGTAAACAAGCGTGTCGGCGGCCAGGGAAGCCATGCCCTTTTTCAAATCTCCGGTCTTCATATAAGAGACGCCGCATTTCCCCCTCCGGGAAAGCCCGGCAAAGGCCTCTCTAACGGCCCTGCTGTCCGAAAACAGTACGATCTCCACTACTCCTCCCATCGCAGCTCATATGTGTGCAGTATGTCCGGTTCGGCCGGAGTCACCGGCACGAGCATCTCCTGCAGCAGGGGATCGAGCGCCAGATATACCACGTTGCTCACGGTCACCGTGTTCGGCCTGGTGTGGACCGCCTCGATCTCGAGGGTGCGGTTAATCGTATCGCTCGCTATGTCCTCGGTGTTACGCCTGAATTCGCAGGGGCCGCCGTGGACGGCAAGGCGCACGCTGAGAGGGCCTTTCAACCTGCATTCGAGCCGGTTGTAAAGAAACAGCTCGTGGAGTATGTCGATCGAAGAGAGGACCGCAGCGTTGAATTTTTTCGCGAAATAAAAGGCTGCCAGGCCCCCGTCACCCTCCCAGTTCCACAGCCTCCCCTCGCGCTGCTCGATGGAGCGTTGGACTATTCCCCGCAGATCGCCGTAAGTGGCCTGAATGGTTTCCTCGGGGTATTCGCGAACCAGGGCGGTATTGCCGACGATATCGAGGGACATGAACGAGAAAATATACTCCTGCCCTTCCAGGAGGATACCCCAGTTGCGCGTCTTACGAATGCGGGAGTCCTCGACGAAGGTGCCGAACTGGCGGTTGAAAACGAATCCCGAGTCGTGAATCTCGGCGAGAATTTCGCGCATGTGGGGAATGACGTACTTTCTGCCCATCAGACCATCGGTATGCATCACCACCAAAAGACCGGCGAACTGTAAAATGAGCCTGCTGTCGCGCATATCGTTTACGATCTGGCGCGCCGCGTCGCGATTTGGGACCGACATGTTCTCCGAAAAACCGGTCCTTTCGTGAAGATTGTAATACGGGATGAATCGCTGGGCGAGCGTCACCATCATGTCCACCGACATGGATTCCACCAGCGCCTTAACGAGGAAATCGCGCAGGCGAACGTTTATCTTCATGGGGCCCTGGGCACGCGGTATTTACGCCGATCGGACCGGGCAGCGCCGCAGTCCGGATGAATTCGCCTCAATTAGACCAGACTTTTCACCAAATGCAACAAAAAAGAACACAGGGCGCATTTTTTTACGCTTTCCGCCTTTTACGCCAAAAAACATCGGGCTATTTCCTTGACATACAACATATGCACATTAATTTAGATCATATTCTCACCGACGACCAGAGAGGCATTCCAGCATGAGTACATCGACAAAGCTCCCCACGGCGATCAAACGCCTCCGCTTTGTAACGGCCACCACCCTTTTCGACGGTCACGACGCCTCAATCAACATCTTCCGGCGGCTGCTCCAGTCGGCGGGCGCCGAGGTGATCCACCTGGCGCACAATCGCTCCGCGGACGAGATCGTACAGACCGCCATCCAGGAGGAGGCTCACGGTATCGCGGCCAGCTCCTATCAGGGCGGCCACATGGAGTTCTTCAAATACACGCGCGACCTCCTCGTTAAAAGCGGAGCCGGACACGTCGGCCTGTTCGGCGGCGGGGGCGGCGTCATCACCCCCGAGGAGATCCGCGAGCTCGAAGAATACGGCATCACGCGTATCTATTCGCCCGAAGACGGTCAGAAGATGGGGCTCGAAGGGATAATAGCCGACATGATGGAACGGGCCGCCTCGGTCGAGCCGCCGCCGCTCTCCGCGGACTGGAGGGAGCGCCTTAAATCCAACGACAACGGCGTGATCGCGCGCCTCATCTCCCTTGCGGAAGCGGGAGGCCGGGACGCCCTGCCTAAAGAGCTTTTTACCTTGCCTAAAAACCAGGCGCCGGTCATTGGCGTAACAGGCACCGGAGGCTCCGGCAAGAGCACGCTCGAGGACGAGTTCATCCGCCGCTTTCTCGAAATCTATCCCGAAAAAAAGGCGGCGCTTCTGGCCGTGGACCCATCCAAAAAGAAGACCGGAGGGGCGCTCCTCGGCGACCGCATAAGGATGAACTCGCTCCAGAACGACCGGGTATATATGCGCTCCATCGCCACGAGAAAATCCGAGGGGAGCCTCCCGTCGGGCCTGGACGAGATGATAGCGGTGCTTCGGGCCGCCTCCTTCGACCTCATACTAATCGAGACGCCCGGAATAGGACAGGGGGACGCGGGGATATCCTCCCACGCCGACCTCTCCATTTACGTCATGACCTCGGACTACGGCGCGCCCTCACAGCTCGAAAAGATCGACATGCTGGATTACGCCGACATCATCGTACTTAACAAATTCGACCACCGCAATTCGCCCGACGCGCTCAGGGACGTCCGCAAACAATACAGGCGCGCACACAACGATTTTTCGACGGCCGACGAATCCCTGCCTGTATACGGCACCATGGCGAGCAACTATTACGACAGCGGCCTCGACGTGTTCTTCGCCGCGGTAATCGACCGTCTCCGCGCAAAGGGCCTTGCCGACTGGCCGCGGGCAGAGCTCGAGGAGCGCGGCGGCGAGCCTACCTCGCGCGGAATCATCCCATCCGAGCGCTTCAATTATATGTCCGAGATCTCCTCGGCAGTCCGCCGCTATCACGACAGGACCGAGGAGTCCGCTGCCATTCTCCGGGAAATGGACGCGGCCGAAACGCTCGCCGCATCGGGCGGCGCGGAAATCTCCAAAATAGCGGAGAAGCTTCGCGCCTCCGCCGCCGAAAAGCTCGACCCTGAAATTGCAAGCTACCTCGATCGATGGGAGGAAACCCGAAAGACTTACGAGGGCGAGAGCCTCGACGTAGAGATACGAGGGAAAAAGATCAGCACACCCCTTAAGACCGAGTCCCTTTCCGGCCTCAAGATACCGGTTATGGCCCTTCCGCGCTACGAATCGCGTGCCGACCTTCTGCGCTGGATCCGCAAGGAGAACCTCCCTGGCCACTTTCCATATACGGCGGGCGTATTCCCCTTCAGGCGCACCGACGAGGACCCCAAGCGCCAGTTCGCGGGCGAAGGCTCGCCCGGACGCACCAACAGGCGCTTCCATTATCTTACCCGCAACGACAACGCCAAGCGCCTCAGCACCGCCTTCGATTCGGTGACCCTCTACGGGCAGGACCCCAGCACCGTTCCGGACGTCTTCGGCAAGATAGGGGAAAGCGGCGTGAGCATCTGCACCCTCGACGACATGAAGGAGCTCTATGCCGGCTTCGACCTGTGCGACCCCAACACGAGCGTATCCATGACCATAAACGGGCCTGCGCCCATCATGCTCGCCTTCTTCTTCAACACGGCGATCGACCGTGCCGCCGAGCGCTTCGTCTCCGAGCACGGCCGCGAGCCCTCCACAGAGGAGCGAGAGAGGATAAAGGCCGAGGTGTTGAAAACCGTTCGAGGAACTGTCCAGGCCGACATCTTGAAGGAGGACCAGGGGCAGAACAGCTGCATCTTCTCCACCAACTTCGCCCTCAGGATGATGGGCGACATCCAGCAGTACTTCATCGACAAAGCCGTCCGCAATTTTTACTCCGTGTCCATAAGCGGCTATCACATAGCCGAAGCCGGCGCGGCACCGGTAACCCAGCTCGCCTTCACGCTGGCCAATGCCTTCACCTACGTGGAATACTATCTCTCCCGCGGAATGAAGATAGACGACTTCGCCCCCAACCTCTCCTTCTTCTTCTCAAGCGGCATGGAGCCGGAATACAATGTGCTGATACGCGTGGCCCGCCGGATATGGGCCGTGGCCATGAAAGAAAAGTACGGGGCCGGGCCGCAGAGCCAGAGGCTCAAGTGCCACATACAGACCTCCGGCCGCAGCCTCCATGCGCAGGAGATACAGTTTAACGACATCCGGACCACCCTTCAGGCCCTCATGGCATTAAACGATAACTGCAACAGCCTGCACACCAACTCCTACGATGAGGCCATAACGACTCCGACGGAGGAATCGGTACGGCGTGCCATGGCCATCCAGCTCATCATAGGAAAGGAGTACGGCATCTTTAAAAACCAGAACGGCCTGCAGGGAAGCTTCATCATAGAAAGGCTTACGGACATGGTCGAGGAGGCCGTGCTGGATGAGTTCGACCGGATAAGCCGCCGCGGCGGAGTGCTGGGTGCCATGGAGAGCTATTACCAGCGAGGCCGCATACAGGACGAGTCGCTTGTGTACGAACACAAAAAGCATTCGGGCGAGTACCCTATCGTGGGAGTGAACACCTATCTCAATCCGGCCGTCGTCGCCGGGGACTACTCGCGGCCCGAGATACCCCTTACCCGCGCCTCCTTCGACGAGAAGATGTCGCGTATAGACGCCCTGAAGGAATTCCACAACCGTCACTCTGAAGAAGCCCCCACGGCCCTGGAAAAACTCCGCAGAGCCGCAGCCTCGGGCGTCAACATCTTCGCCGAGCTAATGGAAACTGCACGCGTAGCGAGCCTCGGCCAGATCACCCGGGCCCTTTACGAATCCGGAGGGAAATACAGGCGCACCATGTAGGCGGAGACTGCGGCGTAAAACGAACTCACCCCCTAACCCCCTCTCTTTGAACGAAAGAGAGGGGGGATCGCGGCATGATCCATAAGAAATTACAGAGGCGCATCCGGAACCAATATTATGAGGAGCCGCTACTGTCGACCGGATACCGGATATCTCCAGAAAGCCTCTTATCTTGACTCCCCCTTCTCTTGCTCGAAGAGAAGGGGGCCGGGGGGATGAGTTAGAAGAGTTTTCGGCGGCATAGAGTAATTTTAAATCGCAGCCATCGAGACTCGCAGGAGGCCGGAAGTGTCGGTTGCGCCAGGGTTGCAGGAAAACTAATTGCCTCTGGAACAATTATATTATATCATCAAATTCAATTAAGGGAACCTCTAATAATTAAGGGCGGTCACAAAAACTATATTTACCCGCCAGCCGAAGGCGGACGGGTAAACCAAATTTCTAGAAGTTGCCTAAAATTTCTTACCGGGAGGAAGCATGGATAAACGCGCCTGCGTACATCTCTACACGGGACACGGCAAGGGGAAGACGACCGCCGCGCTCGGACTAGCCCTTCGGGCCGCAGGGCACGGAATGAAGAGCATTTTTATACAATTCATGAAGGGCCAGCATTACGGCGAGCTCGATGCCGCAAGGAGGCTCAACGGTCTTATAACCATCGAACAGCACGGGAGCGCCCAATTCTGCCGGCCCGATGACGACAATGCCGAGGAGCACCGCCGTTATGCGCGCGGGGCGCTGGAGCGCTCGCGCGAGGTGCTGTACGGCGGAGCGTACCCGCTCGTAGTTCTCGACGAGATCGTTACGGCCCATCTGTTCAAACTGATACGCCTCGACGAGATACTCGGCCTCCTGAAGGGTAGGCCCGAGGGCGTGGAGCTCGTCCTTACAGGCCGCGGCGCCCCTAGTGAGCTCATCGATGCGTGCGATCTGGTTACCGAAATGAGGGAGGTAAAGCACTATTATACCGAGGGGGTCCCGGCGCGGGAGGGCATAGAGTATTGAAAGCATTACGGAGATACCGAAGAAAATAAGGGCGGGGATTTAAATCCCCGCCCCTATTGCGTTTAAATAAGGTTCGGCTTACTTGTTGACGATCTTCTTGGCGTCGCCCACCAATATTTCCACAACACTCGGATCCGCGAGCGTCGAGATATCGCCGTAACTGGACACGTTGAAGTCGGCGGCGGCGATCTTCTTGAGGATACGGCGCATGATCTTTCCGGATCGGGTCTTGGGAAGAGCGTCCGCCCACTGGATGATCTCGGGAGTCGCGATTGGTCCGATCTCCTTGCGCACGTGGGCTATGAGCTCCTTCTTGAGCTCGTCGCTCTTCTCCACGCCGGTATTAAGCGTAACGAAGGCGTAGATCGACTGGCCCTTGATCTCGTGCGGATATCCCACGACTGCCGATTCCGCCACTTTCGGATGCGATACGAGCGCGGACTCCACCTCGGCAGTGCCCATGCGGTGGCCGGAAACGTTGATAACGTCGTCCACGCGGCCGGTAATCTGGTAGTAACCGTCCTTGTCGCGCCGGCAGCCGTCACCGCTGAAGTACTTGCCGGGGAACTGGGCAAAGTAGGTGTTGAAGAAGCGCTCCTTCTTGTCGTCACCATAGACGCCGCGCATCATTGCGGGCCATGCCATGTCGATACAGAGATTGCCCTCGCACACGCCCTCGAGGGGCTTTCCGCTGTCGTCCACGATCGAGGGCTTAACGCCGAAGAAGGGAACGGTCGCCATGGCCGGCTTGATGTCGATGGCGCCGGGGAGCGGGGTGATGAGGATCCCGCCGTTTTCGGTCTGCCACCAGGTGTCGACGATCGGGCACTCGCCGCGGCCTATCTTCATGTAGTACCAGTTCCAGGCTTCGGGGTTCAGCGGCTCGCCGACCGAACCGAGCAGTCGGATGCTGGAGATGTCGTGCTTGTCGACCCACTGGTCGCCCTCCTTCGCGATGGCGCGGATGGCGGTGGGGGCGGTGTAGAAAATGTTTACCTTGTACTTCTCGACCACCGCCCAGAAACGGCCGAAGTCCGGATAGCTCGGCACGCCCTCGAACATGATGGAAGTGGCGCCGTTGGCGAGCGGGCCGTATACGATATAGGAGTGCCCGGTCACCCAGCCGATGTCGGCCGTACACCAGTATATGTCGCCGTCGTGGTAGTCGAAAATCATCTTGTGGGTAAAGGCCACATAGGTGATGTAACCGCCCGTTGTGTGCATGACGCCCTTGGGCTTGCCCGTGGATCCGGAGGTATAGAGGATGAAGAGGGGCGCCTCGGCGTCCATCTCCTCGGCCGGGCAGTTAGCGTCTACCGACGCCATTTCGGCCTCGTACCATTTGTCTATCTTGTCGTTCCACTTCACCTGTACCTTGTCGCCCACGCGCTTCACGACGATGTGCAGGCGGACATTCGGGCACTGGGCGATAGCCGCGTCGGCGTTGTCCTTCTGTGGAACGGCCTTCGCGCCGCGGAAGGTGCCGTCGCAGGAGACAACCACATGGCTGTCGCAGTCGAGGATACGGTCGCGCAGCGCCTCGGCCGAAAACCCGCCGAACACCACCGAGTGGATCGCCCCGATGCGGGTACTGGCCAGAATGCCGATGGCGAGTTCCGGGATCATCGGGAGAAAGAAGGTAATACGGTCGCCCTTCTTGACGCCGTTCTTCTTGAGAACGTTCGCGAACTTGCACACCTCGGCATGCAGTTCCTTGTAGGTGAACTTCCTGCTTTCGTTGGGATCGTTTCCTTCCCAGATAAGCGCGACCTGGTTGCCCCTCTTGTCGAGGTGCCTGTCGAGGCAGTTGTACGACACGTTGACCTTGGCGCCGGTGTACCAGGCGATCTTGAGATCCTCGGGAGCGTTGCCGAATTTGCAATCCATAACCTTGTCCCATTTTTTAAACCAGGTTATGTACTCCTCGGCGATCTTCCCCCAGAAGCCATTTGGATCGGAAATGGACTCTTTCCACATCTTTTCGTAGTCCGCGCGGCTCTTGATATACGCCCTCTCCCTGAATTTTTCCGGTACCGGATAAATCTCCTTAAGGGTAACTTCAGCCATCTAATACCTCCGAATTTTTTTGGTTGCCGGTGATTTATTTATAGCCGCGCGCCGCCCCCGCCGCTGGCGGCGCGCAAATAAACCCTTCACCAGAAACATTATTAGTTATTCTTACGGGACGGGCCGGGTTCCCTCGCGCGTATATTCCCGTATCGCTCCGCCCCGAAAACGTGCGAATGGCCTTATTCGTTGTGCCGCTTTTCGAGATACGACGAAATCATACCGTCGTATTCCGACGTGCTTTTATAGACTTTTACGGCCAGCCTGAAGTTGGTCGCGCGCGACACCTCGCCGCCGCTCTTTCTCATATCATCCAGCACCGTTCCGTAATCGGCCGGGTCGCTAATTACCGTAACGCTCTCGAAATTCTTCGCCGCCGAGCGCAGCATCGCGGGGCCGCCGATGTCGATGTTTTCGATAGCCTCCTCCAGCGTGCATCCCGGCTTCGAGATCGCCTGCCTGAAGGGATAGAGGTTAACCACCACCATGTCGATGGGCTCGATCCCGTGGGCCTTCATGGTGGCCACGTGCTCCGGGTTCGAACGAAGCCCAAGGAGCCCGCCGTGTATCTTCGGATGGAGGGTCTTCACCCTGCCGTCCAGCATCTCCGGGAAGCCCGTGTGCTCGGAAACGTCCTTCACTTTAAGCCCCGCGTCGCGCAGTATCTTCGCTGTCCCGCCGGTGGACAATAGCTCCACACCGAAGCCCGCAAGCTCCCGGGCGAATTCCACGGCGCCTGTTTTATCCGAAAGACTTATTAAAGCCCTGTGTATCCTTGCCATGTGATCTCTGCCATTAAATTTGAATATTTTAATATTTATAAATATTTTCAATAATATTGAATAATTTTTAATACATATTATTCAATTTTTGTATCCATTGAACGGGCCGTCGGCAAAATGACAAGCATTTTTTACGGGCCCTCCGGGGCCCCCAATGAAAAAAATTAACCTGCATATGCTCACTATGTCCGGAAAAGTGCGCAGCTAATATTCATGGAATAGGGCGCGCGTTCCATTCATACATTCACCTCCACAATACCGGGTTTTGCTGACCATACAAGCTTGACTATGCGTATTATACATATGCCGTTTTGCGCTATTACTTTTCGCCATACCCGCCCGGTTCGGCGCTTTGTCGTGCGCCTCTCCTCCGATGGAAGCCCGATAATTCAATTAAGGCTTGACGACGCCGACCCCGCTCTGTCAGTATCCATGGTCCGCCTGGAGCCATCCGCACGGATATCGAAAGACGGAGAAGGGGCAACAAAATGAAAGACCACGGCTGGCCGGCCGCCATGCGCCATCCATCCATAGCGACGATACTCGAGAGCGAGGAGTTCCAACACCTAAGCTCGTTCACCCATCACGGCTCGGTTACGCGCCTCGAACATTGCGTACAGGTGGCGCGAATGGCCTATATAATGGCCAGAGGCCGCGGCCTCGACGCCATAAGCGCCGCGCGGGGCGCTCTTCTGCACGACTTCTTTTTTTATAACTGGAGGACCGACGGGCCCGGCCTCCATGGGTTCAGGCACCCCGCAATAGCCCGCCAAAACGCCGCCTCACGTTTCGCCCTCAACGCCATCGAGGAGGACGCCATTCTCCGCCACATGTGGCCGCTTACCCCGGTTCCGCCCCGTTATGCCGAGTCCGCGCTGGTATGCATGGCCGACAAGCTCGTGGCGGTCGGCGATTTCTCGAAGGCCCTTCGCGCGGCGCGAAGGCGCCGGCGCGAGCGCAGAAGCCTCCGCCCCCGGGGTGCGCGCTCCCGAATGTTCGCATGGGCACGGCGGCCGGGCAAGCCATTCCATGCCTCCGGCGGCCTGTAAAATGGTTGACCTTCACCCCTTTTCGCCGGCATAGTCCCCGAAGCGCAGGAGACGCCCCCTTCTTCCCCGCGAAAGATACTTGCATGGAAGCACGGCCATTCAACACAAACGAGCGCAGGCTCATCACGGGAATAAGCCTTGTCATGGGCATTCGCATGCTCGGCATATCCATGATCATCCCGGTTTTCTCGATCTTCGCGACAGAGCTCCCCGGCTCCACCGGGGCGCTCGCCGGCCTGGCTGTAGGGATTTTCGGCATCATACAGATCCTTCTTCAAGTTCCAATCGGAAAGCTAAGCGACCGCTGGGGCCGCAAGCAGGTGACCCTCGCAGGGCTGGTCGTTTATTTTATCGGCTCGGTGCTGTCCGGCCTCTCGCAGAACATCCACCACCTCATAGCGGCGCGCGTGCTCTCCGGGGCGGGGGCCATACAGGGCGTCACCATGGCATGGCTTACAGACGGCATCAGCCTTCAGCGCCGCAACACGGCCCTCTCGTACGTCGGCTTATCCATGGGGCTTGCGGTCATCTTCGGATTTACGCTGAGCCCCATTATCGCGGCGAAGATAAATATCCCGGTGCTTTTCTTCCTATGCGCGGCGCTCGTGCTGGTCACAATCGTCTACACGGCCATTTTCATGGACAATCAGTCCATCATCGAGGAGGAACTCCCGGACATCAAGACCGAACGTATATGGGAGGTGATGAAGAACGCCGACCTCAACCGCCTGAACGTCATAGGCTTCGTGGGCAACCTCAACATCAACGCCGTTTTCTTCGTGATGCCGCTGCTCTTTAAAAAGGAGCTGGGGATGGAGGCCATGTGGAAGATATTCATCCCCGTCTCCATCATCGGCACCGCGCTCATGTTTGTATTCGCGCGACAGGCGGACCGGCGCGGGAGCGCCTTGATTACGGCGGTCGGCCTCGCCTTCGAGTTCTCCGGAATCCTCCTCGCCATTTTCGCCGGCGGGCTCGCCGCCTATATAGTCTCTTTCTTTCTCTTCTACGCCGGACACTGCATCCTCTCGCCGGTGCTGCCGGCCGCGGCATCGCGCTACCCCAACGCCCAGCTAAAGGGGACGGTGCTTTCGATATTCAATTCGTCGCAGTTTCTGGGTTCGGGGATAGGGGGCCTGCTGAGCGGCCTGATACTGGAGCTTGACTACCGGCACGTCTTCGTGGCGGCGGCCATATTTACGCTGGCCGCCTTCGTGGCGATCGCGGGATACCGCGACTTCAGGCGCGGCGTCCGCGCTGCCTGAAAAGGGCCCGGCCGGCGGCTCGGCGCGCCCGTCAGCGGTCCAGCACGAGCTGACGTTTCGAGCTTGCGGAGGGCTTGCCTCCGGGCCTTCCGGCTTTTCTGTCCATAAGGGCGAAGACGTTCTTCCAGTTGCCCCTGACCAGCATATAGCGGGGAAGCTCGTAAGGGTTCGCGTTCATCTCGAGCGGCACCTTCAACGTGCCCCAGTTTATGGTAAAGGCATAGCGGTAGCCGGCCGCGCGTATCTCGCGAATGGCGTGTGCGCACTTTTCGCCGGAGGGGTACACGAACACATTGACGGGCCTTCCCATCCTCTCCTCCAGCACCCGTTTCGATTTGTGGATCTCGTCCATAAAATAGCGCCTGTTTTGGGCGTACAGCTTTTCGTTTACATGGAGATGGAAGAAGCCGTGAGCCGCGATCCCGCATCCGTCAGCGGCAAGGGCGCGAAGCTCGTCCCAGTCGAGCGCGTATTTTCTCCGGCCGATAACGTTTGGGTAAATCGCAAGAAGCGGTTTGATGCCCATGGGGCCAAGCACCTCACGATAGGCCTTCATAACGCTCCTGTTTCCATCGTCTATGCAGATGAGCACGTTCCGCGCGCCCGATACCGCGCCGCGTTCGATGTCGGCCATGCTTACAAACCTGAAGCCTCCCTCCCTCAGCCCTTCCATGTGTCCGCGCAGCTCTTCCACGCTGAAATCCGTGGAGACGCGCTCCTTTCCGAGAAATGTATGGTAGATGATGACATGGACGGAGACCTCCCTCGCCGGAGACGCGCCGAGAAGGAGGACGGAAAGCAAGATAGAAACTAACAGTAGTCGTCGCAAGATGGTGCCCGTACAGTTCATTCCGCTAGTCTCCGCAGATAATGTGCGCCCATGCCATCTATGCGTCGCGCCCCGCGCTTTCGCAAGCCATATTCCTCCACTGCGCGAAAAAACCGGAAAGCCCCGGCCGTGGGATGCCGCCCTTCGGCTTGTCGGCGGAACGCTAATTATTCTTGATCTGTTAAGACCGATGCCTATACTATCGCAAAAGCGATCGGAGCACTCCCGTGAAAAAGCGGCTTTTCGTCATCGACGGCCACGCCCTCTGCTACAGGGCCTATTTCGCCTTCATCAAGAACCCTCTCACCAACTCGAAGGGACAAAACACCTCGGCCATATTCGGTTTCGCGCGCATGCTTCTAAGGCTTCTTGCGGACCAAAAGCCCGATTACCTGGCTGTGGCGTTCGACCCGCCGCGAAAATCGTTCCGGTTCGAACTGTACCCGGAGTATAAGGCGAACAGGGAGAAGATGCCGGACGATCTGCGCTCCCAGATCGAGGAGATAAAGCTGATGGTGGAGACGATGGGCATCCAAAGGATCGAGGAGGCCGATTACGAGGCCGACGACGTACTGGGCTCCATCGCGCGTTCGCACGCCTCAAAGGAGGTGGAGGTGGTCCTCGTGACCGGCGACAAGGACGCCTATCAGCTCGTCGACGACAACACATCCATTTACGCCAATAAAAAGGGCATAGCCGAATTCGAGACCTATGACGCGGCGGCGGTACAGGCAAAGCTTGGAATAGGCCCCGAGAAGGTGATCGATTATATGGCGCTGACCGGCGACGCCTCGGACAACATCCCCGGAGTGCGCGGCGTGGGCGAGAAGACGGCGCTCAAGCTCATCCAGGAGCACGGCAGCCTCGACGGGATTTATTCGAATTTAGAAGGCATAAAGGGAAAGCTCCGTGAAACCCTGGAATCAAACCGCGACATGGCCTACCTGAGCCGCGATCTCGTTACAATACGCACGAACCTGCCTTTGGCCTTCAATATCGAGGAAGCCGCCACGCCGGACGTGCGAAGCGAGGCCGTGCGCTCCTTTTTCCGAACTCACGAGATGGAATCCATCGTAAAGGACCTCGCCGGCCCAGAGGACGGGGCCGCTGCGGCCGCCCGCTCGGACCGCGATTACCGAATTATTAAAACCGTCAAA
Organism: Spirochaetes bacterium ADurb.BinA120; assembly: GCA_002069125.1. GTDB lineage: Bacteria > Spirochaetota > UBA4802 > UBA4802 > UBA5368 > MVZN01. The sequence continues at coordinate 14,671 of MVZN01000022.1, forward strand.
GAGCTCGAGGGGGCCCTCGACGCCATCCGTGCGGCAGGAATTGTGTCGGTGGACACCGAGACCACCAGCACAAGCCCCGTCGCCGCGGAGCTTGTAGGCATCTCCCTCGCGGTGGAGGAAAACGCGGGCTTTTACGTTCCCATCCAGAGCCGCTCGCTTTTCAGCGAGGACCACGTGGACCAAAGCGAGGCCCTCAAGCTCCTAAAGCCGATGCTCGAGGACGCATCCATCAAGAAGATCGGCCAGAACATAAAGTACGATATCGTGGTATTGAAAAACGCGGGCATTGAACTCCGCGGCATCCACTTCGACACCATGATAGCGTCCTACCTGCTGGACCCCTCGGAGCGCCGGCACAACATGGACGAGCTGGCCATGAGGTTTCTCGATTACAAGACCACCACCTTCAAGGAGCTGGTCAGCAAGGGCAGGGACACGCTCTCGATCACCGAGGTGCCCCTCAGGGAGCTTGCCGACTACGCGATCGAGGACGCCGACATCACGCTTCGCCTCCAGCGGATACTTTCGGCACGGCTTGAGGGGGAAAGGCTCGGGCCGCTCTTCCACGACGTGGAGATGCCGCTTGCCCGGGTGCTCGCGCTCATGGAGCTATACGGGGTGAAGATCGACCTCAAACACTTCGAGAAGCTTGCGAGGGAAAACCAGCGCATGCTCGAAGAGACCGAGGAAAGCATATACAGCGAGGCCGGTTCGCGCTTCAACATCAACTCCACGCGCGAACTTTCCGCCGTGCTCTTCGACAGGCTGGGCCTCAAGCCCGTCAGGAAGACCAAGACGGGCTTTTCCACCGACATACAGGTGCTCGAAACACTGAGGGGATCGCACCCCATCATCGACGGCCTCATCGCCTACCGCACCCTGGCCAAACTGAAGAGCACATATATCGACAGCCTGCCGCGGCTCGTGCTTCCCTCGACGGGCAGGATACACACCTCGTTCAACCAGACCGTTGTGGCCACCGGCCGCCTCTCATCGTCCGAACCCAATCTGCAGAACATCCCGATACGCGACGAGCTCGGAAAAAAAATCCGGCGCGGGTTCGTGCCCGAAAAGGGGATGCTGCTTCTCTCGGCCGATTATTCGCAAATAGAGCTCCGCCTGGCGGCGCATCTCTCCGGCGACGAGAGGATGACCGAGGCGTTTGAAAAGGGCATGGACATCCACGCGCTCACAGCCTCATCGGTCTTCGGCGTGCCCATGGACGACGTGACGGGCGACATGCGCAGGCAGGCCAAGGTAATCAATTTCGCCACGATCTACGGCGTTTCCCCCTTCGGGCTCTCGCAACAGGCGGATATCTCGGTGCGCGACGCGGCGGAATTCATAAACCGCTACTTCGAGACCTATCCGGGATTCAAACGCTACATAGACGAGACTGTCGCGTTCGCCCGCGAGAAGGGATACGTGCGGACCATACTCGGCAGAAGGCGCCCAATTCCGGACATCGATTCCACGGCGCAATTCAGGCGCGAGGGAGCGGAGCGCATCGCCATCAACACGCCGATCCAGGGCGCCGCCGCCGATCTTATCAAGGTGGCCATGATAGACATACAGCGCGAGATAGAGGAAAAAAACTTCGGTGGCAGGATGATCCTCCAGGTGCACGACGAGCTCGTCTTCGAGGTGCCGGTGGGCGAGAAGGAAGTCTTCGGCGCCATGGTCCGCGAGAAGATGGAAGGGGCGATACGGCTTTCAGTCCCTATCGTCGTGGATATGGGCTGGGGCGCCGACTGGGGCGAGGCGCACTGAGCCTGGGCGGAAGGCCGGCTGAACGGCGACGGTCGGGCCCTACGCAGGCGCGCCGGTAAAGGACGCGGCGATCGTCCCGGCCGGGCGAAGGCCGGCAAAGGATAAAGCAATCCCGCCATGGGCGAAAGCATGGTGAAGCGGCCCGCGTGACGGAGCGATCCCTCATCCATCATAGCGGGAAAGGCGGGAGACCATGTTTTGGCCGGAGATTCGATCCGCCGCTTGCGATGATGAGCGCGCCTAACCGCGGCGTTTGGCCATCCAGCTCTCGGCCATGTCGAGATGCGTGGCGATAAATGCGGAGGCGTACAGGGTGATGACGATGCCCAGCACGATGGAAAGCGGGACCTCGAAATCGCCGCCGAAGGAGCCGCGCAGCCAGGCGAAGGAATCGCTGAACGAGATTAGAACGATGCCCCCGAGAATGGCAAGCCCTCCTCCGATCCAGTTGTACATAGGAACATCGCGGCGGTAGGATTCGAGACGTTCTATCCCGGCCATCACCGCGTCGGAGATGTCCATGTCCCGTGGGGAGAGCGCCACGGCCTTGAGCTCCTCCAGGGCCGCGCGCAGCCGGGCCTCCTCGGCGCGGCAGTGCGCGCACCGGCGAAGATGCAAACGGAGAGGCAAAGGATAGCCGGGCGCATTGTCGTGTTCAAGGAGCCTTCGCATCGCCTCGTCACATTTCATGGTACTCCTCCGCGGCCGATCCCCTCAGGGCGTCGCGAAGCATCCCCTTCGCCCTGAAGACATGCGACTTTATGGTGTTCACCGGAAACCCGGTGATATCGCTTATCTCCCCGTAAGATAATCCCATAAAGAAAAAGAAATCAACGCATATCCTGTATTTCCCCGGGAGGGAGGCAAGCGCCCTCGAAACAGCTTCGGCCGTCTCGGCCCGCAGGGACAATGCCTCAGGTCCGGGGTAGCGGCTTTCCGGATAATCCTCCTCGACGCCAGCCGTATCATGGGAGGCCCTTCTCCGATTGGCCGCGTGGTTGAAACCGATACGCAAAAGCCATGTGACGAACCTCGATTCTCCGCGAAAGCTTCCAAGCGCCGTATAGGCCTTCATGAACACCTCCTGCGCGAAATCCCGCGCGTCGTCATCGTTGCGGAAGAAGCGCATTCCCATATAATGGACCCGGCGCTGGTGCCGCTTAACGAGCTCCCTGAAAAGGTCCGTCCTGCCCCGAAGCACCAGCGTGACGATCCTCTCATCCGCAAGCGCCTCAGCCCCCTTTTCGCTCATCGGATCGCGCACTCCCGCTTACGACAAAGAATAGGAGGAGGCTCACCCCTATTCCGAGCGGAATGAGGCCGGAGAGCACACTGTAGGCCAGCCCCTCCTTTAAAAGGAAAAAAAGCGTAAGGCTCGCGCCGATCCCCATTAGCACCAGCCCCAGAAGCAGGCTGAAAAGCCGGAGGTCGAAGTGCCGACGCGTTAAAAGTCCCTTCTCTATCATCAACATCCGCTGCCTGTGGCTCCAGAAAAGATAAAAAAATATCACAACGCCCCCCATTACGATGCCGACGATCGGAATGACGGATACGATGATGTTTACCGCGACCGATGGTGCGTTCTGCATGTCCCCCTCCGCGTTATGTTGTCCGGCGGCGCGCACGACGCCCCGTATATGGGTTCAAGCCTTTGCCCGTTTGCCGGGACTGTCAAAGCATTTACAGTCCCGTCTCGTGCCGCCGGCCAATAGGCGATGCGTCGGCCTCGGTCCGGTAGGCCAAAGCGATCTTGTCGTCTACGATTTTACGGAAACCGTCGAGCTTTCCGCCGGCATCGTCCGAACGCGCCTTGCGGAGCGCATCCGCCAGGATTTCCCCGGTCATAGTCATAAAATGATGCCCCTCTATAGCCATCCCGACCGCCTGGGGAAAACGGGAAGGATTGATGAAAAGCGATTTGGCCAGGAATCTAAAATACTCCGGCCCGTACCATGAAAGCCCCTGCCGAAAAAGCGACGCGAAGAGGGCCCTTGCCTCGAGAAACGAAATCAAACGGTTTTTCCCTCTGTATGTGGTCTTTTTTACGTTTACCCTCTTTTTTTTCGGGAAGCGCCGTAAAAGCTCCAGACAGCGGTCGAAATAGGCCCGCGGGCCGTATATCTCTCGTATAACTCGCCGGTATCCATCGTAAAGCACGCCCGGCGGGAGCTTGGATTCGAAATTCACCCGGACGTCGTGGGTGTTGTTGCCTGTCGAAAGCCCGGTGATCCTCCCCTCAGCCTCGAGCCTGCGGTAAAGCCGCGTATTGGGCAGGGCCATAAGAAGCCCCACCATCGCGGTCGGGATGGCGGATTCCCGTACAAATCCTATCTGCCGGTCGAATATGTCCTCCGGGTCCGTGTCGAAGCCTATTATAAAGCCTCCCGTCACCTCGATTCCGCGTCCCTGGATTTTCCGTATGCTCTCGAGCATGTTTCCCTTAAGATTCTGGGTTTTACCCGCTAGCGAAAGCGACTCCTCCACCGGAGTCTCGATGCCTACGAATACCATCATAAAACCAGCCTCAGCCATAAGCTCGAGCAGCTCGTCGTCATCGGCCAAATTGATGCTCGCCTCGGTCGAAAGGCTGAACGGATGACCGTATTTTTTCTGCCAGATGATGATTTCTCTCAAGAGCTCCTTGACCCTGTGTTTGTTGCCGATGAAGTTGTCGTCTACTATAAACAGCGGCCCACGGAAGCCAGTCGCGTAAAGGGAGTCCATCTCGCGCAGAAACTGGCCAGGAGATTTGACTCGGGGCACGTGGCCGAACATTTCGATGATATCGCAAAACTCGCAGTTGAAGGGGCATCCCCGCGAAAACTGAAGCGAGGCCGTCGAATAACAATCTATATCGAGCAGATCGAAGCGCGGCGCCGGAGTCGCGGCGATATCGGGCCTGGTTTCGTCGGAATACACGCGCTTCGGTTTTCCTTTTTCCAGGTCACGCAGAAAAGGCGCAAGCGTCGCCTCCGCCTCGTTGAGCACGAAGTGGTCCACACCGCCGATATCGCAGTGCATCGCGGTCGGATACGGCCCGCCGGCCACCACACAACGACCGAGGCGACCGACCCGCGCGACCACCTTTTCGAACGAGGCGCGCTGAACGAGCATTGCCGAGACGAATACCATGTCGGCCCACTCTATCGCCTCGTCTTCGAGCGGCTCCACGTTCATGTCCACAAGCCTGCATTCCCATTCCTCCGGAAGCATGGCGGCGACCGTTATAAGGCCCAGCGGCGGCAGTACCGCTTTCTTTCCAACAAAGTCGAGAGCGTATTTAAAGCTCCAGTAGGTGGCCGGTATCTCCGGATAGACGAGTAAAACCCGTCGCTTTAACATTTAAAACCCCCCGTGCGGATTTCTAAATTTGGTTGTTTACACCCCTACCGACGGAGATTCCGGCCTGAAGGTTGCGAAAAAACGATGGCCCAAACAAAAAGACGGTGATTCTCATCACCGTCTTTTTTAACTTAACTCGTTCCTCGGCCGGGCGGGCCGCTATTTGGATCCGGCTATTTGGCGTCGATCCACTTCATCATCTTGCGAAGCTCAAAGCCCACCTTTTCGATCTGGTGGTTTCGCTGTTCTTCCTTCACTTTGTTGAAAAAAGGGCGTCCCTCCTCGTTCTCCTTTATCCAGCGGCGGGCGAAGGAGCCGTCCTGCACCTCGGCGAGTATCTTCTTCATCTCGGCTCGGGTGGCGTCGTTCACGATGCGCGGCCCGCTCACGTAATCGCCGAACTCGGCGGTGTCGGAAACCGAATAGCGCATGTAGTTAATGCCGCCCTGGTAGAAGAGGTCCACAATGAGCTTGAGCTCGTGCAGGCATTCAAAGTATGCGATCTCCGGCTGGTAGCCGGCCGCGACCAGAGTGTCGAAGCCGGCCTTCACCAGCTCCGAGGCCCCGCCGCAGAGAACGGCCTGTTCGCCGAAGAGGTCGGTCTCGGTCTCCTCCTTGAAAGTCGTCTCGAGCACGCCGGCCCTTGTCGAGCCAATGCCCTTCGCATAGGCGAGCGCCGTGGCCTTCGCCTTCCCGGAGGCGTCGTTGTGTATGGCGATGAGCGAAGGCACGCCGCCACCCTTTTCGTATTCGCTTCGCACCAGGTGTCCGGGCCCCTTGGGGGCGACCATGATTACGTCCACATCCTTCGGCGGGACGATTTCTCCGAAGTGTATGTTGAAACCGTGCGAAAAGACGAGCGTCTTGCCCGCCTTAAGGCTCCGCTCCACATCGCTTTTAAACAGCTTCGCCTGGATGTGGTCCTGCGCCAGGATCTGGATTACATCGGCCTTTTCGGCGGCCTCTTTGGCCGATACCGGCTTGAAGTTGTGCGATTCGGCCAGCCTGTAGTTGTCGGTGCCGGGAAGCTCCGAAACGATGACCTTAAGCCCGCTGTCGCGGAGGTTCTGCGCCTGCGCGTGGCCCTGGCTCCCGTAGCCTATGACCGCAATCAATTTATTTCCCAGGACGCCAAGATCCGCCTCGTCGTCGTAATACATCTTCGCCATGATTACACTCCTTTAATATAACGCCCCGAGGCCGCGCGTAAACGGCGGCGCGCGATGCGCCCTCGACGGTTCTCTTCTATTCGGGGGTTCGTCGCCGCGGCGCAGGCGGGGCAAATTATGCGCTATTCCTTGCTCATCGAGATTCGGCCCGTCCGGATGAGCTCCTTTATGGAATACGGCCTTAACAGCTCGATGAAATTGTCGATTCGCTCCGGCTCTCCCGTAAGTTCGAGCGTAACGGTCTTAAGCGATATGTCAACTATTTCCGCCCTGAATATGCCGGCGATCTGGTATACCTCCGAGCGCTTGGCGGGCTGGGCGTTCACCTTGACAAGCGCAAGCTCCCGCTGAATCGAGGGGTATTCCGAATGGTCCGAGACCTTTATGACGTCGATGAGTTTGTTGAGCTGCTTTTTGACCTGTTCTATGATGCGGTCGTCGCCCCGCACCACGATCGTCATGACCGACACGTCCTCCTGCTCGGTCTGGCTTACCGCCAGCGAGTCGATGTTGTAACCGCGTGCGGAGAAAAGGCCGGCCACGCGCGCGAGCACGCCCGCCCTGTTCTCCACCTTTACGGATATGACGTGCCTCATAGGAGTTCCCTCGTGATGGTGTCCTTGATAGTCTTGCCCGCCGGGACCATGGGGTAGACGTTCTCTTCGCGGTCCACCCTGAAGTCTATGATGATGGGCCGGTCCGTAATGGAAAGCGCCCTCTCTATGGCGGCGTCGACCTCCTCCTTCTTCTCAACGCGTATGCCCTCCGCCCCGTACGCCTCCGCGAGCTTTACGAAATCGGGCTGGAAGTTGATGCACGTGTGGGAGTAGCGCTTGTCGTAAAAAAGCTGCTGCCACTGGCGCACCATCCCGAGAAAGCCGTTGTTGAGAATCGCTATGATGACCGGGAGGCGGTGCTGTACGGCGACGATAAGCTCCTGGATGTTCATTTGGATGGAGCCGTCTCCCGCTATGTCGATGACGCGCCTGTCGGGCCGAGCGATCTGCGCGCCGATCGCCGCCGGAAAGCCGAAGCCCATGGTGCCGAGCCCCCCGGACGAGATGAAGCTTCGCGGTTCGGAGTATTCAAAGAACTGCGCCGCCCACATCTGGTTCTGCCCCACCTCGGTGCATATTACGGCCTTCCCCCCGGTGAGCGCATAAATCCTTTCCACTACATGCTGCGGCTTTATCCTCGATCCGCTGTCCTTATAGGTCAGCGGGTTTTCCACCTTGAGCTTTTGTAAATAATCTATCCATTCCCCTATGTCGGGCGCCTTGACCATTTTATTTATCTCGGCGAGTATCTGGCGGCAGTCGCCGACGATCGGAATGTCGACCTGCACGTTTTTACTGACCGACGAAGGGTCTATGTCGATGTGGATCACCCGCGCCTCGGGGATGAATTCGGAGATCTTTCCGGTAACGCGGTCGTCGAAACGCGCGCCGATGGCGATCAGCAGGTCGGAATCGTGCACGGCCTGATTGGCGTAGCAGGTGCCGTGCATGCCGAGCATCTTGAGCGATAGCGGGTCGGTCTCCGGATAGGCCCCCATCCCCATGAGGGTTGTGGTGATGGGAATGCCGGTTTTTTTGACGAACTCCCTAAGCTCCGCCGAGGCGTTCGAGCTTATCACACCTCCCCCCGAATATATGACAGGCCGCTTCGATTGCTCTATGAGCTTGCAGGCCTTGCTTATCTGCAGGGGATGCCCCTTGTAAACGGGCTTGTAGCTTCGCAGGTTCACCTGCTCCGGATAGGCGAATTTGGTCTCCGCCCTGGAGACATCCACGGGAACGTCGACCACAACCGGCCCCGGACGGCCCGTTGAGGCGATATAGAAGGATTCCTTGATGATTCGCGCAAGATCGTCCACCCTCTGGACGAGATAATTGTGTTTGGATATTGGCCGCGTGATGCCGGTGATATCCGCCTCCTGGAAGGCGTCGTTACCTATCATCTCTGTCGACACCTGTCCGGTGAAGAGCACCAGCGGGACCGAGTCCATATAGGCTGTCGCTATTCCCGTGACCAGGTTGGTCGCTCCGGGACCGGAGGTCGCTATGACCACGCCAACCCGGCCCGAGGCGCGCGCGTAGCCGTCGGCCGCGTGCACCGCCCCCTGTTCGTGCCGCGCCAGGTAGAAATTGAAAGGGGCGTCGAACAGCTGATGGAAGATGGGAATCACCGCGCCGCCCGGATAGCCGAAGATGTGCTCCACCCCCTCCTTTTTAAGGGATTCTATAATGATCTCCGCACCCGTCATCTTCACGGCCGTTCTCCCTGTACGCCTTTTTTTGTCCAACTCGAGCCGGACTTCCGGAAAAATGAAAAATCCTATCCATTTTATCATTCACCCGGCGATAAAAATGGATTCAATGTCAGAATAGCGCCGAATGTCAATTATATTTTAATACCACAGGAATGAAGGCGCGTCAAAATTAAACGCCTGGTCTCAGCGCCCCCTTTTGAGCCCCTCGGCTGCCGCCTGTGCGGGGCTTATAAAGCTCACGCTTATCTTATAGGTCGAGGTGCAGGCGCGGTCCAGCGCGCGGTTGACCACGCGGAAAGGGTCGACTATGAGAACGATCGCGTTTCTAAGCAACCCGGGGGACATGTTTTTCTCCACGAACACCCCAGTCTGGTGGAGGGCCTCCCCGAAAATCGCCCCGCCTATGCCGGTTGCGAGCAGGTCGTTAAGCGAGACCTCCTCCTTGAACTCGCCTAAGTATTCCCACATGAGGCTTCCCGCGATGGAAAACATCATCGAGCCGAAGAAGCCGTACTCGTTGCTGCGCGCGGCGTTGTAATAGAGGTTTCCCGAATAGACGTGTCCCACGCAGTTAGTCGTAAAGTTGTTGGCGTCCAATCTCATTCCATCGGCGACCTTTCGCTTGAAACCCTTCATGGTGAGCGGGTATTTCCAGTCGTCGACATTGGAGTTTATCTTCATGGCGTAATCGATCTCGCCCAGGGCGTTTACAAGCACAACACCCCCTAACGCCCGCCAGAAGCGCGCCCTGGGCGAGGGGGGCGCACTCACGTCCACCGTATAGCCCGTTATGACCGTTTCCCCCTCCTTCTCCGCGTATGCCAGATCGCTTATCCGTCTGTTCCCCGAGGAAAGGGCGTAGGCGACTGTGGATTTCCCCCGCTTCCCCTTTTCGCCCGTCAGCGTTACGGCAAGCACCCCTTCGAGCGCCTCCGTGCTGTCGCGCTCGAAGTCCCTGCCGTCGGGAATTGCCCATCGAATGCTCGAAACGAGGCCTCCTTCGTTTCGCGGATAAAGGATAAAGCCCACGCCATAAAGGCCCTCGTATTGAAGACGCCTGCTGACAAGCAAAATGCCTTCGTCCACCGTCGGCGCCTCCGCCTGCCGCACGTAACGAACCGCGGCGTCATACCGCTTGAAAAAGCCTTTGGCGTAATAGTCCCCCAGCACCGGAAACTCGACATCGGTATCAACGAGGTCCATCCTGACGATGGGCTCCTTCGAGGCTGCGGGAAGCGGAGACAGGAAGGCCCACGCCGGCAGGATGAGCGCGGCCAGGGCAAGCCCCCGGATAAAGCGGCCCAGCAGCCGACTGAATATCGCCATTGTCTTCACCACGCCTCAGCCCCTTTCCGGCGAATGGGCGCCGGAGCCTATTTTGCATTCCAGGCCGAAATTGACCCTGTGCCACGAATGGTTTTTGGTCTCCGACCTAAGGCGGCTGTACGCATACCAGTACTCATAGGCCACCGTTGCGAGCACCCCGTGCGAAAGATAGAAACCGATCGATCCGCCGGGAACATTCAGCACGTCGTACGCCCTCTCATTTTCGACGGGCGAAAAATAGTAAAACCGATAATCGGCCCCAAGGCGCAGCGGCCCGAGGCGGTCCGCCGCAAGCGACAGGACAATGGGCACCGACCAGCCGTAATAGAAATTCTGTCTGCGGTCCCCATAAAACTTCGAACGGAATATGGGGCTCAAGCCGTCCTCCTCCGCCTCGCTTATATTCGTGGCGCAGAGCGAGGAGTTTACGGATACGGCGGCCGAGGCGAAGGCGGATGCGCTGTATCGGCGCTCAGGGCCCCACTGCCGGACGATGCCCGGCATGAACGGTTTAAGGATCAAGAACTGTACATGTGGATGGTCTTCGTAGACATTATCGCTCCACATGAACTCCTTGAAGTTCATGGAAGGACGGAAAAGCTCGAGGCCGGAGAACAATCCAAGGACCGTGCGGGCCGACTGGTCTTCCGGCGAGATCGTCTGCAAGCCCGCCAGGATCAGCTTGATATCGTACCACACGTCCTTCCATTCCGGGCTGAGGTTCGCGTACGCCTGGATGTGGAAATAGTCGCCCGTCGACAGGCGCATGTCGCGCTCGCTCACGTGCCGTGCCGGGTCGTGCAGTATGTCGGCCCCCAACTGGAGCGTACCGACGCGCCATCTGGGATAGGCCTCCGATTCATGGAAACGGTTGTATCCGGCCGAGACGGATGCCCTGTAGGCGCTCCGCCGCCACGGGCCCCGCAGCTCCAGCGATTCCAGAAACCAGGGAAGCACCACACGGACCGGGTCAGTACCGGTCTCGTCCGTTCCGGATACGCGGATGCGGAAGCTGCGCTTCCGTTCCATGCCGTCGTAGGAAATGCCGGCATCGTACACCTCGAACCCGCCATCGGCATTGCCGGAAAGCCGGGCCCTGAGCTCCTCGAAGTCATTACGAAGGCGGTATGCCCTTAGCGATCCGGGCTCGTCGAGATACACCTTCCAGCCGCGCGCGGTAAGAACGCGCGCGAAATCATCGATCACGCGGCCCGACTGGACAGCCGGGCCCGGGGAGGCGAAGGCGGGGACGAGCAATAGGAAAATGGCCGAAACGGCCGCCAATCGCGCGAGCCTGTTTAACAGTATTTTTACCGTGAATGTATTCATCATTCGATTCACTGTTCGCTCTATCAGAGAACGGTATGGGCGCGGGTGTCTTGGCGGCCGGAATACGCACAATTATCACCATATGAATACATGTCAATTATTTTCCATCCGGCGCGGCAGCGTCTCCCATCGGCCCTCGGGCCGTGTTTTCTATCGGTAGAAAACCGACCATACGGGCAACAAAAAATTTGAATTTTCCCATAAATTCTTGATAAAATGACCTCCCCGTCCAAATGTAGACACGGCGTTTGCACGGATACGCCTCCAGGCTTGATTTATACCCCGGTCATGATATATTATTAATAACGTCGACGCGGGCAAACAAACCGGGCCCGCGCAAAACGGAGATGAAAACGACCATTGGAGACGCGCGCACCATGGCTGGATCGAATAACCATCTTGTATATTACGGGAATGAAACCCTCCGCAAGATAGCGGAGAATATCAAGACCATAGACCAGGGCACCATCGACCTCATCGAGTCGATGTTCAACGTTATGTACGGCGCGCGCGGCATTGGCCTCGCCGCCCCGCAGGTTGGTGTGTCGCAGCGCCTGCTCATTCTCGACATAGAGTCCTACAAGGGACCCATTCTTACGCTCATCAACCCTGTAATTACGGCCCGCTCGGAAAATACCGGCCCATACGAGGAGGGTTGCCTGTCGGTGCCGGGGATAAACGCCATAATCTCGAGGCCTCTCGAAATCGCCGTTAGCGCGGTGACCCCGGACGGAAAGGAGATGCGCTTCGAGGCGGGAGGCCTCCTTGCGCGCGTACTGCAGCACGAGATAGACCACCTGGACGGCAGGCTGTTTATCGACCACCTGGAGGGCCAGGACCGCAAGGAGCTTACCGCCGAGCTCAAAAAAATTAAAAAGCTCAACAGGGGAAAATGAGGATAGGCTTTTTCGGAACGCCGCAGATCGCCGCTTATTGCCTGGAAACGCTCGCCGACGCGCATGATATCGCCTTTATCGTAACCAACGAAGACAAGCCCTGCGGGCGCAACCTCCACGTTCGGTGCTGTCCGGCAAAGGAGGTCGCCCTGGAGCGCGGCATACGCTTCCACCATCCGCCAAGCCTCAAGGACCCGGCTTTTTTGGACGCGCTAACGGCCGAGGCGGCCGAACTCTTCGTTGTGGTGGCCTTCGGACGGCTCATACCGCGCACCGTCTTCGAGATGCCCCGCCTTGGGACCATCAATCTCCATCCATCGCTCTTGCCGCGCTACCGCGGCGCGGCGCCGATAGAATGGGCCATTATAAACGGCGAGACCGAAACCGGGGTAACGGTGCAGATGATAAACGAGCGCCTCGACGCGGGCGATATCGTCCTGCAGAAAAAGCTCTCCATATCCCCCGATTACACTGCGGAGGACCTTTACGAGGCCGTGCGACCGCTTGGCGCCGGCCTGCTTCTTGAGGCCATAGACGCGCTTGCAAGCGGCACGGCGCGGCCCAAGCCCCAGAACGAATCGGAGGCCACCTACTGCGGAAAGATCGACCACGAATTCGCCCGAATTGACTGGAATGCCGGCGCCCTCGAAATCCACAATCGCGTGCGGGGTCTAAACCCGCGCCCGGGGGCCTGGACGGAATTTCGCGGTGACCATATAAAGATATGGAGGACAGCACCGGCCTCCGTGGAGCTTCCCGGCGCGATGGAGCCCGGGCTCCTCGCCGTACAACGTAAAAAACGGCTCCTAATCCATACGGGCGACGGGGCGCTCGAAATACTCGCGCTCCAGCCCGAGGGTAAAAGGCAAATGGACGGCCTCTCGTTTATCAACGGCCACCGGCCCGCGGAGGGCGAGCGTTTTGCGTAGACGGGCGCGTTACACGAGGAAGGCCGATGTCGCGGCGCGATGACCGGCGAAAGGACTCCCGGCGCCATAGGAAAGGCGGGGCGGACGTTTGCATGGACCCGGAAGCGATAGCATCACACGAAAAGCACAGGGCGCGGGAACTACGTTCGACGTCGTGGTGGAGAAAAAAAACGGCCGCCGGAATATGCCATTATTGCGGCGCAAGCGTACCGCCCTCGGAGCTTACCATGGACCACCTAATACCCATCTCGCGGGGCGGGACCTCCGAACGCTATAATATAGTCGCCGCCTGCAAGGACTGCAACAACAGGAAAAAAAATCTCCTGCCGGCGGAATGGGACGAATACCTGAAATCGATAAAAATACGCACTTCCTAAATTTATTTATTGAAAATGCCGTTATTTAATATATCATACCAATTCGACGGTTCAGCTTCGACGCGGACATTCCGCCGCGCCCTTGGCCCGCCTGGCGGGACGGGGTGAGCGAATCTGAACAATAACGATCGAACGCGACCAGGATTTAAAGGAAAATAGAGAAAGACACCATGACCTCCAGTAATGGCAGCTCGAAGGGCGACCTGTTTAAAAAGGGACAGCTACTGATCCGCCAGGGGGAAGAGCCCCGCTATATGTATTACATGCACAGCGGCGCGCTCGAGATCCTCTCGGCCCCGCCGGAATACGAGGAGCTCCATACCGACATTCTCCTATCGAAGAGTAAAAGGGTCGGGACCATAAAGGAGAGGAACCTCATTTCGGGACTCAGCATACTTTTCGCCGAACCTTATAAAAAATCCATAAGGGCCATCGAGGACTCCTACGTCTCCAAATACCCCATAAAAGAGGGCGGCTTCCAGCACATAGTGATCGACAATACCCCCCTCGCGGCGGACGTGCTTTCCAATCTCTTCCGAAGATTGGAGCTGTCCATTCCCGACGCCTCCCGCTACGCCAACCTCCACCAGAACATCGCGCGCATAAACGACAACCTCTGCCTCATGCACAAGGAGCTCCGCCAGGGGACGCTTCCGGAAAAGCTCGAACAGAGGGCGAGCGCGCTTCATGACACATACGTGCTGAACGGCGGGAGCTTCCCCGGCAGTTTCGACGCGAAATTTATTATTGCGGACAACGGAGGCGTGCTTCGCAAGAAATACTCGTTTCCGGGCCTCCCGATGGAGACCATCCTGGACCTCAAGCAGTGCAATTTTATCAACAAATTCCTTAAACTCGACGTCAACGTGCTCATAGGAATCGTCAAGCGTGACCCGTCCATCGCCACCTACATGTTCGAGACTATCTCCGACAACCTCCTTAAAGTCCTCGACCGCATAGAGGCCATTCATACTCTGATAGACGAGGAGCTTTCGGTTCTCTTCGGCCCGGAGGGGAGCTGGACCAGCGTGCTCGTCGACTCGGGCGCCTTCGCCGCATGGCAGCGAACCGGCAGGCTCTCGGCGGATTTCCTGAAGAATTTCCTCTCGGTCGCGGTGAAGGTGCACTCCTTCTTCGAGGAGCTGTCCGGCAAAAAACTCTCCGAGGTGTTCCCGGGATTCAAAAAACTCCACGAGCTCTACGTCTCCCGGAAGGACGAAGCGGGCGCGGGAGACCGCCCCGCCCCGCGCAAGGTGAGCTCCCTCGGCCGGGAGTACAACAACTCCATACAGCAGATATTCGAGTTCTCCCTAATCGACAAGGAGTTCCAGAACAATTTTCTAAAAGTGCTCAACGACTTTCGGAAAATGCAGAATCCCTTCAATACCGAGCCCGAGGGCCGCAAGATACGGCGCTTCATCACCAAGCTATATCTCGATCTTTACAAACAGGTCCTTCTTCGCAGCCATAGCGAGCCGGTCCTCCCGCCGCCCGTGCGCCTGATGCTTAACTTCGGCTTTCTCGACGAGACCATGCTGGAGCAGGAGCAGATAGAGGAGCTTCACGAGATCGCGGCGCGGCCCGGGGAACCCTCCGGCCTGACCATCTATCACGAACACGAGTTCCTCAAGCGAATCCACGACGGCAAGGAGAATCCGAGCATCACCGAGATGGGGCTCTCCTACGAGGCGCACCTGCGCGAGGAGGAAAAGCACAAGAAAAAGGCCAAGGGCGGGAAGGTGGACGCGGACGAGGAAAACATCAACAAGATGATATTCGAGATCGACCACCGCCTGCTGAACACCATCACCGTTTGCTCCGGTTCCACGGCCACGGCCTTTCCAATCCTGACCTCCATGGTAATGCGGGGCAATCCGGCCAATTTTTATATCTCCAAGAAAAAACTGGAATCGACGGTGCTTGCACTCAGGGAGATCGACTTCTCGGCCTACTATCGGGAAACGGTTGAAAGGATAGGCGAGGCCCGGGAGATCATCCAGGACGAGGTAATACCGAACTTTATCCTGCTGCCCTCGTTCGGCACCAAGACCATGCTCTGGCAGGAGCTTGACGGCACAAACCGGAAGACGCGCGGGAGAATCGTCGTGCCCATCCTCTTCATGGGGGACATTATGAAGAGCCTGGCGCACACGCTGGCCTGCTTCCGATGGGAGCTCAACCGCTCGCTTAAGGGGGCCATGTGGGCGGACCCAGTGGAGGGCGGCCTTACCGGAGTCTATTTCGATTATGTGAACTTTTTCAAGAAGAACCCCAAGCTATCCACGGAGGCCAAGGAGAAGATAGCCGAGCGATTCAAGAGCATTCGAACGAACCGAGACCGCTTTGCCGAAGACTACGTCATGTGGGTGCTCTTCGAGAAGGACGGCATCATGAAGCTGAATACCGTGGTCCGCGAGATGTTCTATCGCTACATTCCCTTCAGGAAAGAGGTGCGCGAAAAGCTCGAGAACATGCCGGCGTTCAGCGAGATAGCCACCAAGTACAAGAACATACACACCAGGGACGTAACGGGCTTCCAGCGGCGCTTTAAAAAATACACGGACGAAACCGGCCGGCTTCCCGAGGCCATTCAGCGCTTTATGGATTTTCTTGACATGTGATGCGCCCGCCGCGTCCGGCGAATCAATACAGCAGATGCTTTTTCCGCAGCCGGTCGAACCGCCTTTGGCCTTCGGCTATCCGCGCGGCGAACTCCGAAAAGGGCCTGCCGGCGTCCATGTTTTCCCTGAAAAGGTCGGTCCCCGCGAGAAAATCGACATGGTAGCGGCCGCCTCTGTAGTCCCAGCGAAACTTGGGATAGGCGGCCTTAATGGCCGAAATTATTTTATACGAGACCTCCATCGGGCTGAAGGCCCCCCCCATGTAGAAGATATGGACGCCGCCGCAGCGCATACCCGCATACTTCGAGAAGGTCGGCGAGAAATATACCGGACGAAACCGGAAATTTGGAAGACCCAGGCCCGAGAGTAGCCGCGCGAGCTCACGCGGCTCTATCCACGGCGCGCCGATGTATTCGAAAGGCTTGGTCGTTCCACGCCCCACGGAGAGGTTGACCCCTTCGAGCATCACTACGGCCGAGTACACGATTGCCGATTCATAGGTCGGAAGATTCGGAGACGGCGGCACCCAGGGAAGCATCGTCTCGTTGAATAAAAGGTCACGGCGGTAGTTGGCGAGCGGCACCACTCGAAGCCTCACGTTACTAACATGCGTGGCCCCGTAATACCTCGCCGCCTCACCCAGGGTGAGGTTGTAAATGAACGTTGACGGGAAGGCGCTGATGTGGCGCGACCAGAAGCCGTCTTGAAGATAGGCCCCGTCGATGCCGAGAAAGCCGAGCGGGTTGGGCCTGTCGAGCACGATGAGCTCTATTGCGGTCCCCTCGAGCGCGTCCATTACCTGCTTGAGCGATGAGACATAGGTGTAGCAGCGCATCCCCATGTCCTGAATGTCGAAGATTACGGCCTCCGAAGGCCCGAGGAGAAATCGCAGCATCTCCATGGAGAGATGGTGCAGATTATATACCACCACATTGAGCCGCTCGTCCACCCGGTACAGCCTATTGTCGTAGTCGTTTTCGTGGCCGTACAGGCCGTGTTCGGGGGCAAAGGCGAGCACAATCTCCATGCCCGCCGCGCGAAGCAGGTCTATGTTCTTACTTAGATTATAGTCGACGCCTGAATGGTTGGTCACCAGCGCGATTTTTTTGCCCCTATAATTCGCGGCATCCCGCGCCAAAAAGTTCTCGAGCCCCGTAAGTACGCGCTTCTGTCTCCTGACTGGAAGGTTGTAGGCCCCCTGCGAGGCGCAATCCAAAAACAGGAGCGCAACCAGGAAGATGACTGGCGGAATGGCGATTTTTCTCAACGGCCTGCACCTCGCGCTTTTGTTTATTCCGATACCCGGTCCAAGTTTCCGAAGTATCATTATGTATATCGATCCACGTCAAGGATTTCGGTAGCCTGTTTCGCCCGGGAAAGCCGGCTACCCGATATTTACTTGACAGCCCTCCGTGCAGCACTACGCTCTTTCGGGGGAGAGGTTTACTCCGGCGGACATGAAAAAAATGGTACACGGGCGTCGCCCGGCGGGAACGACAATGCTTCTTAACATAGTGGCGGGACTTCTTATACTATCATCGACACAGTGCGGGACGACCAGCGAGAGGGAGAAGAGCATTCTCGATTTTTCCAGAAGCGAAGCGGGCAGATACCGTCACCTGCTTATAGACCCCGGACAGTACACCACGAACGGCGCCCTCTACCACGAGAGATACCAAAACCACCTGATCGGGATAGCGCGTTCCCTCTCCTCCGAATACAAATTCACCATACTCAACAACAGCATAGGTTTCTACTTCGATAAAAAACTAAACCAGCGCGACCGGCTCTACCTTGGCCTCGACATGGAGGTCCCGCTCGACGAGACGGCGCACGCCGGTTCGTCATATCAGCACATAGCGGTGACCGCGCTCGAAACATATCTTAAAGACGTGCTCGCAGTAATCAATTCGTGCACAAGCATCTTCGGAGAGAGCGAGATAATAGGGATGGTGGTGGGTTTCCACTGGAAGATACGCGAACAGCGCCACTCCATAACTATATGGATCGACGAGCGCGACGTGGTCCGCTACGAAAACAAACAGCTCACCATGAAGGAGCTGATAAGCCGAAGCTATATTACGAACACCGAAGGCAAGCTCATCCGCCTTTTATTATAGACTCGAGCTCCTTTACCAGGGCCCGCAGCTCCATCATGGAACCAATGCTTATGCGGACGTATTCCGACTGAACCGGGCCGGTAAAATGGCGTACCAGCACCTTCCGCGTATAGAGCTCCTCGTAGATCTTTTGGGCCGGCACATTCGGGTGCCTTACGAACAGAAAATTCGCCCTCGAAGGCACGATGAAAAACCCCAGATCCTCCAGGCGCTGCTCGAGAAACTCCTTGTTGTCGCGCACCATGCCGACGTTGTATTTAAACCCCTTCCGGTCCGCAAGCGCCGCAAGCGCACCCGCCTCGGCGAGGCGGTCCACATTGTACGAGTCCTTGAGCTTTAAAAGCCCGCGGACGATGTCGGCGTGCGCCACAGCGATGCCCACCCTGAGCCCCGCGAGGGAATAGGACTTGGAGAACGAGCGCGTAACGACGATGTTGTCGAACTCGCGCACCAGCCCGATCGCCGTTTCCCCGTAGAAATCCACGTACGCCTCGTCGACCACCAAAAGCCCCTTGAATCTGGAGGCGAAAGCCTCGAGCGCTTTGAGGTCAATGCCCTTTCCGGTGGGGTTGTTCGGATTGCACACGATGACCAGCGCGTATTTTTTCTTCAAGAAGTCGGCAAAGTTTAGATCGAGGTTTTGGTCGAGCGGGATTCTTTCATATCGCACTCCGTTGGCCTCGGCCAGGGTATAATAGAGCGAATAGGACGGATAGGGGAAGGCCGCAAGCGCGTCCGCCTCGATGAACCCGCGGAGGAGCAGGGTGAAGATCTCGTCGGACCCGTTGGCGACGAACACGTTATCGGCCGAGAGATTGTTCTGTTTCGCGAAGGCCTCGCGCACGGACATGGCCGTTGGGTTCGGGTAACGCCGGAGGGAGGCGTCGGCCGCCTTCCTGATGGCGTCGAGGACGGAGGCCGGGGGTGAAAACGGGCTCTCGTTGGTATTGAGTTTGATGAACTCGTCGAGGTTCTCCGGCTGCTCGCCGGGTATGTATTCCGCCATATCCTTAAGGCGCCTGTTCCAGTACTTCACCCCTTTCTCCCCTCCGCCCGGTTTTCGTTATACGCCGCTCTTTATGCGCGGAAAGAGCCCCCGCCCGGCGCCATGCTCACGACCTGTGCGCGGCGCCGACTAATTCGGCCGCGGCCGCTATGCCCCGCTCCCTCAGATAGGCCTCGAAGCCTTCCACGCATTCGATGGCCGCGCGCGGGTTGACCATGCCCATGGTCCCTATCGACACGGCGCTGGCACCGGCCATGAGGAACTCGAGCATGTCCTCGAGCGAGCCTATGCCCCCAATGCCGATGATGGGTATCTCGACCTTCTCGAAAATCTCGTAGACGATCCTTAGGGCCAGGGGGCGAATGGCCGGGCCGCTCAAGCCCGCCACGCGGTTCTGGAAATGGGGCCTTCCGGTCGCAGTATCGATCTTCATGCCGAGGAAGGTGTTCACAGCCGAGACCGCATCCGCGCCGCAGTCCTTGGCCGCACGCGCGAATTCCGCGACATCGGTGACGTTGGGCGAGAGCTTGACGATAAGCGGCGCCAGGGTCGCCTTTCGGACGGCGCTTACAAGCGCAGAGAAGGTCGAGAGATTGCGCCCGAAGGCCATGCCCCCCTCCTTAACGTTGGGACAGGAGACGTTGAGCTCGAGGGCCGCTATGCCCTCGGTGCCGCCGAGGACGCGGCAGAGCTCCACGTTTTCATCGACCGAATGCCCCGCTATGTTCGGTATCACAGTTGCGCCCCGCTCTAAGAGAAAAGGGAGCTTCTGTGCCAGAAAAACATTTAGCCCAACGTTCTCGAGTCCAATGGAGTTAAGCATGCCCGAGGGCGTCTCCAAAACGCGCGGGCCCCTGTTCCCGCGCCTCGGCTCGATAGAGAGCCCCTTGGTAAAAATTGCCCCCAGGCGCGCTATGTCGTAGTAGCCCGAAAGCTCCTCTCCGTAACCGGCCGTCCCCGAGGCGACGGTCACCGGGGTTTTAAGCCTCAAGCCCCCTATTTTTACCGACGTATCGATGCGCCCACCTCCGACCCCCTGTACAGGTCGTGCTATAACAGCGCCGCGCCGCCATGCAGTCAAGGAATAAAAAAGGGCACCGCAAGCGATGCCCCCAGATGACGTTAAATCGTATGTATAAAAGCCTTTAACCTTCCTCCACGGGAACCAATTCCCCCGGGCCTCCCGGCACCCATCTTTATTGTATGATTGTAATATCTCTCCCGCTCGTTTCTGTCAAGAAAAATATTTGCGCACGCGGCGATTCGCCGCTATATGGTCCCCATGCGCGCCATTTGGCGGGCCTATTTCCCCCACCCAGGAGACGCCGACGATGCGAACGATTCCACGCCTGGCCTCACTGCTCCCGGCCATACTGACTTTAATAGTCACGCCCGCCTGCAACAAAGGCGAACTCTTTACGTTCAGCAGGCCCATGTTGGGGACGATGATAAACATCAGCCTTATCGCGGATACACGTGAAACTGGGGTCAGAGCCTCCACTGCGGCGTTTTCCGAGATAGCTCGCATCGAGGCCCTAATGAGCCCGAAACTTGCCGATAGCGACATCGCGCGCATCAACCGCGAGGCTTCGAGGGTGCCGGTTTCGGTATCCGGCGAGACCTTCGAGCTCATCCGCGCCTCCATAGGGGTGTCCCGGGAGACCGACGGCGCCTTCGATATAAGCTTTGCCTCGCTTGGCGGACTATGGAGGCTGGGGGACGATAATTTCCAGCCGCCCGAGCCCCGTCTTGTTGCCCGGGCGCTTAGGCTTGTCGATTACCGAAAGATCGTGCTCGAGGATAAGGCCCGCCGGGTTTTTCTGGCCCTTCCGGGCATGAAGCTCGGGCTTGGTGGAATAGCCAAGGGCTACGCCCTGGGGTGCGCGGCCCGGGCCCTCGGCCGGGAGGGGGTCAGAGCCTTCATAGTCGACGCGGGAGGCGATATCCTGGTCGGCGGCGACAAGCTCGGCCGACCCTGGCGCGTGGGCCTTATGCACCCCCGCGAAAAGGAGATAATCCTCGCCCTTTCGCTTGGCAACGGCGAAGCGGTGGTGACGAGCGGCGATTACGAGCGCTTCGCCGTTTACCGTGGGGAGCGCTATCACCATATTCTGGACCCCAAAACCGGCTTTCCCGCAAGGGGGCTTTCATCCGTAAGCGTGATAGGCTCTGACCCCGTGAGGGCCGATGCCTACGCCACGGCTCTGTTTGTCATGGGAGGGGTCAGAGCCCGCAAGTTCGCGGCCGCGCATCCAGAAATAAAGCTTATTCTTATCGACGAGGAGATGCGTATCGCGGCCTCCAGGAGCCTGAAAGGCCGGATTTCGCCGACGGGAAGCGAGGAAATCGAATGGTTTTAGGGGGGGATGGGGTCAGAGCCTCGGTAAGACAGTTTTGTCCCGAAATTGGGGTCAGAGCCCTCTCCGAATCGACACCAGCCCCGGGAACCAGGGGGTCAGAGCCTCGAACCCGAACCTTCGGGTCATCGACGCGCCTGTCCGCATCGCCTGATTAATATTTGACGTGAATACAGGGAACATATAGGCTCTATGAGTATAAGAAGAACGGCATCATGAACAAACAGAACAAACAGAACAAAAAGACCCCTTCGGCGACCCGCACCGTGCAAAGAGATATCGGCGCCGCGATGGTTCGCAATCTTGAAAAATGCGCATCCCTGACCTCCACCCTTTTCGCCATGAAGACTTCGCTCTATCAAACCCTGTATCCGAACAGCGATAGAGAAGAAATCCGAAGCTTACTGCTCCGCGATATTCTCAGGCGCAAATCAGGAAGGTGAGAAGTGCCGCTTTCGGACGATCCGCTGATCAGTGTGTCAGACCTCTTTTTCAAGCACGGAATTAAATTCTGCGTGGCAGGGGGATGGGCGGTCAGTATATGGGGGGCCGTCCGGGCCACGGAGGATATCGACCTGGTCGTCCTGACCGATCCCGGCGATCATGAGGCAATTAGACGGATTCTCGAAATCCGCTACCGCGTCATCAGTCATCCCGCTTTTTTCTTCGCCGGCACCCACACCCCGGTGTGGCGGAATGTCCTTACAGCTCCTGACATAGACGATCACTGTGTGCTCGACATCATCATCGCGACCACAGACTACATGAAAGCGACAGTTGAACGGGCGGTATTCATTGAATATCGTGAGGTTTCCCTCCCCATTATCGCCCTCGAAGATCTTATCATCCTCAAGGCGATGGCTGGGAGGACCCAGGACAGGGCCGATATAGAAGCGCTCTTGAAGGGGACCATGCCGCTGGACACTGAATACCTTATAAGAACCGCTCGGGGGCTCGGTGTCGATGTCGGGTTTTTATCAGGGTAAATAGTAAACGACTGGATTTCGGGCCCTCTGCCACAGAAACGCACATTCGGATTTTCGACCTGGTAACGACGATAGGCTCTGACCCCGTGAGGGCGGACGCCTACGACACGGCCCTGTTCGTTATGGGAGGGGTCAGAGCCTCAAGGGAAAATCCCAGTGACATGGCTTTGTACTGGGGATGTGGGGCCAGAGCCCCATTGGAGTCGATTTGCTCCGGAATTGGGGTCAGAGCCCATATCGCAGGGGAAAAACGCTGCTCCGTTACGGGTTGGCTTGAGTGTCGGAATAGATGTCCGCTCGTCCATTTCGATAATCATACCATAGGAAGAGACCGCCCCACGGTGCCCCGCCATCATTATAATTCAGCGTTTTTAGCGTAAGCTCAGAGGATGTCCACGTTCCTGGTATTCCGATCGTTACTCCGTCATAATCAAACGGCACTCCCACCACACCGTCGGCATCCCAGAGCCGTACACCGGCCCCATCGACCGCCTGGGCCATAAGTACGTAGCCTATATAGGGACCGTAAAACCGTTCATCGAACCAGCTTACAATAGCACCCGCCGCGTTATCGGGGGTGATGGATAGGCCCGCCTGGTACGCATAGGTCAGTACCGAAACGATGGGCGTTTCGCCATATCCCGGAGTATTGTCGCCATCGGCGGAATCGAATTTCTGGATGAAGATTTCACTCCCCCGCGAATACACAACGGTAGGATAATTGCCGGTCGTCGAAAGGCACATCGCCGCGTCGTCCACATTGGCTATCGACGAGGTCCAGTCTATACCCATAACCGAAGAAATACGCCGGAGGTATAGAGTAGTGCCGTTTTTATACAGCACATAGAAATCACCATAGTTATCCGAAACCGTGTCAATGAGCGTAGAGGCCGCCGGAGTCAACTGCACCCCGAGACCACCGTTGGCCGCGTCATCGGCAGCGTTTAGAACGCCATTACCGTCTATCCGTTTCCCATAATACGTATACGTGGGACCCGCTCCGCTCTGATACACGGCGAAAGCACCGCCGTTAAACGCCGCACCGAGGTACCCGCGGTTCAGCAGTCTGACATTCGCCTGAGTTCCGGCGGCACCGCTGATGGTAAACTCGCTACGGAAAACGCTCCCGTCGCGAAGCCGGATCACGACACCGTAAATATCCCCGCCGCGCTCATAGGCGAAAAGCATGCGCGGCTGAAGGACCACATAGAGCTGCCCGGCGGCGGTGATGAGGTCGGTGTTAAGGGTAAGCTGTGTCGCGGAATTCACCGTCACCACATACGCGTCCTGAGAGGTGGTTATATTGCGGACCATGTCGCCCTCGCGAACAGGGTAATTCGCCGAGGTGAAGCTCGCGTTGGTGTCGTTGAGCGTATTGACCACGCCGTCGCTGGTTGTCACACCGAGTTCTATGACCCTGTCGGTGCTCGCGAAAATGATGAAACGATCATCGACGGTGTCGAAGATGTCCCGGTTCAAAGTAAGCTGAGTAGCCGAGTTAACCACAGCAACCGAGGCGTACCGGTTATCGCTGATGTTGTACACTATGTCGCCCGGCTCGACGCCTTGGTCCCAAAAATTCGCCACCGTTGAGCGGAGCTCGCCCGCGACAACCGAGGTGGCATGGCCGGATTCAATAACGCTGACAGTCTCGGCCGGGTCGGCGAACCTGAGTATCCAGTAGGTATCCAGGTTGCTGATAACGCCCGCGCTCATCGCGAGCGCCCTTTCCCCATAACCGGCAGGGCGGGCTCCCACTGTGCTCACCAGCGCCAGGTTCGGCGCGACACCATACGTCGTCAGGTTCACCACCACGTCGTTGACGGCGACACCGTTCGTAACATATGTTGCGACGTTATCATAGAGCGGATTGGCCGGCGGAGCGTCGGCCGTGTACGGAGTTGCCCCCGAAAGAGTCACATCGGGATACATGGTCACGGCAACTCCCGAGCCGATACCGATGTTCCAATCCAAAAGATATCGATAAAAAGGATTGTCCGGAGGCGGCGGATGCGTCGTACACCAGTCGCTGAAAATGTCGTAGTCTTCGGTTCCGGCCGGGAAAAGGTTGGAGCCGAACTGGAGTATCCGGTTGGACAGAACGGCGCTTACCGTTGCTCTCGTCGTATCCGTAACGTTGGCTGCAAGATCGCCGGCGTTCACTCCGGCGAACGGAGCGGTAATATCGATAAGAAGATTTGCCCGCGATGCCGTGCCGGCGGCGATCATCGGGTTTTCCAATACAATGTAATTGTGGCCGAGAGTCGGAAATATATCGAGATTCAAAGATAACACGGTTTCAAGCACCGGATCCGCCGACACGGTCGTATTGGTGAACGTGTTTAAATTGACAACATAATCCCCCGTCACTATTCCATTGGCCCTAAATGTCGCGGCCGAATCAACAAGTTCCCCCGCTAAAACCGTCGTTACCGAACCACTTCCAAGGAGATAGTATACCTCGTAGTTTTCAGCCATGGTCAGGAATATGTCGGCCGACAGGTCGAGTTCGTCGGCATAGACATTGTCAACATACGCATAGGTGGAATCATCGGTGTTAACCACCACGTCTCCCACACCGACCGCACCGAAGGCCGCGCTGGTGTCGACGAGGAAACCCGAATAGTTCGCGGTTCCGGATGCTGCAAGCGTATTGGTATACATTGTTCTTCCGGTCGTCCTGGCATAGCTGCCGCCACTTACCAGAAGCGCATCGATAGAATAGGCGGCGCCCGGGGCCGCCGCAAGATGCGGCGTAAAGACTCGATTCAGCGCATTAGTGTGGCTGGTGCCACCGTCCATAAGGTGATTTGCGGTGGTGAATGGATAATTGGTTGCACTATTAATAATAACGTAGCCGTCTCCGGACGCGATAAGCCCGGCGGCCTGGCCCAGCACGTGACGAAAGTTCTGCCCGGTCTTATTGACTGTTGTAATTGAGTTTGTGGCCGTTCGGTCGTACACATAATAGCCGGTAACCACGCCGGCGACCGATAAATCTTCATCGAAGTCATAAAACGCATTTGCGGGTATAAACATCGTCGCGGATCCGGGTGCGGTTCCCGCATTGGGATACATCCGTGTAACAAATCCCGCATACACGTTATTGTTCCCCTGGGTTCCCCAGATAAGGATTGCCGAAGGATTCGTCCCGTTACCGACCGTCAATCCGTCATCGGCCGCGCTGCCCGAACCGGGAGTGCTCCCCCAGACAGGATCGAATCCCGCGCTGCCCGCATTATTGTAAATCCTCTTTGCATAGATAACCGGTGCTCCCTCAAGGGTTATGATCGCGCGACCCAGATAATCACTGAAAATACGCGGATTGGTCCGATTATTCATCGCCGAATCGATCGGATCGCCATCGGCGCTCCACGAAATCGTTCCGGCTGCATTAAAGTACATTCCATATATATTGCTGTCATTCGGATCCTTCCATACGGCAAAGCTATCGCCGGCGGGAACAAGCCGGGTATTGTTCTGCAAAACGACGAGACTGGTCTTAGACGAAGGTGCCGTGTCGCTCACCACCTCGTCATCGGTAATCAGGGGATTCGGATTGTTCGCCGTGATGTAATACGTTGACGAAGTAGCGACATCGCTCGTTACCCGGAAATAATACTTCGTCGCGTTGTTGAGTCCGGCGATATTCATCGAATGGACGGTCTTAAGCGGTGTTGCCGCCTCGTTCGCTGAGGACCCATAAGCGATGGTGGTGCCCCACTGGACGGTGGATCCTCCGACCGGTTTGTTCGTGACCCAGTTTACGGTAAGTGAATTTTCGGTAACATTGGTGAACCATACCGATGAGATGGTAGTCGCGCCCGCCGTGTTGGGATCCGCCTCCACCGTAAAGGTCCAGGTATTGTCCGCGCTCACCACAAGGTCGCGCCCACCGAGGTCTTCAATGCCGCCGGGACCGACAGTGTCATCCAGATAGACCGTATACACCTGGTCATACGTCAGGGTATTCAGCGAAAGATACCATGTTTTCTCGTCGGGGCTGGAAAAGAGTATATGCGGCGCGGCCGCCGGCGCAATTGTAAAGGTGGCGGCTGTTACACTCGTCACCGGCTTGTTGAAAGAAACGACGACATAACCCACGCCTCGGCTGAAGGGACCCGGGTCTATGGGA
>MVZN01000023.1 GCA_002069125.1 Spirochaetes bacterium ADurb.BinA120
TCGTGGGCCGTGTCGCCGAGCTCCGAACGCATCCAGGGCCCCATCATCCTCCCCACGCCGTGGTGGTGCGACAGCGAGCCGCCGCTTGCGTGGATGGTGTCCACCAGGCCCCTGTGGTAGCGCGTGAAGTCTTCGATGTCCTTGCCTTTCCTTATCGGCGAGAGAAATGTGAAGTACAAATTGGCCCCGTTCTCGTAGACGTGGGAGATGTGAACCATGCAGACGGTGTTGGCTCGCGCCTTGAGGTACGAACGGGTCGCATTCCACACCTTAAGCAGGTTCTCCCAGCTTACCGCCGTCTCGAGCGTATCGGTCATAATTCCGAGGTCCATCAGCGGGTCGCGCAGGTACGCGCTCGAATAGCGCTGCTCGAGCCACTTTTTAGTCGGCCCCGCGCCGAGGGAAAGGGCGCCTTGTTTCTTCGCGACGGATTTGATCTTACGCGCGACGAGCTTCGCATAATCGGCGTCACCCTCCACGGAGACGAACATCAGGCAGCGCTTGAGCGGCCTGTATCCTAAGAGCCTTAGCGCCCAGTCCGCGGCCGAGCCGTTCATGCCCTTCATTGCAAAGGCCACGTCGGTCTCCTCCGGATCGGAGATGCGGAACAGGTGCGGCTTTCCAAACTCCCCCTGCATCGATTTTCGCATTGCGGTCACGGCCGACTCGAAATCCCTGAAAAGAAACGAGGCGTGGACCGTATTGCCCGGGCTGAAGGAGCGGATCTTCATCGTAAGCTCGGTCACCACGCCGAAGGCCCCCTCCGAGCCCATTATGATCTGGTCCATGTCGGGGCCTATGGCCGCGGCGGGATAGTCCCTGGTAACGATGACGCCCCGAGGCGTTACCATGCGCATGGAGAGCACCATGTCCTCGATTTTGCCGTATCCGGTGGACGCCTGACCCGCCCCCCGGGTGACCGCCCATCCGCCCACGGTGGAGTATTCGAACGACTGCGGGAAATGCCCGCAGGTGTAGCCGGAGCCGTAATTATTCAGGTGCTTTTCGAGCGCCGGGCCGAAGATTCCGGGCTGCACCGTAACGCTGGAATTCTCCTCGTTCACCCGAACAACCCTGTCCATGTGCCTCGTGAGGTCGAGCGATATGCCTCCCCTGGGGGCCTCTACCCCGCGCGTCACCGACGAGTGGCCGCCGAAGGGCGTGATGGCGATTTTTTTATCGTTGCACAGCCTTACGATTTTCACTACATCGTCCTCGCTCCGAGGATACACCACCGCGTCCGGCGGGTTCTCGACAATACCCATGCGCAGCTTCAGAAGGTCCAGGTAGAACTTGCCGTATGAGTGGTATGCTCGCTCGAAGTCGCCGGTGGACAGATTGGCCTCGCCGACTATTCTTTTAAGCGACGACAGCACCGCCGGGGACAGCCTGCACCTCTTCGAAAGCCTTACGTCCTCCTCGCCGGGCATGTAGCGCGAGCCGAGATCCTTCTCCGTCAGATTGAAGGACTTGGCGATATATTCCAGCGTGCCGTGGGCGATTATCTCTTCGTGGTTCGGGTCGCCCCATTTAAATATGCTTCGGTAGTTCTTCCGGTTCATCACTCCCCCTCCTGTATCTCGAATCATTTGGGAACCTCGAGCGCCCTTTTCGCCGCCGCGAGCTCCTTTTTAACACGCGCCTCGTTCCATTTCAACTCATTCGCGGCGATTCTCGCCACCTTCCTCAATACGGCCTCCCCGGGATTTCCAAGCGTTCCAAGCCCGGTGCGGCGCATGAGGATATCTATGAGAGTCTTCGCCATCTCCTCGCGCACCGCGTACACGACCTGGGCCCCTATCTCTCCGTCGGCGTCAAGAGTCGCGGCGAGCGAGCGATCCGCGCGCGCGATCGAAAGCACCCTCGCATACTCCGTGCCGTAGTGCATGGCCAGGAAGCGCACCGTCCTTTCGTTAAAATCGGCGTTGCAGCCCACCGCCTCCGCCAGAAAGCGCTCCATGTCATCTATCTCGCACCCGGCCAGGTATTCGTTGTCGGTGCGCGATGGCGGGAGGGTCCTCTTGAGCTTCACCTGCACCATCTTGAGCACATTGACAGCCAGATTCCGGCTGGTGGTCCACTTGCCCCCCTCCACGGTGATGAGCCCCTCCAGACCGTCCAGCGCGTTATTGTAGATCTCGTATCTTCGGGAGCTCGTGTAGGTGCCCTCGGTCTGATCGTCCACAAGGGGCCGGAGTCCCCCGTAGGCGAAGAGCACGTCCTTTAACGACAGCTTGCCGTCGCCGAAGGACCGGTTGATCTCGGATAGAAATTCCTCTATGCTCTCGCGCGTCACCCGGTAATTGTCCGGGTCGCCCTGGTACTCCCTGTCGGTGGTGCCGATAAGCGAATGCCCCCTCCACGGGATTATGAAGAAATGCCTGCCGCCGGGCGTCATCATCGTTACGGCCCTATCGCTCAGGCTCCTCGTAATCACATGTATGCCCTCCGAACGACGGATCTGGTGAAGCCCCTTGCCGTTGTCCGAGGAGTTCAGGATGATGTCCGCCCATGGGCCGGCGCAGTTTATGGTAAGCTCGCCGCGCAGCTCGACCGTCCTGTTTTTTATCAGATCGCGCACCTTTACGCCGGCGATCCTTCCGTCGCCGTCGTGCACGAAGCCCTCCGCCCTGGCGTAATTCGCCGCCTTCGCCCCGTACTTCAACGCCGACTTGATGAACGCAAGGGTGAAGCGTTCGGGTGAAATGCTCTGGCTGTCATAGTACATGGATGAGCCGGTAAGCTTGTCCGCCTTTACGCCGGGCGCCATGGTGAGGGTCTTTTTGCGCGAGAAGGTCGAATGGTTCGGTATGCGCTTGCTCCTGTCCCAGGTCCATTTCTTGTCGAACGCGAGAATGTCGTAGGTGATAAGGCCGAGCTTCAGCACGTATTTGTTGTTCTTTAGCTTGTCGTAATTCGGCACCATGAAGGGGATGGGATAAACGAAATTGGGCGCGATATTGGAAAGGATTCGCCGCTCCCTGAGGGACTCGCGCACCAGCCCGTATTCCAGGTAATACAGGTATCGCAGACCCCCGTGAATAAGCTTCGAGTTCGCCGAGGAGGTCGCCCAGCCGAAGTCGTTTTTTTCGACCAGGGCGACCTTCAGGCCGCGCGAGGCGGCGTCGTAGGCGACTGCGGCCCCCGTAATCCCTCCCCCGATGATGACGATATCGAAAACTTCCCCCTTATGCTTTTCGATGAAGCGTTCCATCGCCTACCTCCTTTTCGCGCCTCGAGCGCCGTAGTGCTTTTTATAAAAATCGAAAATCTTCCTCTCCGTATAGGCCAGCACATCCTCCATGATTCTCCGCGCCTCACGCTCCCCGCGCGCGGCAATGGCTTTGTAAATATCGCGATGGAAGCGCGCGGAGCGGCGCCGGTTTTCCGGGTCTCCGAAGTACAGGTAGCCGTGGTCGCGGAAGAGACTGTTGAAGAAATTCAATACGAAGATGTACAAAAGGTTCCCGCTCGCGCGGGCGATCAGATGGTGAACGGCCAGGTCGCGCTCGAGCATGTCATCTTCCCCATCGGCAAGGGCTATCGCTTTAAGCGCTTCGAGCTGTTCTTCGGTGCGGTTTTTCGCGGCGTGCGCGGCCATTTCGGGGGCAAGGAGCCTTCTTATGGAGAGGGTATCGGCGAGAATCCCCCTGTCGAAGACCTCGTCCAGATAGATTATCGCCTGGAAAAGCTCGAGGTTTCCGCTTTCCAGGTAGTTCTTTACGTAGATA
The DNA here is from genome assembly GCA_002069125.1 of Spirochaetes bacterium ADurb.BinA120. Lineage (GTDB taxonomy): Bacteria > Spirochaetota > UBA4802 > UBA4802 > UBA5368 > MVZN01. The sequence goes on from MVZN01000023.1 coordinate 3,732, forward strand.
CCGTCGCCGTGCCGTATCTCGACGAGGCCCATAACCTCGAGTTTTTTAAGCGCCTCGCGGAGGGTGGCCCGGTTTACCCGAAGGTTCGAGGCTATCTCGCGCTCGGCCGGAAGCCGTTCACCGGGCTTGAAATGCCCTTCGACTATCCTTCCGATCATCTGGTTTACGATCTCCTCGTGAAGACGGCTTCGCGTAACCGGATCGAGTTTTCTGGCGGGCATAGTCATGGCGTCCCTCTGGATTAGTGGTCGAGTGGTCCGACCAATAACAATTTAGCCCCCATCCCCGAAGCGGTCAAGATTTTTTAAGGCTTTCCCCAAAAAACCGGAGGGAGGGCCGCGGAAATCGCCGGGGCTCGAACGGGCTTCGCCCTGGAGGATGCCCTGGATGAAGACAAAGGGACGTTACGCCCGTACCGGAGTGGACCGCTCCGGCACGGGGCAGGCGCCAATCAGACGCCCACAAAGCTCTCGAGCGGCATGCGCGGACTGACCGGCCCCGGATAGCTTTTTACGTAACCGAGCCGCAAAATCATCGCGATTCTTTTAACACCGATTCTCGAGGCGATCTCTTCCCTCCACGGCGACTCCTGAAGCGCCTGCGTCATCGGATGTACCGCCATGGACTTTTCGCGCAACAGGAGGCCCATGCGCTGAAAGGCCCTGCCGGCGTCGATAAGCGCCCCCGGGCCGCTTCCGTCCGCCGCAAGCACGAGCCATCCGGCGCAGTTTTCCACCTGTTTTCGCGCCATCGCCATCCCCTGCTCGCGGAAACTCTTCGTCAGCACCGATTGCCTGTTAAAGAAGGTCCTCACGTACCATCCGGCAATGCCCGTTATCTCCATGGAGGCCGGAGTTAGGCCGTTCATGTGCCTGCTCTGTTCCTCCTTCGACCAGCGTATCCAATCCGCCAGCTCCTCCTGCGCCTCGTCCCTCCAGGCCTGTGCCCTGTTCGCCTCCAGCGTCGCCTCCGAAAGGTACCTCCCCATGGGAGTGGGCCGCGGGAAATACAGGAACCGCGCGTCCGATCCCGTCACTTCCGCAAGCTCGGCCGTACCGATCTCGCGCGTCATGAGGCCGTTTCGCACCGTGCGGCGCATGCGGATTCGCGCTGCCGGAAAGTCGAGCGCCGTACCGCGGCCTATTTGCGCCTCCACGAGCTCCGTATCATGGGGCCCTTTTCCTTTTAGTCGATACTCGAACCTGCGACCGTATATACCGGCGGCAACGGCCAGGTTCTCAATAAACGCCCCCATGGATATCATTATATCGTGATTTTCCGGATCGACGGCCGGAAGCCAGCGGGAGCGCTCGGTCCCAATGCTCCACACGCCCGGGCGGTCCACCCGAACGGTCCACGGCTGCGTGTTGTGCCCGCTCGGGGCGCAGGACGCGAGATCGAGCATCGCGCGCTCCTCCCTGCCCAAAAACCTCATGGCCGCGCCCCGCCCCTTGGCCCCCTCTTTTAACCCCCGCCCTTCCGACGCAAACGCCTGGACAAAACGCGGAAGGGAGGCCGCCAGCATCGCGCCCCCCGCAGCGGACAAAAAGCCCCTTCTTGTCGTATTCATGTCCATAACCTCATTGAAATAATTAGAGGGAACCCCTAAAATTTAATTTTTGAAGCTCCCATGTTTTATAACTACTGGCATACTCAGGACCTAGGTTTTCTCGCCCGCCGAAGGCGGGCGGAAAGGCCTAATTATTCGAGAATTCCTATAGAGTATATGCTCTAAATTTAGATATAGAGTTTTTACTCTAATCGTCAAGAAATAATTAATTTTTTATCTATTTTTTAAAGAAATAATACGGCGCGCCATCCTTCAGGCATTGGACCGGGTACGGGGCGGTATATATTTTCCTTTCAATTTCTATGACTTCCGGTCAATATTTTCGTTAGAATACCCGCCGCGACATGGCGCATGAACCTGTTAGGGGAAAGGACATGAGACCATATTATATCCCGGTACGCCTTCTTTTAATCTGCCTGATAAGCGCGGTTTTCTCCACGCCCTTTCTTGGGGCCTTCATACCGCCGCTTATCGGACACGTAAACGACACGGCAGGCATGTTTTCGGAGCCTGTTCGGGCCGAGGTGGAGAGGCTGCTCGCAAAGCACGAAAGTCGGACAACCAACCAGGTGGTGGTGGTAACGGTCCCCTCCCTTGAGGGTGAAATCTTAGAGGAGTATTCCATCCGCCTGGCCGAGACCTGGAAGATTGGGCAGAAAGGCAAGGACAACGGGGTGATACTGCTTTTTTCGAGGGACGACCGAAAGCTTCGAATAGAGGTGGGCTATGGGCTCGAGGGCACCCTTACGGACCTCATGGCCGGGCGGATTATCCGCAACAATATTGTACCTCACTTTAAGGACGGCCGCTTCGACGATGGCTTGCGATCTGGAGTGAATGGTATACTGCGCATTCTGGATACGAAAAATACCGGTGATGATCTCTATAACGAACCGGCCCAGTCCTCAGAAACCGATAATAGCCTCTCGCATAAAATATTCAAATACCTCTCCCTTATTTTCTTTGTGGCATTTTTAGGAATAACCGCTCTGGGCATCCTCTATTTTTTTATCAGCATGGCCTTTTTCCATACGGGTGTCATAGGCTGGATTAATTTCGTTCTTCTGGGCCCGGTATTTTTTATGGTCATCTTTTTGCCCATTCTTTCCGTCCTGGAAACCTCGGATTTTGCCGTAGGATATTCCATTGCAGCCGGAGTTTTAATCGCGGCGCTGCTTATCGGTTTAAAGATCTTCTTTCTATACACCCGCCGGGGACAGGATATAGCCGAAGAATTACAAATCGATTTATCCGGCGATTCCGGCGGCGGGTCCTCCTACAGTTCTTCCTCTTCGGGCGGCTCGTCCGGATACAGCGGCGGCGGAGGCAGCTTCGGAGGAGGAGGGGCGTCGGGTTCGTGGTGAGGGGATGATTCATCCCGCCAGGCGGCCGCCAACCTCAAGCCGAACCATCATCCACAAGGGGCTACAGCTCCTTGTTCTGTGGGAAGGGGCTGTTCGTTTATTATTCACGTTAAGCAGCGACACAGGATGGCTCGGCTATGCGCTTTTTAAAGTACTCCAAGCTGCCGGAAGTTTTTCCAAACTCATCCCCCCGGCCCCCTTCTCTTCGAGCAAGAGAAGGGGGAGTTCAGATATTAGGCTTTCAGGAAATATCCGATACCAGGCCTGCAATAGCGGATCCAGTTAATATTGATCCCTGATGTGCCACTGCTATTTCTTGTGGATCATGGCACGATACCCCCTCTCTTTCGTTCAAAGAGAGGGGGTTAGGGGGTGAGTTCGAAAAGCTTTCTTTCGTTCCACCAGGCAAACCGCCATCAAAAAATATTTGTATATGAGTTGAACCTATAATATGCTAATAACATCAGCTACGAGAACTGAAGGGCAGAAAATCAATCTTAGTGGGTGAGAGCAACCGAAAACCCGTGAGGGGAACCGATTACTAAATGAAATGCCTCCGACTATTAAACAACATGATCCAAACATCCCAGGGAGAACAGGTATGAGATTCCACCGTATCTCGGCATATAATTTCATCACCCTCCTGATACTCGCCCTTTCGGGATCAGAGCTCTTTTCCGCCCCTATACCTCTCCTCAAAGCTCGTGTGAACGACACGGCGGGCATGTTTTCGGAATCCGTAAAGGCCGAGGTGGAGAGGCTGCTCGCAAAGCACGAAAGTCGGACATCCAACCAGGTGGTGGTTGCTACTGTCCCCTCCCTTGAGGGAGAAAACCTGGAGGAGTATTCCATCCGCCTGGCCGAGGCCTGGAAGATTGGGCAGAAAGGAAAGGACAACGGAGTCATCCTCCTTTTTTCGCGGGACGACCGGAAGCTTCGAATCGAGGTGGGCTATGGGCTCGAGGGCACGCTTACGGACCTCATGGCCGGGCGGATTATCCGCAACAATATTGTACCTCACTTTAAGGACGGCCGCTTCGACGATGGTTTGAGGTCCGGAGTGAATGGTGTACTTCAAGTTCTAAATGGTGAAGTCAAAGCAGACGTCCCCGTTAAAACTGAGCTAAAGTCGAGAAAAGGCTTCGGCTATTACATAAAACTCGTTTTTCAATACTTCTTCATCGCAGTCGGAATCGGGATTGCTATACTTTTCCTTGGTTCGTTCTTTATCTTTTTTATCAACCTGATGTTTTTTCAAACCGGCGCCGTAGGATGGGTTACATTCGCTTTAACGTCCCTCATGTTTTTCCTTCCGTTGATGATGATGCCCGTAGTTTCTGCGCTGCAGTATATAGGTTGCTGCGAGGTGTGCCTAATACCGGGGATATCGGTTACCGCCGCCCTGCTTATCGGCCTTAAAATATTTTTCTTAGTGACACCGTTCGGCAAGCGAATCGCCGATAGGTTTCGCTTGGACCTGTCCGCCGGCTCAGGAGGCGGCTCCGGCAGCGGTTACTCCTACAGTTCTTCTTCGTCCTCCTGGAGCTCCAGCAGCTCATCGAGCTACAGCGGCGGCGGAGGCAGCTTCGGAGGAGGAGGGGCTTCGGGTTCGTGGTGAGGGGCTACATTATCCGCAGAGTGCAACATAACAATAAGGGACTACAGACCCTTGCTCTGAAATGAAATATTCATCTTTGTAAAAGCAATGGCCGCTTCGCGGTGCAATTCAGGAGAAATCCTTAAATTAAATTTTCCGGAATAAGGCTTTTCAGGCTCGACCCCTTCTTCTTTACACCATTTAATATAATCGTCGATCGAATCTTTAAACGCTTTCTCAATCTCTTTCACCGAAGTCCCCTGGAACGTAATGACGTCTCTCGTATTTATTACGTCTCCGTGAAAAATCTTCGCATCTGGATAATAGTTTACCACTCCAATATAACCTTTATATTCCATCATGGCTTTATACCCGCATTTTTTAAAAATCGTTTCATCGACGTGACCGCTCCTTTGCCTGTTCCATTTTTAGCGTATATCTGCCTTTATATACGTTTTGTCTTCACTTCTGGCATTATTATGTACTTGGCCTTAAAACTTATTGAAATTTGAAGTCCTAACTGTTGTATTTAAGAAACACGCCGGGTGTTACTCCGACTATTTTACGGAAGTACCTGCTGAAGTGGCCCTGGTCCGATCAATCAAAACCGCATCACACCAACCCCCCACTCACACATAAACCTCGCGCGGCTTGCTCCCCTGCTGGGCGCTGATATAGCCGCGGTCCTCCATGAGCTCGATGATGCGGGCCGCCCGGTTATAGCCGATTGAAAGGCGCCTCTGCAGGTACGAGGCCGAGGCCTTCTTGGTCTCCTCCACTATCTTGAGCGCCTCGACGAAGAGCTCGTCGTCCTCGCCGTCATCCTCGCCGGAGAGCTCCTCCTCGAAGATGCTCGCGTCGATATCGATGTAGTCGGGATTCCCGAGCGAGCGCAGGTGCTGCACCACCGTCTGTATTTCGTCCTCGGAGATGTAGGCCCCCTGTATGCGCACAGGGAAGGAGCTCATGGGCGACTGGTAGAGCATGTCCCCTTTGCCCAGAAGTTTCTCCGCGCCGTTCTGGTCGATTATGGTGCGCGAATCGGTCTTCTGGGCCACCTGAAAGGCTATGCGCGCCGGAAAGTTCGCCTTGATGATGCCGGTAATAACGTCAACCGATGGCCGCTGCGTTGCGAGCACCAGGTGGATTCCCACCGCGCGCGCCTTCTGCGCGATGCGGGTTATAAAGCCCTCTATCTCCTTCTGCGCCACCATCATGAGGTCGGCAAGCTCGTCCATAATGATGACGATATACGGAAGGCGCTCGTAGGCGTCGCCGTAGGCGGCCGCCTTCTGGTTGTAGCGCTCTATATCGCGCGTGTTCATCCGCGAAAGCAGCCGATAGCGCCTCTCCATCTCGTACATGGCCCACTTGAGCGCCTTGGGCGCCACGCCCGGCTCGACTATGACGGGCGTAAGAAGGTGCGGGATGCCGTTGTAAAGCTGCAGCTCCACCATCTTCGGGTCGACTAAGATGAAGCGCACATAGTTCGGATCGTAGTTGTAGATAAGGCTGGTTATAATGGAGTTAACGCATACGGACTTGCCGCTTCCGGTGGCCCCGGCTATTAGAAGGTGCGGAAGCTTCTTAATGTCGAGCGTTACGGGCTTGCCCAGAATGTCCTTGCCCAGGGCCACCTTGAGGCTCCCGTTATGCGACTGGTACTCCCTCGCGGTTATAATGTCGCCAAGGTTCACCATCTCCCTCTTTTTGTTCGGCACCTCGACGCCTATGGCCGATTTGCCGGGAATGGGCGCTACGATGCGCACCCGGGAGCCCGAGAGCGCCATTGCGATGTCGTCCGAAAGCCCCACTATGCGGTTCACCTTGATGCCCGGCGCTATCTGCATCTCGTAAAGCGTAATTACCGGCCCGCGGTTTACGTTTACCACGCGCGACTCTATTCCGAAATCGTTCAGCGTGCCTACGAGAAGCTCGGAATTTTTTATAATCTCGCCCTTCCAGCTCTCCGCGTCCGATGCCGAGGAGGGCTGCAGAAACGCGGCCGGGATGATGTAGTCGCGGTTGATGGATATGCTTTCGAAAACCCGTTCCTCGAGGTCCCCGTCGCCGAAATCGAAGGTCTGCTGGACCTCTCCGGCCCCCTTGCGCGGCCTCTGCTCCCCGTCGTTCCTCACCGGGCCCTTCGCCCCGCGCCCATCCTCGCTCGACGCGAGCGAGGAGGCCGCCGTCCGATCGGCGTCCTCGTCCTCGGAAAGGCGCCCCGGTATGTCATCATCCTCCGACAATGCGCTCAGGCGAAGCCTGTTGGTCGCGATGCGGCTCCCGTCGTCCGCGTCGGGCGTCCCGGCCTCTTCGGCCTCCAGTCCCGCCGGGGCGCCATCATCACCGACATCCGCCGCCTGTTCCGTTTCAATCGTTTCCCCGGTATGATTGCCCGTCGATGGGCCCTCGTCGCGTAACTCATAGGCATCCGCAGGGATGTACGCGTCATCGTGGTCGGCGGTGTCGGCCGGATGCCGCGTCTCCATTATTTCCAAATCGACGGCTGCGCCGTCATCGAAATACGCCCCGCGCGGACCTTCCGCCTGGCCCAAGATGCCGGCATCCGCGTTCATGTACTCCAGAAGCTCCACCCTGGAGGGAAAAGTGGAATCGTCCTTCGTCTCGCCCACGATCCTGCCGCGGTAAACGCGCACCCGGCGCTTCACCACCCAAGGAGGTTTGGCGGCCCGGCGGGCCTTCTTTCGGATTTCCGGGTCGATGCGGGTTAGCGGCACTGCGTTCGGATCGCTCCTGCGCAGCAATTTAATGTAGGCCGACCGCACCGCCGCCTGGAGCCTCCCGCCGGGCGAGGCCTCGAAGAACGACGCGATCGAAAATACGCCGAGCAGGAGAAGAGCGCTTAAGTTAAGCACAACCACCACCAGCGCGCCGCCCACGCTGCCGAGGAAGTGCGAGAAAAAACGCGAGAGGTACATCCCCACATAACCGCCGGCACGCTGGGGAACGGACTCGGTCCCAAAGAGCGCGCATAGTGCAGCGAAGCTTATCAGAAGAAACGAAAGCGCGAAGATGCGCTCCATGGAGCCGGCAATATTGCCCCGGCGCAGGACGTGCCAGGCCGAGAGGGCCCCTATTGCCACCAAAATATAAGAGGAGATTCCAAAGGCCACGTGCAGAAAATTGGAGATCCATGCCCCGAAGGGGCCCATGAGGTTCGCTACCTGCCTGCCCTCAGCAAGGAGCCGGCAATCGTCAAGCGAAAAGCTTGAAAGCGCCAGGAGCAGCATCAGCGAAAATAGAACCATGAATACGCCGGTGATCTCCTGAAAACGCCTATCGCTGGACACAAACCGCCTCCGATATCAGTCTGCCGCAATCCGGACGGGTAAAGCGCATAAGGGCACAGCTTGGCCCCTTCGCATGCCGGGTCTTTGTTATATATCGGCATCCCGGGGCGGGGAATTGAGGCCCAAACCGGCTTAAATCCAGATGGGAGCGCTGGAGGTTCCATCCCCGTCACCGCGCAGGCCGGGGTCACGCCGATGGAGGCCGGCGCTAAACGTCCATCACCTGGACCTCTACAAGGGGATTCCGCCTGGTCATGCGGAAGATGGAATTTTTAAGGTGCTTTCGCAGAAAGGCGGCTATCTCGAGCTCTCCCCGGCCTTCGGCGAGCATCCTGTGCACCTGTGACTGCGTGTCGGCGCGGATCGCCTCGAGCACTTTGACCTTGCTGCCGGCCACAAAGCCCTTGGCCACCACCTCGGGCGGGCGGATCAGCATTCTCTCCGCCGTTACGACCGAAACCAGCACTATTCCCTCCGAGGCCATGGCCTTGCGGTCCTGTATCACGCCGTTACCCACGTCCTCTATGTCCTGGCCGTCCACGTAAATACGGTCCAGATGCATTCCCCCGGCCTTACTGACGCCCTTTTTGGAAAGCTCGAGAATGTCGCCGTTATCCGCAATTACTATCCGCGATGGCTTTATGCCGAGCGACTCCGCTATTCGCGCGTGCGCCCGCAGGTGGCGGTACTCGCCGTGGATGGGCATGAAGTACTTCGGCTTCGTGATCGATATCATAAGCTTAAGCTCCTCCTGCGAGGCGTGGCCCGAGACGTGCAGGTCCTCGTCCTGTTCGTAATAGACCTCGCAGCCCATCCGCATGAGCGAGTTTATGACCGAGTAGACCATGCGCTCGTTCCCCGGAATGACGGAAGCCGTAATAAGCACCGTGTCGCCGGAGCCGGCGGCAAAATTCCGGTGCGTGCCCGAGGCCATCCGCGAAAGCGCCGACATCGGCTCGCCCTGGGACCCCGTGCAGATGATGACGAGTTTTTTCGCGGGAAGCGAATTCGCCTCGGCCACCTCGACGATCAGGTCGTCGTGGTATTCCAGGTAGCCGAGGCTGCGCGCTATCTCCACGTTCTTCAGCATGGTTATTCCGCTGATGACGACCCGTTTGTTGTACTTCCTCGCCGCGTCCAGCACCTGCTGTATCCGGTGTATGTTCGAGGCGAAGGTTGCGACGATGATCCGCCCCTTAACCGACGAAAAAATCTCCAGCAGTCGCTCGCTCAATATGCTCTCCGAGCGCGTGTGTCCTTTTCTAAGCGCGTTCGTGCTGTCCGACATGAGGAGCAGCACCCCCCTTTCGCCGTATCCGGCGAACGCGTGAATATCGGTCACCCTGCCGTCCACCGGCGAGTAATCGATCTTGAAGTCGCCCGAGTGTATGATGACGCCGACCGGGGTGCTTATGGCGATTGCCGCGCCGTCTATTATGGAGTGGTTGACGGCGATGAACTCCACCTCGAAAGCTCCAAGCGCAAACCTTTCTCCCGGCGCCACTTCCCTAAGCTCGGGCTTCCGCCGCGGCGGCCGCTCCTCCAGCCTGTTCTGTATCAATCCGAGCGTTAGGCGCGTTGCGAATACCGGCGCGGATACCTCCTTTAAAAGAAACGGCACCGCGCCTATATGGTCCTCGTGCCCGTGGGTGATGAGTATTCCTTTTATGCGGTGGCGGTTCTTTACTACATAGGAGAAATCCGGAATTATGAAGTCTATCCCCGGGGTCTCCTCGGTGGGGAACATGATCCCGCAATCGACGATGATGATGTCCTCGCCGTACTCGAAGACGGTCATGTTCTTTCCTATGGCGTCAAGCCCGCCGAGGGGCAGTATCTTTACGCTCTGTTCCTTTCCCTGTTTCATATTCCGCTGTGACCGAATCCTCCGTCGTTTCTTTCGGTGCTTCCGAGCCCGTCGACCTCGACGAAATCCGCCCGCAGCACGCGCGCAAAAACCATCTGCGCTATACGCATACCGGGCATAACCGTAAAGGGCTCTTGCCCCAGGTTCGCGAGAATGACCTTCACCTCGCCCCGGTAGTCCGAATCGATAGTCCCCGGCGTGTTTAGGCAGGTAATGCCGTGCTTCAGGGCGAGGCCGCTTCGCGGGCGTATCTGGGCCTCATAGCCCTCGGGGATCTCCATTGTGACGCCCGTAGGAATGAGGGCAACCGCCCCGGGGGCGATGGTGATGGGAGCCTCCGGGAGGGCGAACACATCGGCTCCCGCCGCGCCTGAGGTCTGATAGGCCGGGACCGACGCTCCCGCCCGCGCCGTGATACGCACCTGTATCATGCGGTCCCCTCCGATGTATTCTTTCCGCGTTCGCACTGGTATTGCCCGGCCGTTTTGTGGGCCATACGGGGATACTCCGCGCGGCATGTCCCAATCGCAATCACTTTTTTTGAAAACGCCTTCCGCTTCGTGCGCCCGTCCACCGCATCCGGCATCGTACATATCGTCCTTGACGCGTGCGCGGCCCTCAATTTCTCTCTTGCCCGCGGCCATGGAAACCGATATTATGTACGGAGGGTGGAGCCGTTGCCGCACGCGGCCGGCGGCCCGCTTAGACACAGGAGGCCCATGCACGATTCCGCCTCGTTCAAGCGATACAACAACGCCCTCCGGCTCGAGAAGGAGGGCAATTACGTCATGGCATTGCACGAATACGTCGCTGCGATAGAGGTCGACCCCTCGAACAGGGACGCGTATCTCAACCTGGGGTCGCTCTATTCCCGCATGAACCGCCTCGGCGAGGCGATGGACTGCTACAGCAAGGCGCTCGAGCTGGGGGACGACTATCTCGTCCATTTCAACATGGGCGGCATCCTCTATAAAAGGGGTGAATACAAGCAGGCCGTTCTCACGCTGGAAAAGTCCCGGCGCCTCAACGGCTCATTTCCCCTCACTCTGCTCGTCATGGGGCTCGCGTTCAGCCGGCTCCGCAACCATAACGCCGCGAGCGCCTGTTTCGAGCGTGTGCTCGAACTCGATGCAGGCAACCGTATCGCCCTCACGGCTCTGGCCATAATCGAACTGGACCGCGACGACTACGAACGCTCCCTCCGCCTGATCGACCGCATCCTTACCGACGACTCCACGAACGGCGGAGCCCGAAAACTCCGCGCCGACGTGCTGTACCGCATGAACCGCCTCGACGAATCGGCGAGCGAAATTAAGTCACTGCGAAACGAGGAGGGCCAGTACCGCTCCTATGACGAGTTCATACGGACGATTCCGCTCGAAATCTTCACCGACCGCTACGGCACCATAGAGGAGAAGATAGCCGCGCTCGGAGAAAAGACCGCCTCCGGCGACCGTGACAGCCTGCTTGGCCTGAGCCTTTGTTACCTCCTGACGGGCGATTCGGACAGGGCCATCGACCTTCTTTTCGAGGCGAAAAAAAACATCTTGAACTGATGTTGACGCCCTCTTTTTGGCTATAATGCTTGACATCGTAAAACGGGCCGAATAGGTTCACCGCGGCGGGGCGATTAGCTCAGTCGGTTAGAGCGCCTGCCTCACATGCAGGAGGTCACTGGTTCGAGTCCAGTATCGCCCACAGCCCCGTCTCCGGCAGCATTCCAGGGAAAACTTGACGTTCCCCGTCCCATTTCCTTGAATAATGCGCCGTCAGGGGTACATTGGGGTAAATACCGGCCCTGCGAGGGCGGAACTCGGTCGGGCCATTCCAGGCCGGCCGCGCGGCGGTCCCCATTTTTCGGTCCCCAGCTTCATCTTTTCAACCAGCGCATAGGAGCACCCAATGCAAAACACGGAAAAGGGCGTGGATATCAAAGGAATTCTCCAGCCCAAGCGCGTAATAACTCACTTCCAGCCGATCGTTTCAATAAAGAAAAATTCGGTCATCGGCTTCGAGGCGCTAAGCCGCGGGCTGGTGGAGGGGGGCGATGCGCTCATTCCCCCGAGGCGGCTCTTCGAAGCCGCAGAAAAACAGGGGCTTGCCATGGAGCTCGACAGCGTGTGCCGGGCGAAGGCGTTTGAATCGTACGGCGCCATGGGAAACGACCCCGACCGATTCATCCTGACGGTCAATCTGGACCCCTCCACACTCAGGGAGGAATCCTCCGGCTCCAAACACCTCCTGGCCCTTGCGGAATCCGTCAATATGCAACCCGAAAAGGTCCTCATCGAAATCATCGAATCGCGGATAGGCGACATCACGGAGCTTGAAAAGCTGGTATCGCTTTACAGGGGATACGGCTTCCTCATCGCCTTCGACGACATGGGCACAGGCCTTTCGAACCTCGACCGAGTGGCGGTAATAAAGCCCGACATAGTGAAAATAGACACCTCGCTCGTACAGGACTCCGAAAAAATGTATCACAGCCGCGAGATCGTTAAATCGCTTGTTTCGCTGGCGCACCGCATCGGGTCGCTTGTAATTGCGGAGGGCGTCGAAACCGGTGAGCAGGCCGTCAACGCGCTCGAGCTTGGAGTCGACATGCTGCAGGGACATCATTTCGCCGGGCCCGCTCCGGCCGGGGAGGACCTTACGAAAGGCATAGCGGAGAGGATGGAGTCGGTCGCCGCGAACTTCAAGCAAAGGACCGTTCAGAGGATCAACGACAAAAAATTCCGGCATCGAAGCTATAACCGGATTATCAACAACCTCATAAGCGAACTCTCCCGCATTCCCGAGGAGGAATACGACACGGCGCTCCGATCGCTCATCAAGCCGCATTCGGAGCTGGAATGCGTCTACATACTCGACGAGGACGGAATTCAGCTCAGCGACACCATTTTTTCCGTGAATGGAGGAGGATCGAAGGGGTTCTTTTTTCAACCGGGAAGCAAGGGGACGGACCAATCGTCCAAGGATTACTTTTTTCTGCTGTCGGCCGGCCTGCCCAAATACACCACGGCCCCCTATATATCGCTCGCCTCCAGAAACGTGTGCATAACCGTCTCGGTGGCCTATCGCGACGCCGATTTCCGCAAGCGCATACTGTGCATGGACATAATTCAGGACAACGGCATTTCCGGCTGAAGGCGGGGGACGACTCTCCGGTAACGAACCCCGCTATCGAATGAGCTCGCTCACCCCGTCCCCTATCGCGCACTCGAGCACCCCGGGCGGTGCTCCGTACTCCTCTTGAAACTTAAGGGCGATCTCCGCGGCGAACCGCCCCGCGGACGGCGCGTCGACCATGGTGACGGTGCAGCCGCCGAAACCGCCGCCCATCATTCGTGACCCGTACGCTCCCTCCACACCGCCCGCCCACTCTACGAGGCGGTCCATTTGGTCGATGCTTACCTCAAAATCGTCTCGCAGGCTCGCGTGGGAGGCATAAAGAAGCTCACCTGCAGCGGAAAAGTCGCCGGAGCGCATCCGGCGTAAAAATTCAAGCGTGCGGGCGTTTTCGGTAATCGCGTGGCGCGCGCGCCTTAGCTCCAGCGGCGGAAGAGAGGGCCCGAGCGGCATGAAATCGACGGGCGACAGGTCGCACAGATGATCGATCTTCGCGCCCAATCCTCTTAGAAGCGCGAGGGCCGACTCGCATTCCATTCTCCGGTCGTTGTAGCCGGACTCGCGAAGGGAATGCCGGACGCCGCTGTTCACCAGGACGAAACGCACCCTGGAGGGATCGATGTAAAGATACTCATATGACAGGTCGCGCGTATCGAGGAGAATCGCGCTGTCCTTCCTGCCATGAATGACGGCAAACTGGTCCATAATTCCGCATGCGACCCCCGCGTACTCCCTTTCCACCCTCTGCCCCATCCGCGCAAGCTCGATTCCGTCGAGCTCCATGCCGAGCGTTTTTGCCATTGCGAAAAGCGTTACGGTGGTGATTGCCGCCGAGCTCGACACCCCGGCGCCGACGGGGATTGTGCTCAGATAGCTGAGGTCGAATCCCCGGTCCCAGTCGGCGCGAAGCGCCGCCAGTGCGCCGGCTGGATAAAGCCACACCCTCGGCACCTCTATGCCTTCGCGGAAAAGCGACAGCGGAAGCTCCCCCGAGTCTTGGAATCCCGCGTCATGGAACCGGAAGAGCCCGGAGGCATTTTCGGAAACGCACAGGTATACGGCCCTGTCGATTGCCGCCGGAAACACATGGCCGCCGTTGTAATCAACGTGCTCTCCGATGAGATTGATTCTTCCCGGACAGGAAAAGACGCGCGGGTGGGCCGCTCCGGGAAAGGACGAATTATGGGCAGCGACCAGTCTGTCGATATATTCGTTCATGGGACGGCGCAGGCGGCCCCCCTGTGGTTCAGGCGAAGCATTTTCAGGCGCGCTGGAGGTGTTTTAGAAAGGACTTCCCCCGCTCGGTGGCGTTTATGCGGACCGCGTCGCCGTCGTCCGATTCGGCGTATTCGACAAGTCCGAAGTGAGCAAACCAGGTAAACAGGTAAAAATCCAGAAACGAGATGAGGAAAACGTCGTTCCGCGCCCCGAAACCCGTCAGGTCGAAAAACTCGGCCGCGACGGAATCGAGGTTGAATACGCCGTCCTGCCGGAGTAAAAGATCTACCAGTATATGGCGATTGCGCCGGAGCTCGCGCGCCGCGGACGGGTTTGACGGGAAGATGTCCTCCCAGCGCACCTTGCCCCAGAAGGAGCCGAACAGGGCCGTAAAAACGCCGCCCGCCATGCAATCCGGGGAGGGAACGGCGGCCCCGCCGTCCACGTCGATCATTCCAGCGGCTTTCATCATTACGACACACTGCTTGATATATATCTCTAAAAGCTCCGAATCGCCGGCGTCGCCCAAGAGCTCTGTCCGGGCCGCGCTCTCCGTGCATCCGTCGTAAAATTCCTGGCTAAGGCGGCTTCCTCCGACCACATTCGCCCCGCCGTTTCTGAGCATGGAGACTATAAACCTGCAAAGGCGGGCGGCGAAACAGTTTTCCAGTCCGCGTCCGGGGACCGAATCGTCGAAGCGAGCGAGCGTATGGGCGAACCCGCCGGTGCGGGAACGCAGGTCCCCCGTCCACGCGTGCTCGAAGCTCCGATCCACCACAACCGACAACAGCACCGATTTCTCGGCGCGCGGAAGATCGAGAAACATCCTGTCTATTTCCTTTGCTATCCTGTCGCGGGAATAATCCATTGAAACGACCTGTTGAACAAGTAAATTAATTTCCTTATCGCGCTGGTGCCCCGCTTCACCATGGGTATTTTTCATACCGACGAGATTCTCCCCTCTTTCTATATGCCGTACAGGAAGCGCCAATGGGAACAAAAGCACGGTCAATTAATTTCTGTGAAATTAATTGATAATCATTTACAATTGAATTAATTTAAAGTCAACGATAATTTGAAAAAGACAGCGCGAAAAGAGAAAAAATCACCGCTCGGACACGGCTCCGACAAGCCCCAAGGTCATCACAAGGGCGTTGCGTGTCCATAATAAAAAAATTAATAATAAAACATAATTGATCAGATCACGCCCTCCGACGCATGTTATGCACAGATATAATCCGGCCTCGGACGGAGTGTGGATAAGAATGTGGATAAAGCCCGGCAGGCCGTCCGCTTTGCCTGAAAACGGCCCGGTGAGTTCAATGTTTCCAGGGTGGGAGGTGATGAGGCGTTCCCATTTTATCGACCATAGGGGTTATATCCAGATCGAAGCAGCCCGGCCTCCGGCACTACTCGAAGCGCATCGACAGGTCGAAGGCCCTCACCGAGTGCGTGAGCGCCCCGATCGAGATGAAATCGATCGCGAGGTCCGTTATCCCTTTTATTCGCATTTCGTCCATGTTTCCCGAAGCCTCTATCTTCGCCCTTCCGGCAACAATTTCGATCGCCTCGCTCATTCGGTCCCTGTCCATGTTGTCTAGCATGATGATGTCCGCCCCGGCCTCGGCCGCCTCCCGAGCCCCGGCCGCGTTCGTCACCTCGACCTCCACCTCGAAGCGCGTCCCGTGCATGGCGCGCACGCGCCTTACGGCCTCGGTGATGCCGCCCGCCGCCCGTATATGGTTGTCCTTTATCATCGCCATGTCGAAGAGCCCCATCCGGTGGTTCGTGCCCCCTCCCGCAGCGACCGAGTACTTGTCCAAAAGGCGCAGGCCCGGGGCGGTCTTGCGTGTGTCAAGAATCCGTATTTGGGTTCCGGCAAGCAGGGCTACAGCCGAACGGGTGGCGGTCGCTATGCCCGACATGCGCTGGGCGAAATTCAGAGCCGTGCGCTCGCCGGTGAGCAGCGCCTCAGTCGGCCCCGAGAGCATAAGGGCGGTCTCCCCGCTCGCTATCGCCTCACCGTCGCTTTTGCGCGCCACCACGCGCACCTCAGGGTTCAGACGCCGGTACACCATGCGAACAACCTCGCCCCCGCAGAAAACCCCGTCCTCCTTGGCGACCACCCTTGCGGTAGATAGCCCCCCTCCGGAGAAAATGGCTTCGGAGGTAAGGTCGCCGTCGCCTATGTCCTCACGAAGCGCCGCGTCTATTATGTGCATGATCTCGTGTTCGCCAGGCATTCTCATCGCTTAACCTTTTCCAGAAGTGAAATCTTTTTCTCGGCCTCCAGCATCTGGTCGCGCAGAACGGCTGCCTTTTCGAACTCCAGGTTCGACGCGGCCTCGAGCATGTCGGCCCGGATGGTCTCGACAAGGTCCTTAAGAGTCGCCAAGTTCGATGAGCGGTAGGCGTTTTTATACTCCGCGACATAGGAGGCGTACTCGTCGTCGCTATGATACTCGCGTTCGATGATGTCCACTATCTCCTTGGAGATGGAGGCCGGGGTGACGCCGTGCTCCGCGTTATAACGGGATTGTATCTCGCGCCTTCGGTTAGTTTCGTCGATAGCGGTCTTCATGGACGGCGTTATCGTATCCGCGTACATTATGACCGTGCCGCCGAGGTTGCGCGCCGCCCGTCCGGCCGTCTGAATTAGGGAGCGGGCCGAGCGAAGGAAGCCCTCCTTGTCCGCGTCGAGGATCGCCACAAGCGACACCTCCGGGATGTCGAGCCCCTCGCGCAGGAGGTTTATCCCCACCAGGCAGTCGAACTCCCCCTTTCGAAGGTCGCGAATAATCTCGACCCTCTCTATGGTCTCGATTTCGGAGTGAAGGTATTTGGCCCGGAGCCCCGCGTTTTCCAGATAGGCGGTCAGGTCCTCCGCCATCTTCTTGGTAAGCGTAGTTACAAGCACGCGCTCATCCCTTTCGGCCCGCGATCGCACCTCGCCTATGAGGTCGTCCACCTGGTTTTGTGCCGGGCGCACCTCGATGGACGGGTCGATGAGCCCTGTCGGCCTTATTACCTGCTCGACCACCTGTGAGCTCACCTCGAGCTCGTAGTCGGCCGGCGTGGCCGAAACGAAAACTGCGCGGTCTATGATCCGCTCGAACTCCTCGAAGTACAGGGGCCGGTTGTCGAGCGCCGAGGGCAGGCGGAAGCCGTATTCCACCAGGCTCATTTTCCGCGAGCGGTCCCCCTCGAACATGCCGCGCACCTGCGGCAGCGTGACATGCGACTCGTCCACGAAGAGCATGAAGTCGCCCTTGAAGTAATTCAATAGCGTGGGAGGCGGCTCCCCCGCGGCGCGGCGGCCGATGATTCGCGAGTAATTCTCGATGCCCGAGCAGTAGCCCATCTCCATCAGCATCTCCATGTCGTAACGCGTTCGGCTCTCCAGGCGCTGTGCCTCCAGCAGCCTGCCCTCCGACCGGAGCGTTTCGAGGCGCGGCGCGAGCTCCTCGTCTATCATCCTCACCGTCTCCTTCATCTCGTCCGGCGTCGAAACGAAATGCTTCGCCGGATATATGTATGCGACCTCGATCCTCTCCATCTTCCTTCCGGTAAGCGGGTCCGTGCGGTACAGGGCCTCAATACGGTCGCCGAAAAACTCGACGCGCACCGATTCCTGAAGGTAGGCGGGGAATACCTCCACCATGTCGCCGCGCACGCGGAACGCCCCCCGGGTAAAAGCCATGTCGTTGCGGGCGTAGTGGATGGCGACCAGCCTGCGCAGAAGCTCGTCGCGGCCCAAATCGTCCCCGACGCGCAGCGGAACGTGCAGCTTCTCGAAGTCCTCCGGGCTTCCGAGGCCGTAGATGCACGAGACCGAGGAAACCACGATGACGTCGCTCCTCGTGAGTATAGACGAGGTCGCCCTCAGCCTCAGGCGGTCAATCTCGTCGTTGATCGAGGCGTCCTTTTCTATATAAAGGTCCTGCGAGGCCACATAGGCCTCGGGCTGATAGTAATCGTAGTATGAAACGAAGTATTCGACGGCGTTGTGCGGGAAAAACTCCCGAAACTCGCGATAGAGCTGGGCGGCGAGCGTCTTGTTGTGCGTGAGCACCAGCGCCGGTTTCCGGACCCGCTCTATCACCTTGGCCATGGTGAAGGTCTTGCCGGACCCGGTCACCCCCAGAAGCGTCTGGTACTTCATCCCCTCGTCTATGCCCTTTACCAGGAGTTCGATCGCCTGCTCCTGGTCGCCCGACGGCGAATATCGAGATATCAGCCTGAACTGTGGCATCGCATACTCAGGATAGTCCGGAATATTTTTCGCCGTCGAGTATGAACATTCCGTACTGGGCGAACAGATTCGACGCCGCTACGCTGGGGAGCGAGACCCCGCCATCGCCGACATTGAAATGCCGTTCTCTCTTCACCGGATATCCGCGCCCGCGACAGTAGCGGCGGAAATCTCGGATGGTCAGAAGATGGATATTGGGCGACTCGTACCATTCGTACGGTAAAAGCCTGTTTTTAGGCATTGTCCCCTTTAACAGAAGCTGCATTCGGATGCGGTAGTAGCCGAAATTCGGGAAGCTGATGATGGCGTTCTTACCTATCCGCATGATCTCCGCAAGAACGTACTCGGGCTTTTTGGTGCTCTGCAGGGTCTGGTTGAGGATGACGTAGTCGAACGAGTTGCTTTTGTAATCGGCAAGGCCGTCGTCGATGTCGCCCTGGTAGCAGTACAGCCCCTTCTCCAGGCAAACGCTCACCCCCTCGGCCGAAAGCTCGACCCCGTAGCCGTCGATCATCTTGATCCGCTGTAGCGTATGCAGCAGGACCCCGTCGCCGCACCCCAGGTCCAGCACGCGCGAGCGCAACGGGATCTCTTCTATAATGATGTCATATCCGGCGCGAATCTCCGCTGGGTTGTCAACCATGCTTTTCAAACTGGCTCCTCAGAAAATTGGAGATGTTGCGCTGCGTCTGCCGGTCGTCGAGCAGGAAGGTATCGTGCCCGGTGTCCGATTCGATTTCGGTATAGCCCACATGTATGCCCCCTGCGCGAAGCGCCCGCACGATCTCCCTGGACTGCTCGCTTGGATAAAGCCAGTCCGAGGTATAGCTTATGATGAGGAAATCCGCCGTCACCTTCTCGAAGGCTGCGGCCAGGCTTCCGTAATCGGCCTTCAAATCGAAGTAATCTATGGCCTTGGTGATGTAGAGGTAGGAGTTCGCGTCGAAGCGGTTGACGAACTTTATCCCCTGGTGGTGCAGATAGCTCTCCACCATGAACTCGGACTCGAAGTTGAAGCCGAAGAGATCGGCGTTCTGCAGCCTGCGGCCGAACTTTTCGTGCATCAACCGCTCGCTCATATAGGTGATATGGCCTATCATCCGGGCCAGGCCCAGCCCCGCCTCGGGCTTGGTTTTACCGTAGTAGTCGCCTCCCTTCCAGTTCGGATCGCGGAAGATGGCCTGCCTGCCCACCTCGTTGAAGGCGATCCCCTGCGCCGAGAGCGAGGCGGAGGTCGCTATCGGTATGGCCGAGGCGACCATGTCCGGGTACGAAATGCACCACTGGAGCGCCTGCATGCCACCCATCGAGCCCCCCGCCACGGCGAGAAGCCGTTCGATGCCTAAATGCCGCACCAGGCGGTACTGGGCGTTCACCATGTCCTGGATCGTAACGATGGGGAATGAAAGCCCATACTCGCTTCCCGACCCGGGATCTATGGAAGCGGGCCCCGTCGAGCCGGTGCATCCCCCAATGACGTTTGAACAGATGATAAAATACTTGTTCGTGTCGAAGGTCTTGCCCGGCCCCACATAGAGGTCCCACCAGCCGGGATAGAGATCATCGGCGCTGTTAAAGCCTGCCGCATGCGCCGAGCCCGACAGGGCATGCAGCAGAAGCACCGCGTTCGAACGCCTCCCGTTCAATTTTCCATACGTCTCGTATGCCAGGGTGACGGGGCCAAGCATGCGGCCGGACACAAGCCTCATCTCCTCCGGCGGGGCCGCAAAAGTATAATACTCGGTCTGGACTATCCCTACCGAGTCATCGGGCAATTCGAGTATTCCGTTGGTTTTCATCTGCTCGTCCGCCTTGACGGACCCTCTTGGATTAAAAAAACCGCGTATCGTATGGATGGCGATAGCGGTTTATTTCCCAATAAACTGCCATCCCATCTCCCGGATTTTCATCCGCTGGAGTTGGCACCGCCCGACGGAGACGGTTGCCGTGGCTTCCCGGGGCCAGTCCCTCCACCACTCTGGATAAGATAGCTCGATGTCCGGTAACGCCGCCTTCGAAACGGCGTCCGCAAGGGGCACACTATGCGACCCCTTCCCGGCCGCTGTCAATAACAATTGGCGGGCCGGATTGTTGAAATATATCACCGGCGGCCCCTTTAGGCACGAAAAAAAGCCGCCTTCGCGCCGTTCTCGACGCAATTTACGCTGCGCTCCGGCCCCTAATGCAAATATATACATTCATATTAATATGTTATGATTCGCCGATAAAATAAAGTTGACAACCGTCCTCGCACTTACGTAATGGACTTTGAGCTGTCAGGTTTGCATTATTCGCTGTCGCATGACCCGGAGAGCCGGGATCGCTATGGCGGGGAGACGTTTCAATCGTCATATCCGCCAACAACGCGACAGATCGTTTCGTATGAGTTCCGGATGAACTCGCATTATCACCAGCGATTATCGTTTCATATCTAACAGAAGCGGAGGATTTCTAATGAATTTCGCCGGTTTGTACGATATGCCCGCCACCGACATAGCCCGTCAGATGTACTTCAATGTTGGAGGTTCGCATGGCTTCATGCGCTGGGGCATTTACATCTTCATGTTCGCCGCGCTCATTTACCTCGGCATCACCCTCTATCGTCGAATAAGAATCTGGAGACAGGGAGTCGGTGAGCTCCGAACGGATTTTCCGGAAAAGAGGATTGTTGCATTCATCAAGTACGTCATATTTCAGGCCAAGGTGCTCCGCGAATCCTACGCCGGCATCTTCCATGTAAGCCTTTTCTGGGGATTCATCGGGCTCTTCATAGTGACACTAATCATCGTGGTGCAGGAGGATCTAACCGAACTCTTCTTCCACATAAAGTTCATCTATGGTAATTTCTACCTTATATGGTCCCTGGCCGGCGACCTCTTCGGGGCCGTGGTCATAATCGGCCTGGGCATGGCCATCTACCGGCGCTACAGGTTAAAACCCTCCCGTCTCGATACCAAGATGATCGACACCTTCGCGCTCACGCTCATCACCTTCATCATCTTCACCGGCTTCTTCAATGAGGCGATGCGCATCGCGATCACCGACTTCCCGAAATTCGAGGTATGGTCGCCCTTCGGCTACGCCCTGGCCCACGCCTTCTCTTGGATCAGCAAACCTACGCTCGAAACCATGCACTATGTCAACTGGTGGCTGCACATGGTAGCCGCTTTCTCCTTCATCGGCCTCGTCGGCACCGACAAGCTCGGGCATGTGGCCATTACCATGCTAAACGTCTATTACCAGAACCTTGACAACGAGAGCACGAAGACCAAGTACTCCATGAAGCCAATCTCGCCCGAGGTCTTCGAGACGGCGGAATCCTTTGGCGTCGGCTCCGTCGAACAGTTCACCTGGAAACAGCTTATGGACAGCGACGCCTGCACCCGCTGCGGGCGCTGCCAGGACAACTGCCCGGCCTTTCTTACCGAAAAACCGCTATCTCCCAAGAAGATTATAAACGACGTCAAGGCGGCCATGGACGAACGCGTCCCAAAGATCATGGAGGCCAAAAAGGCCGGCCAAGACCCGGCTGCCGTCGAATCCAAAATGCTCATTGGCGAGCACATATTGGACGACGAAATATGGTCCTGCACCAACTGCGCCGCCTGCGTGGAGGCCTGCCCGGTACAGATTGAGCATATCAACAAGATCAACGATATGCGCCGCTACAAGATACTCATGGAAGGCTCCATGGCCAATGAACTCCAAACGACCCTCTCGAACATGGAGAACAATTCCAACCCGTTCGGCTTCGGTTTCGCGGGTCGCGGCGACTGGCTGCCCGCGGACCTCGGAGTGAAGACCCTTGCCGAGGACCCCGAGGTCGACTTCGTATATTACGTCGGCTGCTACGCCTCTTTCGACAAGCGCAACCAGAAGATCGGCATCGCCATGTTGAAGATCCTCCAGAAGGCCGGATACAAGGTCGGCATCTTGGGAGCGGAAGAGGCCTGCTGCGGCGACGCCGCAATGCGCGCGGGAAACGAGTATCTATTCCACGCCCTTGCCACGCAGAACCTCGAGATGTTCAAGACCTACGGCGTGAAGAAGATCATCACCACCTGCCCGCACGGTTACAACGTCATAAAAAAGGAATACAAGAAGTTCGCAAAAGTCGGCGTCGGCTCTGATGGCGCGCCGCTCGAGGCCGACTACGAGGTTTATCACCACACCGAGGTCATCGCCGACCTCATCAAGAAGGGGGTCATCAAGCTCGTCGAGCCGCTCAACGAAACGGTCACCTATCACGACTCGTGCTTCCTCGGCCGCTATAACGAGATCTACGCCGCGCCGCGCGACATCGTCAAGGCGATTCCCGGAACCAAAATCGTCGAGATGAGCCGTAACCACCATCGCAGCTTCTGCTGCGGGGCCGGCGGGGCGCGCATGTTCATAGAGGAGCATCTGGGCACCCGGATAAACCAGTTCCGTACAAAGGACGCCCAGGCAAGCGGAGCCACGAAGATAGCGACCGCTTGTCCGTTCTGCCTGACCATGCTCTCCGACGGCGCGAACGAGCTGGACATCCAGAACCTTCAGACCTTCGACCTCGCAGAATACGTTTATAACGCGATGGAAAAATAACTGGCTCATTCATGCCCGTCCGGTCCAGCCGGACGGGCTGTCTTTACAAATAAAAACTAATGGTAAAGGAGTGACTCACTATGGTTAATCCTCTGTTTTATATCGCCCCGGTGGCGTCGCTCATTGCCCTTTTCTTCGCCTGGGTTTTATACCGGCTGATGATGGGAGCGGAGAAGGGCAATGAAACGATGGAAGAGATAGCCGGGTATGTCCGTGAAGGCGCGTATGCCTATCTCAAGCGCCAGTACACGGTGGTCACCTTCGTTTTCATGGCGCTGGTGATACTGTTTGCCGTACTGGCTTACTTCGGAATCCAGAACCCGTTCGTACCGGTCGCCTTTCTCACCGGCGGTTTCTTTTCGGGCCTCTGCGGATTTCTCGGCATGAAGACGGCGACAAACGCCTCTTCCAGGACCGCCCAGGGGGCCTCGAAGTCCCTCAACCGCGGGCTCCAGGTCGCATTCCGTTCCGGGGCGGTCATGGGACTCATTGTCGTCGGTTTTGGCCTTCTGGATATCTCCCTCTGGTATATGGTGCTTAACTACATTTATGACAACAATATCTGGAACCTGAGCGAAACCCTGGTTCAGAAGGTAGGGATCGCCGGCGGTTTGTTCGACATGCACATTGTCAACAGCGCGGAATTCAAGCACGCCAAGCTCGTTGAAATAACGACCACCATGATCACATTCGGAATGGGCGCGTCGACCCAGGCGCTCTTCGCGCGTGTGGGCGGCGGCATCTATACCAAGGCCGCCGACGTCGGCGCCGACCTGGTTGGCAAGGTCGAGGCCGGCATTCCGGAAGACGATCCCCGCAATCCCGCTACGATCGCTGACAATGTGGGCGACAATGTGGGCGACGTCGCCGGCATGGGCGCCGACCTTTACGAGTCCTACTGCGGCTCCATTCTGGCCACCGCCGCCCTCGGCGCGGCCCTTCCCCTCGTGGCCACCGAGGCCACCGAGGTGGTCAAGCCCATCATCGCCCCCATGATCGTCGCCGGACTCGGCATCCTCTTCTCGATCATCGGAATCTTCATGGTCCGCACCAAGGAAGAGGCTACAATGAAGAACCTACTCGTATCCCTGAACATAGGGGTATGGGCAAGCTCTCTCCTTATCATCGCCGGTCTCGCCGTTATGGCCCATGTGAATCTCATAACCTGGGGTGTCTTCGGGGCCATCATCGCCGGGCTTATAGCCGGCCTTATAATCGGCCAGTCCACTGAATACTACACCGCCGATGAGTACGCCCCAACGCAGGGGATCGCCAAACAGCACACGATGGGCCCCGCTACCGGCATTCTTGACGGCATGTCCACCGGCATGCTCTCCGCCGGCATTCCGGTCGTAACAATCGTGCTCGGCATAATCATCGCCTACGCCTCGGCGGGCGGTTTTTCCCAGGGGCCGAGCTTCGGCCTCTACGGTATCGGTTTTGCGGCCGTCGGCATGCTCGCCACCCTCGGCATTACCCTTGCCACTGACGCATACGGCCCCATTGCCGACAACGCCGGCGGAAACGCCGAGATGAGCCACCTTCCCCCGGAGGTACGCAAGAGGACCGATGCCCTCGATATGCTGGGCAACACCACGGCCGCTACCGGAAAGGGCTTCGCGATCGGCTCGGCCGCTCTTACCGCCATGGCTCTTCTCGCCGCTTATATAGAAGAGGTAAAGATCTGGATTGGCAAATACGCCGCTACCTCGGCTGAAGGATTTTTCCAGGTTGGCGCCGTAAAATTCTATGCGCAGAAGCTTCCCGAGGGCGTCATAGCAAGTGATTTCGATGTAATCGCCCACACGGCGCAGATAAAGCACTTCGCCGCGGCCTACGACATGTCGCTCATGAATCCCCTCGTGCTCTGCGGTCTTTTCCTCGGCGCGATGGTGGCGTTTGTCTTCTGCGCCATGACGATCAAGGCCGTCGGACGCGCCGCCGGCTCGATGGTCGAGGAGGTCCGACGCCAGTTCAAGGAGTTCCCGGGCATCATGCAGGGAACGCAGAAGCCCGACTACGCCCGTTGCGTTGAGATTTCCACAAAGGGCGCACAGAGCAAGATGATCGTTCCCTCCTTTCTTGCCCTTCTTATACCTGTCGTTACAGGCCTGATTCTTGGGGTGGCCGGGGTTATGGGCCTTCTCGCCGGCTCGCTTGCAACCGGCTTCTCCGTAGCGTGCATGCTCAACAACGCGGGCGGCGCCTGGGACAACGCGAAGAAGTTCATCGAAAAGGGCAACTACGGCGGCAAGGGCTCCGAGGCCCATAAGGCCGGAGTAATCGGCGACACGGTCGGCGACCCGTTCAAGGACACCGCCGGCCCATCGCTCAACATTCTGCTCAAGCTTATGAGCATGGTATCGGTCGTCTTCGCCGGCGTTATCGTCAAGCTTTCGCCT
This sequence comes from Spirochaetes bacterium ADurb.BinA120, assembly GCA_002069125.1. GTDB lineage: Bacteria > Spirochaetota > UBA4802 > UBA4802 > UBA5368 > MVZN01. Next base: position 29,029 of record MVZN01000023.1, read on the forward strand.
GTCATCGGAAAGGCGCTTGGCTTCGTGAAATAGGGAGCTTTGCTACAAGGCTTTTAGGAAGGCGGGGATTGACACCCCGCCTTCCTGTTTTTAGCGTACACCGGGCTTTATTGTATAAGGAGGCTTGTCATGTTCGAGGCGTTAATGCTGGTCTGTTTCGGGGTTTCATGGCCGGCATCGATTTACAAATCCATCAAACTGAAGGATGTGCGGGCCAAGTCCAAGCTCTTCCTATGGCTGGTGCTGGCCGGCTACGGATGCGGAATCGTCAACAAGATACTCAATGGGATCGACTGGGTGATCTTCTTCTATATCGCCGTCGGCATTCTCGTACTTGTGGACCTGATACTCTATTATTACTACTCCTCCCGTTCGGAAAAAACGCGCTGAGCGCGGATCATCCCCTCAGCGCCCTTTTGCGATAGCGGTCAAGTTCCGCCTTGAAGAGCTTGGTAATGCCCGCGAGGTCCTGGAACTTTTTCACCGTGAAGAACGTCTTTATTATTTCCTTGATTTTAGCCTCGTCGCCCAGCTCGGCGAGCTGGCGCTGTTTCGCGTTGAACACCTCGTCGCAATTATTGTATATCCCCCGAATGGCCGTTTCCGCCGGGGCCGACGGAGGGTTAAGCGGCAGCCCGGTTTTACGGTGTATGTTTTTTAGAATCAGCGCAACCAGGGTAATCACCTTTCTCGAACGGTCCGCTTGGCGGTCGGTCTTTATTTTTTCGAACGCCTCGAGTATCAATCGGTTTCGTTCCTTTACCCTCTGGAGAAGCTCTTCGCGCACATCCGGCGGGAGCTTGTTGAACGCGGGCGGATGGTGCGGATAAAAGGCCTTTAAGTAATCGGCGGTTATCATAATCCTTCCGGAAAGGGAATCGTTGATCGTGTCCCGCTCTATAAAGGCCGCAAGCTTTTCCATGTCCACTTCGATGAGTGAACGGTGTTCGCCGAGGAAATCAGGAAGCTTCATATTATCGATTAGAAAGGCGATCCTTTTGCTGTCGTAAACATCCCCCTTGAAAAAATAGTCTGACAGCAGGTGCCTGAACATCTCACTTGCGTTTCCAGCGAGATCTGGATTCTCCTCCATCTGGATGCAGATGTCGATAAGATTGTTAAATGTCTCTTTTTTTGCCATGCCCGATCCTTCCTTCGGCGGCGAAGCTTTGATATCGGCCAGCTTCAATGCGCCCTATTCCGGACAAACTGTTCAACACATATTATGAACCCGGCAACTCCCCATATATTGACCGGATATCCGAATATGTAAAGAAATTCTCCAAACCGAAATCTAAAAACGGCCTATACGCCGCTTCCCGGGATAAAATTCTATTGACATTCGATCGAGAGTGTGGTGAAAAATGGTTTTTCGATTATCCACCGGGTTTTTGGAAGGGTTTTTTCAAATTAGGAAGCCCATCATCCTCGCCGGTTTCGCCGGCAGGTGCATCCATGATAAACAAATTATTGCAGACCAAAGAAAGCATCGAGCTGGACATCCTGTCCGATTTTAACGATGACATGGTGCTCTCTTTCGTCATCGAATCGCTCAGGCATGAGACGGATTCCCCATTCTCCGTTTTACTTGAGAGCATTTTCCATTATAAGACATCCGAGGACAGGGCAAAAGCCCTCTGGCACAACATAACGGAGAACAGAAAAGTGCTCTCCCAAAAGCTTGGCAGGCCGGTAAGCCTCAAAACGGCGGTCGTCGACCATTTCAGCACAACCGGCACGGACGTCGCGGTTTTTATCAAGGACAGCATGGCCGACATAATAGAGGCCGCTACCAGGGACGGCCTTACCGGAACATTCACGCACGAATACATAGAAAACGATCTCGCCCGCGAATTTCAGAGGGCCCGCCGTTACAGCCTGCCTTTATCAGCGCTTTTCATCGACATCGACAACTTCAAGCGCTTTAACGATCTCTATGGCCATAAAATCGGCGACAGGGTGCTCTCCATGGTCGGGGCCACCCTCCGCCGTTGCATACGGAAGATCGATTCCGTCGGCCGCTACGGCGGGGAGGAATTTCTCGTGGTACTGCCTCATACCGCAAGGCGGAACGCAATGAAGATAGCCAGAAAAATATCGCGCGAGATCAAGGATGCCACATCGAAAAAAGAGGCGCTACCCGAGGGGGTGACCGTAAGCATCGGAGTCACTGAACTGGACCAGTCCACTAAAGACGCTTTCACTCTCCTCGATCTCGCCGACAGGGCCATGTACAGGGCCAAGGCCCTGGGCAAAGACCGCTGCTGCTCCGGGTGAGAGTCAGGCCCGCGCGCGGACGTCGGTATCGAGCGGGCTGTGCAGCCCCCGCGTGAAGTAATGGTAGCCGATTCCCGCAACCATGGCGGCGTTGTCCGTACAGAGCACCGGAGAAGCCACGATGAGCTCCTCCTCGCCGGAACATGCCTCCTTTAACATCTCCCGCAGCCGGCCGTTCGCCGCGACCCCGCCTGCAACGACGATCCTCGGAATACCGAATTCCCGCGATGCGGCGTACACGCGCCTCACCAGTATCTCGAGAGCGCGCTCCTGGAAGGCGTGAGCCATCTCGGCCGGGTCCGCTTCGGGATGGGCCCTGCGATACTGCATCACCGCCGTCTTGAGCCCGCTATACGAGAAACGGTAATCAGCGTCGGGATCGGGCAGAATTTTGGGAAAGAGCCTCTCACGGCGCGCCGCCCGCCGGGCCAGCCGTTCCACCGCCGGGCCTCCCGGATAACCCAATCCCAGTATCTTCGCCACCTTGTCGAAGGCCTCCCCAACGGCGTCATCCACGGTTTTTCCTATAAGCCGGTAATCGCCGCAGCCATGCACCTCGTACAGGGCCGTATTCCCGCCCGATACCAGAAGCCCTATGTACGGATACTCCGGCTCGCGCCCCTCGAGGAATGGGGCGTACAGATGAGCCTCGAGGTGGTTGACGGCGATCATGGGAATGTTCATTGCGTACGAGATCGCCTTGGCGGACTGCAATGCGATAAGGAGCGAGCCTACGAGGCCCGGCCGCTGCGTCGCCGCAACGTAATCGAGCTCGCCGAAAGAAAGTCCAGCCTCGCGAAGCGCCCGGTCGACAAGCCCGTTTATAGCCTCCAGGTGCGCCCTGGAGGCTATCTCCGGAACGACGCCGAAATACTCCCTGTGAAGTTCTATCTGGCTGAAGATGAGATTGGAGAGAATCTTCCGGCCGTCCGCGACCACCGAGGCCGATGTTTCGTCGCAAGAGCTCTCCAGGCCGAGTCCCGCAATCCTACGGTTCTTTTCCGACAACTTCAATCGCCTTTTTAAGCTGCGAATCGAATTCGAGGTCATAAAGGGGCTGTTTGACGAAACGGTTGACCTCGCTTTTTAAAATATAATTGGCGCTCTTTTCGCTTACCGGAAGATTGCGGGCCTTTAAAAATTCCAGAAAATCCCTTCTGTTCTCGACTGTGTAGCCCCGGTGCGTTTTCAGGAACTCATCGGCCAGTTTCTCCCGATAAATCGCGTTTATGTTTTTCTTGTCGGCCTCGGGAAAGCTTTCGGACGATACCGTAAAATCGGGCTCTATCCCCTTGCCGTGAATCGAGACACCGGAGGGTGTATAGTATTTCGCGATGGTCACCGCCAGGCCGATTTTTTCGTTGAGATTATACGATTTCTGCACCGAGCCCTTGCCGAATGTCTTTTCGCCCACCAACCGGCCGCGCCCATTGTCCCTTATGGCCCCCGCGAAAATCTCCGAGGCCGACGCGCTCCCCTTGTTCACCAGAACCACAACCGGCGCCCCGTATAGCGCGGGCCTCTCGGCGTGGTATTCCTTGAAATTGCCCGAGCCCTCGCGGCCCCTCGTCGACACGATGGTCTTCCCCTTGTCCAGAAATAGCTCGGACATGGCGATGGCCTGATCAAGCAGCCCGCCCGGGTTCCAGCGCAGGTCCACTATCACGCGCCGAATCCCTGCAGCGTTAAATTCCGTTAGGGCCTTTTCCATCTCGCGTGATGTGTCGGAGCTGAAGGTCTTAACCTTTATATAGCCGGTGCCGTATTCCTTCAGCATGGTGTAACTAACTGCATCTATCTTGATGGGCATACGCTCGAGGTCGAAGGTGATGGGATCGTCGAACCCGTCGCGCACAACCGTAAGCTTCACCTTGGTGTGAGGGAGGCCCCTTATAAGCTTGATGATCTCCGGCAGGCTTTTATCCTTAAGCTCGCTCGAATCTATTCTTGTTATCTTGTCCCCGGCCTTTATTCCGGCCCTCATCGCCGGCGTGTCGTCAATGGGGGATATCACCACGATCTCGCCCTCTCTCATGGTGATCTCTATGCCCACGCCAACGAACTTGCCCGTCGTCTCCTCCTTTAGCTCGGCAAAGTCCTCCTCGTTCAAAAAGCGCGTAAAAGGATCATTGAGCGACTGGAGCATGCCGCGGATCGCGCCGTAAAACAGGCCCTTAGTGTCGACCGTATCGACGTACTCCGTCCTTATTATCTGATACACCTGATGGAAGTAATCGAGATAGCTGTGCGCCGGCTCGAGCGCCTCCGCCTTAAACGAGAGGTTTGCTCCGAGAAAAAGGCCCGTGAGAAAGGCGAAGACGGCAAAATGCAGGCTTCGCTCGCGAATTTTCTTAAACATGCTGCCTCCCCTTACTCATCCTAACGCCGTATGAAGATCATGTCGTATTTTTCCTTCTGCTCGGCAGCCATATATCTCTTTAGCGCCTCGTAATCGACGCCGTGGACAGCGGCCGCCTCGCGCAGCAGGGTCTCCCGCTGGGACATCGACTGCCTCTCGTCGAAGCTTTCCTCGAACTCCCGCTGCAGGTAGTCGTTCCAGACCCCCCGGAATATGTTTTCGTCAATGGGCCTGGTCCTGCAGGCCTGTAGAGAAAAGAGGGCGCACAGCAAGAGCAAATATAAACGCTTCACGATGGACTCCCGGATGCCATGGTTGGATTGCCGCTCGGTACGGCAAAAGGATATTCGCGCGCGGCACGGCCTGTGTCAATGAAATAAATCGACGGGATCACGGGCGGATGGGGGCGAGCATCTTTGCCGCGAAATCGGTCAGAATACGGGCGGTCATCCCCCATATCTCGAAATTCCTGAAATAATAATAATACACATTGTACATCTCCCCCTCGAATTCGACCCTCTGCACTCTGCCGAACTCTCTGTTGACGAACATCGAGAGAGGCACCTCCACGTAGTCCTCTATCTCGTCCCGGTTTATCTTATACTCGTAGGGAAAGGGTATAATCCCGATATAGCTGACCACCTGAAAACCCGCAATGGAGATGAAATCGTCGAAGCGGCCCAACACGTCGATATCCCCCGGCCTAACCCCTACCTCCTCCTCGGTCTCGCGAAGCGCGGTGCGCAGAAAATCCCCATCGTCCTCGTCATACCCGCCTCCCGGAAGGGCCATTTGTCCCTTGTGCGTTCCGACCTTTTCCGTTCTTTTCGTTAGAAGAACATGGGGCACACCCCCGTCGTTCATGATGAGTATCATGACCGCGGCTGGACGAAAGCCCTCCCTTTGGATCGAACGGGGCGAATGGGCCGAAAGCCTCCGCCTTAGCTCCTCCTTGAAAGCGGTAAATTCATCCTCGTTCTCGAAGCGCATCTTCATACAGGTCTCCGCCGTGGATATCGTTGATAACGATGGCCGGGAAATCGGCCACCTCGAGTTTGAGCATCGCCTCGGGCCCGAGGTCGTCGAAGGCGATTACCATGGAGGAGCGGATCCTCTTTGAAAGATAGGCCCCGGCCCCGCCGAAGGAGGCGAAATATACGGCGCCGTGGGCGCGCATCGCCTCCCGCGCCTCCGGCGATCGCCGCCCCTTTCCTATAAATCCCCTTACGCCCGCGCGGCACATGGCTTCCGCAAACGGGTCCATCCTGTACGAGCTCGTGGGACCGGCCGAGCCTATGGGTTTTCCCGGCGGCGCCGGGCTCGGCCCCATGAAATATATCACCTGGCCCCGCGGATCGAACGGGAGATTCGCCCCTTCCTCGATCATGCTCGTTATGCGCTCGTGCGCCTTGTCGCGCGCGACATAGAGCGTGCCCGAAAAGAGCACGCTGTCGCCGGCTCGAAGCATTACGGCCGAACCCTCGTCAAGCGGGGCCCGCAGGGCAATCCAGTTCACAACACCCTCTTCGCGTATCTCAGCGAGTGGCAATTAAGATTGAGGGCCACCGGAAGGGTCGCTATATGTGTCGGCGCGGCCTCGATGTACACGGCCGCCGCCGTCGAGACGCCGCCAAAACCCAGGGGGCCCACCCCTGTTTTGTTGAGCCTTTCGAGGATCCGGCTTTCGAGCCCCGCGTAAAAGGGATCCGGGTGCACGCTCCCCACGCCGCGAAGCACCGCCCGCTTTGCGTTCAGCATGGCCAGGTCGGCCGTACCCCCTATTCCCACGCCCAAAAAAAGCGGCGGGCAGGGATTCGGCCCGGCCTCAACGACCCGCTCCGTGATATAATCCATTATCTCGTCTATTGAAACAGTGGGCCTGAACATTCGCAGGCAGCTCATGTTCTCCGAACCGCCCCCCTTGAGATATACGGTAATACCGACACGATCGCCGGAGACGATATCCGTGTGAATGAAACAGGGGGTATTGGTGCCGGTATTGGCGCGGGTAAGAGGGTCGGCCACTATGGATTTTCGAAGATACAGCCGCTCGTAGGCCTCCAGCACGCCCCGGTCCAGCGCGTCGCGAAGGCTTTCGCCCTCGAGCGAGACGTCCTGTCCGATGTCACAGAATACAATAGTCGCGCCGCAGTCCTGGCAAAGCGGAAGCCTTTCCTTTCGGGCTATCGAGGCGTTCTCTACAATGACGCCAAGCGTATGCCGGGCCATCTCGAAGCGCTCGCGTCCGCGCATGGCTTCATAGATCTCCTCCACTCCGGGCGGCATTGCAAAGCTCGCCCGCTCCACAAGCTCGCCTACAGCCCCGGCAACGATCTCAGTGGGTATCAAACGCCTATTCCCCATCCGGCCTCCCGGTAGTTCCATCGTCCCCCAGGGCCCGATGGTATTCGTCCCAGGCGGCCTCCATCTCCCGCGCCGATTCGGGGTCCAGCCGCTCGATAACGAAGCCGGCATGTATGATCACCCTGTCGCCGACCGAAACCTCCGGCATCATCACGATGTTCACAAATCTCTCGACGCCATAGGCCTCGGCAAGGGCTCGATTTCCCTCAACCCGCTTGATCGTCATCGGAACCGCAAGACACATAAATAGTCTCCTTTTACAAACCCGCTGTCAGGCTAATTGCCCTTCGATTTCAACACCGGCTTCTCAGCATATCCGGGGAAGCTGCTCCTCCAGGAGCACCGGCAATATGCGCCTGCCTCCTATCCTGGTTTCGAGATAGGCCCTACCGGGATGAGCCTCCGTGACCCTGCCTATTACCGCGGCGCTGGAGCCCTCCGGAAGGGAGCGCATCGACTCGACAATGGCTTCAGCGTCCCCGCCCCGCGCAATCATGAGGACCTTGCCCTCGTTCGCCGCGTACAGCGGGTCGATGCCGAGCATCTCGGAAACGCCTCTCACCTCGTCTCTTATCGGTAGTTCCGACTCGTAAAGGCCGATCCCAAAAGGAGCCCCTTTAACGATCTCGTTAAGGACCGAGGCCACCCCTCCCCGCGTCGGGTCGCGCATGAACTTCACGCTTCCCGGAAAAGCGGCCGTCACCCTTGCTATCAGCCGGTTCATCGGCGCGCAATCAGAAACAAGCCCCCGGCTGAAACTCAGATCGTTACGCAGCGCCATGATCGACATGCCATGGTCGCCGATGAATCCGTTTATAATGACCGCGTCCCCCGGCTCAAGCTCCCTGCGCTCGGCTCCGCGTTCAAGTATACCAATCCCGGCGGTATTAATAAAAATTTTATCGGCCTTGCCCCTCTCCACCACCTTTGTGTCGCCCGTAACTATCGCGACCCCGGCCCGGTCGGCGGCCTCGCGCATCGAAGATAGAATGCGCTCGAGCACGGCAATCTCAAGGCCCTCTTCCAGGAGGAGGGCGCAGCTCAGATACAGCGGACGCGCCCCCATCACCGCCAGGTCGTTCACCGTACCGTTTACGGCAAGCGAGCCTATGGTCCCGCCCGGAAACTCCAGAGGGGTTATGGTAAAGGTGTCGGTGGTAAAGGCTATTCTTTCGAGGCCTATGGCGAGAATCGCCGAGTCGTCGAGCTGGACACTCTCGGGGCCAAGTACGCGGCGTATGTGGCCGGCGATCAATTCGTTCATCAGTTTTCCGCCGCTTCCGTGCCCGGCGAGGATCCGGCCCTCCATCAAAGCCCCCCATATAGATAATAGGCCGAACATGGCCCTTCCGACGACACCATGCAGGGGCCGACTGCGTTTTCCGGCGTGCACGCTTTCCCGAAAAGGCCGCAGTCGGTCGGCGCGATGAGCCCGCGCAGCAGTTCTCCGCATCGGCATCCCGCGTGCTCCCTCGCAGGAGGCGGCGTGACCGGGAAGCGCTTCTCGGCGTCGAACTCAAAGTATTCCTCGCGAAGGGCAAGCCCGCTTCCCGGAATAATGCCCAGGCCGCGCCAGTTTGCTTCGCATGCCTCGAACACCCGGTACATGATCTCCCGGGCCCTGACATTCCCGTCGTCGCGCACTGCCCGCCGATAGGCATTCTTCACTGCGTTACGCCCCTCGTCAATCATCCGCAAGAGCGTGACGACCCCAAGGATGAGGTCGCCCGCCTCGAAACCGGCAACCACGCAGGGCTTGCCGTAGTCCTCGGCCGCAAAGCGCCATGGGTCGAGTCCCGTAATTGCGCTTACATGCCCCGGCAGGATGAAACCGTCTATGGCCGTCTCTCCCGAGTCGAGAAGCGCTTTTACGGCCGGCGGCGTAAGCTTGTTTCCGCACAATATGGAAAAATTTTTTATTCCCCTTTCGGCGGCGGCAAGCACCGTTGCGGCCTCCGTCGGCGCGGTCGTCTCGAAGCCAACGCTTAAAAAAACAACCTGGTTTTCAGGCCTTGCGGCGGCGAGTTCGAGCGCGTCGAGCGGCGAATAGACCACCTCCAGGGATAGTCCGCCCGCCCTTTCGCGTCCAAGCGAACTGTAAGACGAGGGCACCTTTACCATGTCCCCGAAGGTGGCCACTATAACGCCATGAACATGCGAGATCTCGATTGCCCGGTCCAGGTAGTCGTTCGGCGTCACGCATACGGGGCATCCGGGACCGTCGATCAGGGAAAGCTTTTCTGGGAATAGTCCCCGCACACCGGTGCGGAAGAATTCCGTGGTGTGCGTGCCGCAGACCTCCATGATGCGCAGTTCCCGCTCCAGTCGGAGGGAACGAAGGGCGCCGGCCTGTGATTTTATGCCATCATCATCCATCTTTCAAATGTTCCCTTGCCACCGCTATCTGGCCGAGCGCGATACAGCCGTCGTTAAATGGTATTTTTTTCGGAAGATGGATGTCAAACCGTTTTTCCCGAAGGCCGTCCAGCATAAGGCCGAGCAGCAGCCTGTTCTGAAAGGCCCCCCCCGAAAGCGCCACGCGGTTTGGCCCCCCTTCCGACCTAATTCGCACAGCGATTTCCACCGAGGTCTTCGCTATCGCGGCGTGGAACGCATAGGCCGCGGCTTCTACACCGGCGCCCCCGCGGAAGAGGGACATGACCCGCTCCACAAGCGCCTTTGTGGAGATCACGGCCGGAGCGTCCCCCGTAAGCGGGACTGACCAGCCGTCCTCACGCCAATAGGCCGCACCGCGGAGGGCCGCCTCTTCCAAAAGCATCGCGGCCTCAGCCTCGGCGCTGACCGTTTCCGTTAGCCCGAGAATCGCCGCCACCCCGTCGAAGAGCCGCCCGATGCTGCACGTCTCCGGGCAATTGATGTTTTTCTCGATCAGTTCGCACGCCATGGCCGTTTCATCGTCCCTGCGCATGAACGGATACTCTTTTCCATAGAGACCGTACAGCAGCGCGACGCCGATCTTCCATACGTCACGGATCGCGCTCTCACCGCCGGGAAGCGGAAAGTATGCAAAATGCGCGCGGCGATCGAAGGAACGCCTGTCCGCCACGAGGAACTCGGCGCCCCACAGATGTCCGTCCGTGCCATAACCGGTGCCGTCGAACGCGATACCGATCACTTTTCCCCGAAGATTGCGCTCCTCCATCACCGAAGCGATGTGAGCGTGATGATGCTGAACCATAATCTTCCGCAGGCCCGCGGCCTCCAATTCCTCCGCGAGCGCCGTGGTGAAATACCCCGGATGCAGATCGCAGGCGACGACGCCCGGATCGAATCGATAGATATCGCGAAAACGGCCCATCTCGGCGCGATACAGGTCGTTCGCAGACGGCGACTCCAGGTCGCCGATAAACTGGGACATGACGGCAGCCCCCCCTCGCGCGAAGGCGAAGGAGCTTTTTAAATCCCCTCCAGCGGCGAACACCTCCGCACCCGCGCCCGAGAGCGGTATAGGCACCGGCACATGGCCGCGCGAGCGCCGCACGAAGAAGGGCATGCCCCTTTCCACGAAGAGCACGCTGTCGTCGCTCCACTGTTCGATCTCGCGGTTATAGACTACGAAAAAGTCCGCTATCCTTCCAAGCTTAACGAACGCATCCCGGTCGCGGTATGTTATGGGCTCGTCTGCGACATTACCGCTCGTCATTACCAGCACCATTTCGGGATCTATGTCGAAAAGCATGTGTTGGAAGGGGGCATAGGGCAGCATAAGTCCGATAAAACTCAGGCCCGGGGCCACATGGCGGCTGATTGTTTCGTTTTTTTCCTTCATAAGTATTATTGGCCGCTCTTTCGACAGAAGCAGGGATTTTTCCGCTTCGCCGATATACAGAAACTCTCCGGCCCTTTCGAGGTTTGCGGCCATCAGCGCAAAGGGCTTGAAGGGTCGCCCTTTTCTTCTCCTAAGTTCGAACACCGAACCGTCATTCTCGGCGTCACAGGCCAGAAGGTAGCCCCCGACCCCCTTTATCGCGACTATGGCCCCGGCTCGAAGCCTCGCCGCGGTCATTACCGCTATTTCCCGGCCGTCACTGGAAAGCGAGGTCCCATTCGCGTCGCAAAGCTCCATGTGTGGACCGCACGCTGGACAGGCGTTCGGCTGGGTGTGAAAACGCCGATCGAGCGGGTCGGCATACTCCTTCGAACAGGCCGGGCACATGGTGAAGGACGCCATGGAGGTGTTTTTTCTGTCGTAGGGAATGTCGTGCACGATACTGAAGCGCGGGCCGCAGTTGGTGCAGGTTATGAAGGGATAGGCGAAACGCCTGTCATCGGGGCTGCGAAGCTCCGCCAGGCAC
>MVZN01000024.1 GCA_002069125.1 Spirochaetes bacterium ADurb.BinA120
TCGCGCCGCCTCCATCTCGGCTCCGCGCTTGCTCGCTCCGGTACCCTCCGCCACGCTTTTGCCCGCGACGACGAGTCTGACGGTAAACCGCTTCTGATGATCGGGGCCGCTCTCCTCGATAATTTCATACAGCGGCCTCTCCCGGTATTTTTTCTGCACGTACTCCTGCAGGGTCGTCTTGGGGTCGCGGTAGCTCTCCATGCTGTCGATGCGCTCTATGTCGCCCTTTAAAAGAGAGAGCACGAGCTTTTTACAGTCCTTGAGGCCCGAGTCGAGATATAGCGCGCCGATCACCGCCTCCAGTGTATTGGCGAGGATCGAGGGCCTGGCGCGCCCCCCGCTGAGATCCTCGCCCCTGCCCATAAGGAGAAAGCTTCCCAGATTGAGCTCGCGCGCCACCTTGAAAAGCGTGGCCTCGGAAACCACGGCCGATTTGATCTTCGCCAGGTCCCCCTCGGGATACTTCTCGAAGCGCTTGAAAAGGTACTCGTTTACAACCAGCGCGAGAACCGAATCGCCCAGATACTCGAGGCGCTCGTTGTCCCTGGCGCCCGGCCCAGCTTCGTTTAGATACGAACGATGGGTCAGCGCCCGGTTCAACAGGCTTTTATTTCGGAATTTGATTTTTAGGATGCTCTGGAGCTTGTTGATCTGTCGCAGGCGGTTTTTCTTTTTATTGCTTGCGTGTTTATCGTCCTCAATCATGCGCAATCGGCCGGGCCCGCCTCGTTCGTCCGGGCTATTTAAGTTTTGAATCTATATATTTCACCGCGTCCCCTACGGTAATCATCTTCTCGGCGTCTTCGTCCGGAATCTCGATGCCGAACTCCTCCTCGAGGGCCATTACCAGTTCGACGGTGTCAAGGGAATCCGCGCCCAGATCATCGACGAACGAGGCGTCTTCGGTGACCGCGGACTCATCGACTCCCAGTTGGTCAACGATGATCTTGCGTATCTTATCGAAATCTACCGCCATAACCGCCCTCCTCCTGAATCCGACACTCCCGCCCTCGAGGTCCGCCATCGACAGGGCCGGAAAGGCCATGAAAAACCGCACAGTCGCGAAATGAACCGGCCCGGCAAAACTGCATGGATCTCATCAATTATAGCCTACGAACATCGCCTGTCAAGCCATTATCTCCGGGCCGCGCGCGAACGATCGTCCGCTACTTCTTTTTGTCTTTAACCTTGACCCTGGGCTCGACGACCAGGATGTCCTTATAATGACCGCACTCGGGACAGACCCTGTGTGGGGCGACGTAAGCACCGCACCGTGGACATGGCCTCAGATTGGGAACGCCGATCGCGTCGTGCGATCTCCTCATGCGCGATTTGGACTTCGATTTTCTTCTCTTTGGAACAGCCACGGTTTAACTCCATTATACAGTGTAGTTATAAACGTACGCCACCGGCGCTTCCCTGGAGGGATGTCACGGTCGGAAAGTCAGTCGTCTTTACAATCGCCCCCCGGTAATGTCAACACCTTATTCCGGCAATACGGTTAAATAATTCCAGATGGTTCCACTCAGCCCTTTCCCTCGACAAGCCCAAGGAGCATCAGACGTTCGCGGGCCTTTTTGGCGAACGGCGATCTGGGAAACAGGGTAAGCACCTTGTTGAAGCTTTCCCGCGCCTTGAAAAGGTCCCCCTCCATCTGGTACAACCTTCCCGCATCGTAGGCAACCTGATCCGCCACCGCGCTGTCGGCGTAATCCTTCTCCAGCCGCCGGCAGATCTCCACGGCCTCCCCGTTCCTTCCCAGGGCCTCGCAGGAGCGCGCCGCCTGCTGTAACGCCAGCGGTGCGAAAAACGAACGCGGCGAGCGGTCCGCGCTCTTAAGATACGATTCGAGCGCCTTTTCGTACATGCCCGCCTCGAAATACAGCCCTGCGGCGACATAGAGGCCGCTCCGGCTGACGTATCCCCAATGTGCCCCATCGGAGGCCGCTATAAGTTCCGCCGCTGTCTTTTCGACGGCTGCCGCGCGTTCCGCGTCCGTCGAAGGGTTAAGGCCGCGGAAATCGTCCAGTATCCTTTCGTAGCGCGCCAGATCCGCCTCCTGCCGGCTGTCGTACAACAGGTAGCCTGCCGAAAGGAGGACCGCCGCGGCCGCCAATCCGACGACGCTCCAGATGACCAGGCGCATGTTTTTTTGGGCGAAATCCTTGGCGGCCATAAGGCCGCGCTCCACCACGTTTCTGCGTATCTCTATTTCCCTGTTCTCCATATTGCCCCGCGTCATCCCTGTTTCATCTTTATCATGTCGCCTATCGTGACCCTCGTGGGTCCGGTGTTGTTGAGCACCTTGCTGAGCTCCTCTTTCTCGCTCATAACCTCGAAGTGCTTCATGCTGAGCGAAAGGCGCTTTTTATCCACATCCACCCCCAGAACGACGGCGTTTACCTGGTCGCCGATCTTGAATTTGTCCTGAAGGTTTTCAATCTTTCTGCGCGACACCTCCGATATATGCACCAGCCCCTCGACGTCCTCGCTCACACGGACGAACAGGCCGAACGGCACTATGCCGGAAACCACCCCGGAAACCCGGCTGCGCGGCGGGAACTTCTCCTTTACCGCCTGCCAGGGGGAGCGAGTGAGCTGTTTGATGCCGCAGGAAATCCTCATCTCCCTCTTTCTGATGTCGAGTATCTTTACCTCTATTTCGTCGCCGGCTTTGTAGAGCTGCGCGGGGTCCTTGACCGTATCGTCCCAGCTCATATCGGAGATATGCACCAGTCCGTCGATGCCCTCCTCTATTTCCACAAAGATGCCGAAGCTCACCACCTTGCGCACGGGCGCCTTCAGCACGGTCCCCACCGGGAAACGCTCATCGATGGCGTCCCAGGGGTTTTCCGCAAGCTGTTTCATGCCGAGTATAAGCCTTCTCTCCTCGCTGTCGATCCCGAGGATCTTCACGCCCACCATCTGGCCTTTCCTGAAGCTGTCCTTCACCAGAACGGTCTTGCGCGTCCACGAGACCTCGGAGGCGCTCAGAAAGCCTTCTATGCCGTCCTCTATCTCCACGAACACGCCCTGGCCCGTAAGCGTCACCACGCGGCCCTCGACCGTATTTCCGGCCTTGTATTTTTCGCCCACCGAAAGCCACGGGTCCTCGACAAGCTGCCTCAGCCCCAGCGAGATGCGCCCCTCATCCTTCTTGATGTCGAGAACGACGAACTCGCGCTCCTCTCCGATGCGCAGAATGTTCTTCTTCTTGTAAACCCTCTTCCAGGAGATGTCGTTCTTGTGGAGCAGGCCTTCTACGCCTCCAATATCGACAAACGCGCCAAACTCCACGAAGCGCGTGACCTTGCCGCTGATCCTGTCGCCGGGGCTGTATTTGGAAGCTATGTCGGCCCAGGCCTTCTCCCTGGTCTCGTCCAGATATTCCTTTCGCGAAACGAGCACCGAGCGTTTTTTGGGATCGACGCTCTTCACCTTGAACGTATGCAGCTCATCCGGCGAGGCGGCCTTTCTGCCCCTGAGGTCAGCGGCCTGCGAGAAGGGAAGAAAGGCGCTTATGCCTTCACAATCTATGGTTAGGCCCTTCTCGCCCACCGCCGAGACAAATCCGCTGAGGTATTCCTGCCCCGAGTTCCTCAGATCAACCAGCTTGCGCCAGCCCTTCTCCCTCACGGCCGCCGTATTGGAGAACATGTACATTCCGTCGACCATGCGCCGCTCGGCGAGCACTATGTCGATTGTGTCCCCCACGGCCGGCGGCTCCGAAAATTCCTGAATCCGCACACGGCCATCGGACTTGGTGCCGACATTCACATAGACGAACTCGCTGTCAATGGTGACGACCTCCCCCTTCATGAGCTTGTTGGGCTTCAGCTCGTCCAGGGCGTTTGAGGCGATGCTTTCCATCGAGAAGCCGTCGTCGATTTTTTCGTTTACGTTCTCCATACTCCGTATCCCGAGCAAAAATTGAGAGCCGATCTATTCTACCTATGACATTGCGCTGTTGGAATTATACCTGCCTGCGGTCAACTGTTTCGGGGCGTCGTGAGTCGCTGCTGCGTCGCGGTCTCATTCCGGCCGGCCGTCCCGCACTCTCGGACCGTCAGCCTTCGCTATCAAACCGATCATCCTCTCGATCACCTCATCCTTTTCCATGGAGGAGGTATCGATATAAAAAGAACCTTCCGCCTTCTGAAGGCGCCCGAAGGGCCTCGCGGTATCCTCCTGATCCCTGCGGATAATCTGGTTCCTGATCTCGTTTACGTCAACAGTTTTTCCCATTTCCCGGTATTCGGCGACCCTTCTTATGGAGCGAACTTCGACCGAGGCATCGAGGTATATTTTGACCGTGGCGTCCGGAAACACCACGGTGCCTATGTCGCGGCCGTCCATTATAAGCGACTCCCGCGCGCTCCAGGAGCGCAGAAGCTCGTTTACGAAATTGCGCACACTCGGATCGTCCGAAACCGCCCCGATACCGCGGGCGATCGCCTCGTCCCGAATCGCGCGCGAAACATCGAGGCCGTTTACCGATGTCCGCACGCTTCCGTCCGGCTCGAAGCGCTGGTCGATCTTCAGCCCATCCAGGAATTCCGCATAGCTCTTGCCCTTCTCGAGGGAGCCGAAACGTCCCAGCAGGTAGTGCGTAATCGCCCGGTAGATCGCACCCGAATCGATGTAGCGCATTCCCAGCCTGAGCGCGGCCTCGCGTGACACGCTGCTCTTGCCCGAACCCGCGGGACCGTCCACCGCCACAACCAGGCGTCCGCCTTCCATCAGCCCACGCTCCTTCTAAACGAGCCGGCGCGCTCCAGGAAGGCCCGCCCTTCGGTCTCATGCCGGCCTTCGGCTATGAAGCGCCGTATATGCCCGAGCTTTGCGCTAAGCGCGTCGATCGCGCGGACTATGTTCTCCGCGTTCGCGGCCTCTATGTCCGTCCACATGTCGGGGGAGCCCATGGCGATGCGCGTAAGATCGCGGAACCCGCTTCCGATAAACGGCGTGAGCCTTCCGCCTGCGGAGGCCTCCGCCGCAAGATCGGCCAGGGCGCAGGCCGCAAGGTGCGGTACATGGCTTGTGACCGCCACCAGCCTGTCATGCTCTTCCGCGTCACAGCGCACCGTATCCGCGCCGAGCGAGGCCCAAAAGCGCTCCATTGTCTGGATGTCCGTCTCGGAATTATTTTTTCCGGGGGTGATGATCACCGACGCTCCCCGGTAAAGTGTTCCGCTTGAATGTTCATAACCCGATTTTTCCGATCCGGCCATCGGATGGCAGCCAACGAACCTGGCCCCGTTTGGATTTGCCTCCGCGAGCGCCACCAGGGGCGCCTTTACGCTCCCCACATCGCTAAGGAGGCAGCCGCCGAGCTTGGGATGATCAAGAAGTATTTTAAGCGATTCCATCGAGGAGAGCACAGGCGACGCTATTACCATTAGCTCGAAGCCCTCGGGAGTGAGCTCTTCGACCGGAAGCGCGAGGTCAACAATCCCTTCCGAAAGCGCCCCCGAGAGCCTTTTGGTGTCACGGGTAAAAGCCGTTACGCTCACCGAGCCGTCTTTCTCCTTGACGGCCCTGCACAGGGAGCCACCCAGGAGCCCCAGCCCCACCACGGCCAAGCGGCGAAACATCAGACCAGGTCCCTGTCCAGAGCCTTCGCTATCTTGCGGATGCGGTCGATCATCGCGACAAGCGTAGGCCCATCGATGGTCTGCTGACCGTCGGAATGAGCGTCCTCGGGACGCGGATGCGCCTCGACCATAATGCCATCCGCCCCTGCCGCCACAAAGGCATACGCCGCGGCGGGCACGTAGTCCTTGAGCCCCATGGCATGGCTTGGATCGCAGAGCACCGGGAGATGGCTTAGCGCCTTGATTACGGGCACCACCCCCGCGTCGAGCGTGTTACGCGTAATATCCTCGAAGGTCCGGATGCCGCGGGGGCAAAGCACCACCTTGCGGTTTCCCTTGGAGAGGATGTATTCCGCCGACATCAGGAATTCGTTTACCGTGGCGCTCATCCCGCGCTTTAAGAGCACCGGTTTGTCGACCTTCCCGACTTCCTTGAGAAGGTTGAAGTTCTGCATGTTGCGCGTGCCGATTTGCAAAATGTCCACGTGTTCGGCGACCACCCCAACGTCGCGCGGGTCCATCACCTCCGTCACTATGGGCAGTCCGGTTTCGGCCTTGGCTTTCGCCAGGAACTTGAGGCCCTCTACGCCAAAGCCCTGAAACGAATACGGGGAAGTGCGCGGCTTGAACGCTCCGGCGCGGAAGATATGAGCTCCCGACTCCTTTACCATCCGCGCGTGTTCGATGACCTCCCGCTCGCCCTCGACCGCGCAGGGCCCCGCCACGATTACGATGTTCTTTCCGCCTATATCGATGCCGTTTATGCGAATGAGGCTCCGGTCCGGTTGAGTCTCGCTTGAAACGAGCTTGTAGGGCTTCAGGATGGATTTTACAGATTCCACCCCGGCAAGCGCCTCGAGCGGCTGCTCGCGAAGGATGTCCTCATCACCGATAACCGTGATGATCGTGCGTTGTACGCCGGTGGAAACGTGGGGCTCCAGGCTAAGCGAGCGTATCTTGCCTACGATATGGTCGATTTCTTCCTGGCTTATATTGGGTTTTAGGACAATAAGCATGACACGCTCCAGTAATTGCGGGGTGATGGGTGCGCAGGGAGGACGGCTCTACTTTTCGGCCGGATATGAGCCGAGGACTTTAAGAAAGATAAGGTCTTCCTTCATCTTCTCGACCGCGCTTTTAACGATCGTATTCTCCCTGTGTCCGATGAAGTCAATGAAAAAATTGTACTCCCACATCTTTTTCTTGTCCGGACGCGACTCGATCTTTGTCATATTGATGCCCGCCTGGTCGAAGGGCCCTAATAGATCATAGAGGGCCCCCGGCTTGTCGCGAACGGCGCAGATGATCGAGGTCTTGTCCCTGCCCGTAGGCGGATTGTCGCGCTCGCCGATTACGAAGAAGCGGGTGTAGTTCTGCCTCGAATCCTCTATGTTCGTTGCGAGCACGTTCAAACCGTAGATCTCCGCCGAGGCGTGCGACGTCACCGCGGCCGCGAGCTTGTCCCAGGATGCCGTTTCGGCGGCGAGCGAGGTTGAGCTCACGTTGTGGAGCTCGGCGTCGGGGAGGTTCTTCCTTATCCACTCCTTGCACTGCCCGAACGACTGCGGGTGCGAGTAGAGCTTTTTTATTTTCTTCATGTCCTTCGCGACCGACACCAGGCTGTACGTCACGCGAAGGTATTTCTCGGCGGTTATCTTAAGCTCGGTCTCCATCAGCTCGTCGAGCGTGTATGTCACCGCGCCCTCGGTGCTGTTTTCGACAGGCACCACTCCGAATTGGGCCCGGCCGGTCTCGACCTCCAGGAAAATATCATGGATGCTCTTTACGGCCACTCCCGTGGCCGATGCTCCGAAAATATCGAGCATTGCCGAATGGGTAAAGGTCCCTGCGGGTCCCAGATAGGCCACCGTGGGAGGCCTCACGGCGGACACCGCAAAGGCCGAAAGCTCGGAGAAAATCCTTTTTACGATATCCGCAGAAAGCGGCCCAAGCTCGAGCGACTCCAGGAAATCCGAAAGCTCCCTGGCCCTAGCGGCCGAGTACAGCGCCTCGCCCGGGGGCAGGGCCTTGAGCTCCTCGATATGCTCCCCGCACCGCTTTGCGAGGAGCTCCACGATCTTTCTATCCAGTTCATCGATTCGCCCGCCCATCGCGCTACTCCTCGTTTTCGAATGAAAATTCCTTTATCTCCGACAGCTTCGGCAGGTCCGAGAGACGGTTGAGGCCAAAGTAGCGGAGGAACTCGTCGGTGGTGCCGTAACACAAGGGCCTGCCCGGCAGCTCCTTTCGTCCCACCGGTTTTATCAGATTTTTTTTCATGAGATTCGCCACCATCATACGGGACGATACGCCCCGAAGCTCCTCGATCTCCGCGAGGACTATGGGCTGCTTGTACGCTATGATGGAAAGGGTCTCAAGCATGCCCTTGGACAACCCCTCCCGGCGGGCATAGCCCATTATGCCGCGTATCTGGGAGGAATAACGCCTGCTCGTCATGAACTGATAACCGTTGGAGATCTCGACCAGCCTTATGCCGCCGTCCCTTTCCTCGTATTCATCCACAAGCGAATCCAGCAGTATTTTCGCCTGTTGTGCGTCGACCCCGAGGTTTTTTACGAAAAAGGACAATGGCAGCGGCTCGTTTGAAAGGAAAAGAAGCGCCTCGAAAAGCCCCGCCAGATCGATCTCCTCACTGGGGTTCTCGTCCCGTCCGTCGTCCCCTTCCCCGGCCGCGCCGGGACCGGTCTCCTCTTCCTGGTTGTGGATTTCGGTCAATTCTTCGCCCTTACTCATGTCTGTTCAGCATCACCCGGCACATCCGCCCCGCGGTCCGCGTCCACCCGCAACAGGCGAATGTCCCCGAACACCCGGTGCTGCATTATCCTCAGCCTTCGTATTTTGGCCATTTCCAGGACTGCGAGAAATGTCGCGACAATCTCGGCCCTGCCCGGCCTCTCGGGGAATATCTCCACGAAGAGAATCTGCTCTTTCTCTTTAAGCAATTCGGTGATGAGCGTGATTCTGTCGCTCACCAGTATTTCGTCAAATACAATTTCCTTGCTTTCTATTTCCCGGGCCGAATCCATCACCTCGGCGAAAGCGCTAAGCAGGTCGAAGAGCGACACCTCGATAAGCTCGGGCTCCGGGGAGGACGTGTCGGCGGGATTTACGCGCGCGTAGGAATCGGCCTGCAGCTCGAACATCCTTCTGAAATTTTTGGACGCGTCCTGGAACTTTTTAAATTCCAGAAGACGCTGCACCAGTTCGGGTGGAAGGGGCGGAACGAAATACTCGTCCTCCATCTCCCCCCCCGGCAGGAGCGCACGCGATTTGTAATACAAGAGCTCCGAAGCCATTACGATGAAATCGGACGCCACCTGGACGTTCATCCGGTCCATCAGCCTTAGGTAGGCAATGTATTGCTCGGTGATGCTCGATATCGAGACATCCGTTATCTCGATACGGGCATTTTTTATCAGGCCCCACAGAAGGTCGAGCGGCCCGTCGAAGTTGTCGATGTGAATGACGGGACGGTCCGCCTCCTTTTCCGGGAGAGCGTCTTTATCGTTTTCCTGCATGAGGGAGAAACCGCCACCTCTTATAATGACAGGCGGAGAGCATCCTCTCCGCCCGGTGTTGATTGCGTCGTCAAGCGGGGGTCCGGCGGCCGGCCCGGCGCGCCGGAATCGGTTCAGGCAAGCGCCTTCTCGGCGGCCTTCTGGAGTCTTTCGGGGGGAAACGGTTTTACGACGAAATCCTTTACGCCGATCTTGATCGCCCGAGTAAGCAGATTCTCCTGACCGAGGGCCGTTACCATGATGATTCTGGCCTTCGGATCGAGGGTAAGTATCTCCTCCGCCGCCTGGATTCCGTCCTTTTCCCTCATCGTGATGTCCATGGTAACCAGATCCGGCTTCATCTTTTTGTAGAGTTCGACCGCCTGGTTCCCATTTTCAGCCTCGCCTATCACCTCATGCCCTCTCGGAACAAGTGCGTCCTTCACGAGCGTCCTCATGAATTTCGCGTCATCGACAATAAGGATAGTAGCCATTTCCCCACTCCATATTCAAGGCATTAGCGTCCACCACACTCCCGGCATTACAGTTTACAAACGCCTGTCAAAGTGTTCAAGAAAAATTTACGACAACAAGGCAATTAATTCCATCCGGCGCGGCCCCCGGGTTTCGGTAGCGCGGAGTGTCAGGCGTTTTCCATGATCGTTTCGGCTATTCTGTAAAGCGAAACCACCCTGTCAATGGCGCCGGATTGCACCGCCACCCTGTTCATCCCGTACACGACGGACGTGTCCTCGTCCTGCGCTATGGTGTAACCGCCTCTATCCTTGATCCTCGCAATACCGTCAGCGCCGTCCCTGCCCATCCCAGTCATTATTACGCCTACGGAATCCCTTCCGCATGTCTCCGCCACCGAATCGAACAGAACGTCGATCGATGGTCGATGACCGGAGACCTTGTCCCCCTGGAACACCCGGAGAAAGCGCTCCCCAGGCCCCTGCTCTATCCTCATGTGGGAATGGCCCGGCGCGATATAGCCGAAGCCCGGTCGCACCCGATCGCCGTCCTCCGCCTCCTTAACCGAAAGGCCGGAGTTGAGATTGAGCCTTTCGGCGAAGGCGCGCGTAAACCCCTCGGGCATGTGCTGCACCACCAGCACGGGCGAACCGAAATCGGAGGGCAGCTTCTGGAACACCTGCAATAGCGCCGATGGGCCCCCGGTCGATGTTCCTATGGCGACCACCCTGTTTCCGGGCTCTTTTCTCCGCATGCCCTCGGGCTTCAGGGTGTCGTCCCCGCGCCGTTCGGCCTCTCCGCCCGGATGGAGCTTGATCTTCGATTTATAGACCGATTTGACCTTGCGGATAAGTAAGTCGGCGATCTCCTCGACGGAGACCGAAAGGGCCGTCGACGGTTTCGGAATAAAATCGACCGCCCCGTACTCCAGGGCCCGGAAGGTCGCCTCCGCGCCGTGCTGGGTAAGGACGCTCATCATGATGACCGGCTTGGGATTGGTCTCGATTATGACGCGCAGGGCCTCGAGGCCGTCCATTATCGGCATCTCAATGTCGAGCGTAATGACGTCCGGATTTAGCGCGCCGTTTTTGAAGATGGCGGTCTTGCCGTTATTCGCGGTTCCGACGACCTCGATATCCGGGTCCCTGTGGAGTATGTCCGTTACGATCTTGCGGACCAGCGCCGAATCGTCGACAACCAGGACTTTGATCTTTTCCGGCATGGCCCCTTATTTAAGCCTGTCCACTATCTTCTTCAGCGACTCCGTTTCCGGAAGCACCATGAGTTTGCCTATCACCCGGTCATTCTGATAATAGAATTCGGTATCCATAACCAGCACATAGTCGTTGGAAATATTGTGGAGCACCAGTATGGAATCGAGGATGGACTGCATGAAATCGTGCACTATGGTCGGCACGGCCGGCTTGATCGCTATTGTCGTTTTCTCCGAAATGACGTTTATCACCGACGAGCCGATGATGTTGGTGACCTCTTTGAGGGCCGACTCCCCATCCTCGTCGAGTTCCCGCGTCCTGCCGCTCTCTATGCCGTAGAGCATGTCGATGAGCTCGAAACCCGCCTGCTCGGCCAGGCCGAAAAGTATGGTCCCCTTGATGTCGCCGACCAGCGGCATGTAGACCCCTATATAAACATTGTCGACCTCGCCGAATGTTTCCGGCACCTTCTCGACCGGAAGGAGCTCGACCACCGGTATGGAAAGGTCGATCTGCTTGCCGAGGATCTTCGAGAGGGATTCGGCGGCGTTCGTTATTCCGACGTTTGCGAGGACCTGCACCCGCTCCATATCCTCCTCGGTGATGCCAAGCGACTTCTTTATATGGCCGTCGGGCCGGCCGCCCTCCACGGTTGTCTTAATGCTTTCCTTAAGCTCGTCCTTGAAAGAACGAAGAACGTCGCGCACCTTTTCCTCGATCGCGGCATCGTCTCCGGCGGGCTTCGCCGGCCTTGCCTCCGGCCCTGGGGCCGGTTTCGCCTCCGGGGCCGCGCCCCTTCGCTCGAACACGATATCTTCCTTTACCGGACCCACCTCGGGCGGCGCGCTTTTTACGGGCTCCTCACGCCTCGCTGCCTCCTTCGCCTGTGGAGCTGGGGAGGCCGTCATCGAGGCCGGCTCGGCGGCGGAGCGCGACAGGACGGGGATCTCCTTAACCTCCTCCACCCCCGCGGCCTTCCGCTCGACAACGCGCTGCCGCTGCGCCCTCGACAGCCGGTCCTGTTCGCTTATCACCCGGTTGATCATCGAAGCGATGTCCAGGATCAGGCAGATGCTGCCGTCGCCCAATATCGACGCTCCGGAGAGGCCCTCCACGGTCGCATAATTCTGCTCCAGCGACTTGATGACGATTTCCTGTTTGCCCTCCAGATGGTCCACGATCAGCCCGATCTTGCGGTTTCCGTATCCCACTACGACCACCGGCATCTTTCGGTCTTCATCGACCCCGCTCTCTATCCCGACGAATTCGTTTAGCCGTAGCAGGGAGAGGATCTCGCCCCTCAGGTTTATGACCTCGTGTCCCTCGATTGTGGTGATGTCGGCGAAGGAAATCTTAATTGTTTCGATGACGTCAGACAGCGGAATGGCGTACAGCTCGTGGCGCACCTTGACCATGATGGCCGGAATGATCGCCAGCGTCAGCGGGAATGACAGCAGAAACCGTGTTCCCATGCCCGGCTCGGTCTCGATGCTGACGTTGCCATTGAGCTCGGAGACGATCTCCTTTACGACATTCATCCCCACGCCGCGCCCCGAGACATCAGTGACCACATCGGTGGTGGAGAAGCCCGGATGATAAATAAAGGAATAAATCTCCTCGTTGTCCATGTTGGCAAGCATCTCGGGGGAGGCCAGCCCCTTCTCGAGCGCTTTCTTCTTTATCCTGCCGGCGTTTAGTCCGCGCCCGTCGTCGCTAACCTCGACAAAAATCTGGTTGCCCGACTGATAGGCATTTAGCGTGACGGTCGCCGTGTCGGGTTTGCCGATTTTTCTGCGCTCCTCGGCGGTCTCCAGCCCGTGGTCGATGGCGTTTCTGATGAGGTGCATCAGCGGTTCGCCTATCGCGTCTATGACCTTCTTATCGAGCTCGGTCTCCTCGCCCCTTATCTGCAACGCGACCATTTTGCCGAATTCCTTCGCAAGGTCGCGGACAAGGCGGTTGAATCGTGTAAAGACCTGCCCCACCGGGACCATCCGCGTTTTCATGATCCCGCCCTGCAGATCTTTGGCGATGCGGGACATCTGGTCCATGCGGTTTTTGAATTCATTGGTGAGCGACTTGTCGAGGTTGGCCTTGCGCATCTCCTCGTAAAGACGGAAGAAGCCCGAGTTTGCGATGACCAGCTCCCCCACATTGTTGAGCAGCAGGTCCAGTTTGTCCACCGAGACCTTGACAATTTTTATGGCTCCCGCCTTTTTGTCGCCCCTTTTGCGTATGGTCTCGATCTTGTAGTCTTCGCTCTCCTCCTCGTCATCGTCCTCGTCCGTATCTCCTTCCGAATGGTAAAGCGCCGTCGAAGCATCCTCCTGCCCGTACTCCTCGTTGAAGAGGGTCTCCTTCTCATGGAATTTAAGCACCGTCTTGTCGTCTTTCCGGCTCAGGCTGATCTTCTTGAGATCGATTCGCGTAATCTGGTCGACCTCGCAGGCCCTTCGGACATCCTCCACCGACGCCGCGGTTAAAATGACCACCTTGAATACGTCGGTCTGATTGTCCGCCTGAAGCGTCTCGAGCGGCGGGGCTATGGAAACTATCGAGGCGATTTTTTCGAGATTGGCCTGCACAAGCTGGGCCTTTATCCATTTCATCTGGGCCGAGGGATCGACGAAGACTATTACCTCACAGCATGACATGCCCCCCTCGAGGCCCTCCTTGACCTGCCTCATCTGCGCGGCCGAGAGCGCGGTTTTGGGGATATCGCCGGCCTCACGGGCGGCCTTCGCCGGACGCGCCTGCGGCGCCGACGCCCCCTCGCTGATTTCCTTTATTCTCTCTATGATTTCGGAGAGGTCCTGGTCGGGGTTTTTCCCCGCGCCCACGGTATCGATCACGGAGCTTATAACGTCAAAACAGTTGAAGAGCACGTCTACGACGGCGGGGCTTACCTGCATGGTCCTGTCGCGTATTCCCTGCAGCAGGTTTTCCATCTTGTGGGCCAGGTCGCTCAGGTCGTTCAGGCCGACGAAGGCGGCCGAACTCTTCAGCGAATGCGCCGCCCTGAAGATATTGTTGATGATGTCGATGTCGTCGGGTTTTTTTTCAAGCTCAAGCAGGTTCTGGTTGAGCTCCTGAAGCTGTTCGTCCGCTTCTTCGAGAAATATATCCTGATATTCGCCCAAGGAAAACGCCATGGCCACACCCCGCGCATTATTGTAGAATTGTCCGCTCCCCCTGGCGGCGCCTGTCCGCCCGGGAACCGCCCCGGCCCGTGTTACATGTAACCGTAGGCCGTTTTCTCTCCGTCGGAGCGCGAGAAGAGAATGTAATCGAGATTGAGAATGACGACCAGTCGCCCCGAAACACGGCCTATGCCGTTTATAAATTCGTCGGAAATGCCCTCGATAAGGTCGGATGGCGGATCGATATTGCGGCCGGGCATGCGAACCACCTGGTATACGTTGTCGACCAGAAGCCCGACGAGCTTCTCGCCCGTTTCGACCACGATGACCCGCGTGAGGTCAGTAACGGACCCACTGGCCAGGCCGAAGCGGAGACGGACGTCGACGACCGGAATTACTGACCCCCTCAGGTTTATGACGCCGCGGATGTATTCCGCAGTGTTCGGAAGCCTTGTAATTTCGGGCATTCGTATGATCTCGTGTACCTGAAGGATGTTGATCCCGTATTCCACATCATCGAGCATAAAACTCACGATCTGGACGATCTCGTTTTCCGAAACGGCGGTATCCCCCGCTTCGGCGGAGGTGGCCGCCGTCACCCTGTTGACCATTTGCGTCAGCTCATTGATATTCATTTGCCAAAACCGCCCGTCTTTGATATAATCGGTCCGTTTCCGCTTCTATCATAAATCATGGTTTACCGTTTTCAAGCTTTTTTTGTAGCGCCCCGGGAACCCCGCGCCGGTCGATTTGCACCGCCGAGTCATCCCAACCGTCCTCTCCGTCGCTTCCCATATAATCATACTCTACCACATTTCATGGAAAGTACCGGTTATTGGCGCACGTCGGCAAACGGGTTCCCGGAGGCTTCCAACCCTTTTCCTCCTTCGAGTCCCTTCCCGGAATGGAATTGCGCAAGAGGCCCTGCGGGCCTGATGTTGGGTGAATGCCATTCCTCCCGACCCACCATGGAAACCGCCGCCATAACGCACTCGTATGCCAGCAAAACGACCGCCGAAAGAAAAAATGACGCATGACAACTTATATGCTTGAATAAATGATGCCCTGTATGGGTGATTTAAGAGGGTCGCCTCGGGCGGCATGGAAGTCCCGGACATGTATGTAGGCATAGATATCGGATCCATAAGCGCCAAGCTGGTAATAAGCGGCGAGGATGGCTCGATTCTATACTCCGATTACCGGTATCACCGCGGAGAACCGTCCGGGGCCGTGGGCTCTCTGTGCCGGTCGGCCCGTGAGGCCGGTTTCGCGCGGTATCGCGCCATGTGCGTCACCGGTTCGGGAAGGAACTTCATAGGGGAAGTCCTTTGCGCGGATCTCGTGAAAAACGAGATTACCGCCACCTGGGAGGCGACGCGCGTCCTCCTGCCGGAGGCCGGAAGCATCATCGAAATCGGAGGGCAGGATTCCAAGCTTATTTCCCTGGAAAACGGAGAGATCTCGGATTTCCGCCTGAACTCCGTATGCGCGGCGGGCACTGGCTCCTTCATCGAACAGCAGTCGAACCGGCTGGGCATCACCCCCATGGAGCTGTCCGATCTCGCACAGATGGCGGAAAGGCCCGCGCGATTCACCGGCCGCTGCACTGTCTTCGTCGAAACCGAGATGATCAATCTGCAGCAGAGGGGATGGAGCGTGGAATCGATCGCGGCGGGCCTCTTCGAAGCGGTCTGTGAAAATTATCTGAACGATCTCGGGTCGGGCATGAAAATCACCGGCCCCGTCATGTTTTGCGGAGGGGTCTCGGAAATGGAGGCGATGCGCCTCGCCTTTTCCAGGCGGCTCCAGATGGAGGTGATCGTTCCCTCCGCAAACAGGGTCGCGGCGGCCTATGGCGCCTCGGTGCTCGCCTCTCGCGCCACGCGGCCAGCGCCGGAGCGCGAGCTCCCGGAAAGGGTCGCCCCCCCGGACCGGCCATTGCGGCCGTGCGACGGGAGGGACTGTCTCACCTGCGGTCTCTGTTATACGAAGAGGCCTTCCCGGCTCAGCGGTGGGCCCTTTCCAGGCTCCGGTTGAGCGAGACCACGCGGCCGTTCTCCAGGCCCACATAAACCTCGTTTCCAACCACGCTCGCGGCCGTGCTGATCCTTCCCGGGGCCTGGTGCTTCCACTGTATGCCGCCGCCCACGGCGTCCATCGCGAAGAGCGTGTCGTTGGCGGAGATGTACAGCACTCCGCCGCTCAACACCATGGAGTTCTTCACCGGGCCCCCAAGCGCCTTACGGGCCAGAATGTTGCCATTGTCAAGGTCGAGCCAGGTAACCGCCCCCTTCAGCCCGGCGACCACTATCCTGTTCCCGGCTACGATCGGGATGGTGATAAAGGTGTCCGACAGGTCCTTCCTCCAGAGCTCCGTCCCCTTTTCCATATCGAGGGCCGAGACCGCGCCGTAGTAACCCACCACGTATAGCGTGCCCTTATGGTAGGCCAGCCTGAATTTAGCCCCCGGATCGGCCGTCCACTGCTCCCTGCCGGTCTGCGCGGCGAGGGAATGGAGCTTCCCGTCGCTTGCGGAAACCAGGAGCCGGTTGTTCACCAATATCGGGGTCTCAAAAACGCCCGCGGCCGCGTTGAATTTCCAGTTGCGTTTGCCCTTAAGGCTGAACGAATACACCGTCCCTCTGGTCGTGGCGATATAGACCGAGCCGGGGGTGACTACCGCCGTCATCGTATCGATCACCGCGCCGTCAAGCTTTTCGCTCCACAGGGTTTCGCCCGTATCCATGGAGAGGGCGTTGAATTTCTCGTCGGCTGTCGCGAAATAGAGCGCGTTGTTATCGTGGGCGATGCCGGATGTCACGAGCCCGCTTTGCCTCTCCCAGATCTTGGCCGCGTTTTTTCTTTCGAAGGAGATGAGCGTTCCCTCTCCCGTGGCAACGAATACGCGGTGGCCGGAATATACCATTTCCTTCACGGGGGATTTTACGTCAAGGTTCCAGCGCACCCTGTCGAGCGGACGCAGTCTGGCCAGCTCAATTTTCTCCTTTATGGGCCGGTCGGACGAAAGCGCGATGTCCCTGGCGAAGTCCTCGTATCCCTCGGCCTCGATCTTCAGGGAATAGGAACCAACCGGCATCTCGATCGAGATGTTCCCCGATCCCGCAAGCTCGCCGTTAAGAAATACCCGGGCGCTCTCCGGCATGACCGACAATTCGATCCGCCCCTTCTCCACCACGCTCTCCCCGGCCGGCGCCTTTATCTCGACTACCTTCATTTCCTCGAATTCCTTTTTCAGCGCCGCCTCGTTGCGCACCTCGTCGGCCTTGATGGCCTGTATCGCGGCTATCCGCTCGACCGCCTTCGCGACCTCGACGGGCGGGGCCTCGGCCTTTTTTTCCTCTACGGCGACAACGGCCTCCACCACCTTTTCCACCTGGGTATTGGCCCTTGCGACCTCCCTTGCATCGACCTTCACCGCCCTGTTCTCGGTTACTGTCACGGCGCTTTCCTCAACCTGCGCCTCGAGCTTCCTTATAAGCTCCGATTCCCGGACGGTTTCGTTCTCTATATTCTCCAGGGCGGCTATGCGCTTGCTTACCCGAACATTGCCGTCCACCACCTCGACACGAGTGTCTTTCGACGGGCTTGTTTCCACCATAAACATCGTACCCCTCACTCCGGCCACCGCCGTAGGGGTTTTAATCAAGAAGCTTTCGCCCTTCACGAGTTTTTTGGGCTTGGCGAGTACGGTCCCCAACGCAAGTTCGAGCGAGGTGTTTTCGATACCGGTGGAACCTTCCAGGAAAAGCGCCGCCAGCGCCAACTCGCTTTTCTCCTTGACGCGCACCACGCTCGTGCCAACCTGCACGTCGACCGTTCCTCCCGCGCCGGTCCGCACGCGGTCCCCCTGCGCGAGCTCCATACCCATATCGGCGCCGCCCCAGGCATTGTTACGGAATACCTGGGCCTCTCCTATCATGAATGTTATTACCGCCCTCGACCTGTTCTCCGCCTTCTTCGAACAGGAGAAGGAAAAGACAACCGCCATCGACAGTAAAACCGCCATTGAACGTTTCATGACCAGCCCTCCTTTCTCGACAGATGACCTTCCATTAATAATACACCGTAATGGCGGGCGCAAGTGTCCGCCGTTCTATTTCCTGATTTGATATATTCCGTTGCCTTCCGTTCCAAAGTACAGGGTCCTGCCGGATATCGCGATATTTGTCGCCGATTCCGTGGGTGTGACAATCGACCACTGTACAGTTCCCCGGTCGGTGTCGAACACGTAAAATACCCGGCGCGACAACACATACAGGTCCCGCCCCTCAACAATCGGACTGCGATTGACCGGTCCGCCGAGGTTGGCGCTCCATAGCTTATGGCCGCCAAGCGAGAGCTTGACCACATCGCCTCCCGAGGAAACCACATACATGTATTCCCCTTCCACGACCGGGTCCGCCGTAATCGCCCCCCTCACGCGATGGCTCCACTCCGTCTCATCGCGCTCCACATTATGGCAGGCCACTACACCCTCGAAATTCGCGTAATACAGCCGCCCGTTCCGGGCGATCACCGAAGAGCCGACGATCCTTCCCGAGTCTATCCGCATAACGGCGATCCTAAGCACAGTGTCGATCACGTGGATCCTGCCGTCCTGAAGCGGTACGAACAGCAGACGCCCCTCGACCACGGGAGTCGAATAGGAAGCCGCGGGAAGGCTCAGGCTCCATTCCTCCCTTCCCTGACGGTTGAATCTGTACAGCACGCCTTTTGCAGTCGCCAGATACAGTCCGTTCCCGTCCACAGCCGGCCGCGCGCCGAAATGCAGCACCCCGTCGACCTTCCTGGTCCAAAGCTCCTTGCCGTTGTCGGAAGAGAGCGCGATAATGCGCTCGTCCGCCGTGGCGAGATAGATAATTCCGCCATCGAGAACGGGCCGGGTGAGTATCGGCGATCCGCAGCGAAAGCGCCATGCCACAGCCCCCCGGCGGAGCGCGTCGACGCGGCCGTCCATTCCGACCGCCATAAAAAGGCCCCGCGAATCGTCAACGAGGATATGGGAGGCCCTGGTTCTCTCCATCCATTCATTCCGGTCGAAAATACCGGCGCCCCCTTGTTTCACATCGGCGCGCTCCGGCTCTTCTCTACCACGCAGGTCGCCGGAAAGCCTCCGCAATTCGGTCATCAGGGTGGGCGGGGATTCGGCGCTGGTGTATATCCTGGGGGGGGGCGCCTCCGCCGCCATTGTCCCGATGGCATCCGCAATACGCCTGCCGTCCGGTTGTCCACTTTTTAGCCGCAGGTCGGCCACAATCCGTTCCATTTTATCCGCAAGTGCGCGGACCTCGCTCGCCCTCACCTCGCAGACCTCGTTCGCCTCGACCGCGACCGCCCGTTCGGCCAGCCCGTGCTCCATCTCGTCGAGCGCGAGTCGTGTCTCTTCATCCGGCGTTTCGGTCGGATCGAGCAGAACGCGTCCCCTTACGTTTATCCTGCCTTCCAAAACCTCGTAGCGTACATCGCGCCTTGTCGATACGGAGACTCCGAAACTCGTTCCGCGCACACCCGCCACGGAGGTCGGCGTACGCACCTCCGCAACGTCTCCACGACCGAGTTTCCTGAAGCTGAAAAGCGCCGTGCCCGATGAGAGTTCCAAGCCGGCGCGCAGTTCGCCCCCTCCGTCACGGTGCAACTCGTCTATTCGGAAGCGGGAATTCCGCTTGATGTGTACGATGAGTTCGTCCCTGTATCGGAGCTCGGCGAAGGATAGCGCTCCGGTAAGCACCGTATCGCCCGCGCCGAGCGCCGTCCCCTCGCCCAGCGGCGAAAGTCGGCCTTTCCGTTCGAAGCGCACATCGCCGTGGACCGGTCCGGCAATCGCCTCGTAAACGGCGCCGCCATCACCGGCCCGGAAGATGAGAGCCGCCGCGCCGGCGGCCATCACCAGCGCCGCCGCCGCCAGAAGCGCTTTGGCGCGCGTCATGGCAAATGCTGGCGCGGCGGGCCACCGTCCAGCGGCCCCGGCCCGCACGTGCGCGATGCCCTGCCGTATGTCGAGCGGCGGGCAGTCAAAACGGGCGCGGTCGAAAACGACGGCGAGCGAGCGCGACTGCCCCTCGGAGCAGCGTCCCTCCGAACGAAGGCTTTCCACGATCGCGTTTATTTCCTCTTTAATATGGGGTTCCATTCCTCCGGCTCCCGTCCGCACCGTACAGATTCCGCGCCTGTTATACCACGTTTCTGGTTTTTAACCGGTCCACGATCTTTTCCACGGCCTTCCGCATCCGCCATTTGGCGGTTCGCTCCGGACAATCAAGTATGCTCGAGATCTGGCTGTACTGCATCCCGTGATCGAACCTCAACAGGAACACGGTCCTAAACTTTTCTTTTAAAGCGTCCACGGCGAGGTGGAATTCGCGCATGTCCTCTTCCTTAAGGTAAAGCTCCTCGGGCGAACCCTCCGGCGAGTTGACAGCGTCCATCTGCTCCCCGCCGACCGTCAGTCTGTCGTGCCCGTGCTTCTTTCGGAAATTCTTGCAGCAGTTGACGGCGATACGATAGATCCACGACGAGAAGACCATGTCGGTATTGAACGAATCGATATGCAGAAAAACCCTCATGAATACATCATGGAGCACGTCCTCGGCCTCGTCCGCGTCGCCAATGGAATAGACGATGAGCCGTTTGAGTCTGGGCGCATATCGCTCGTACAGTTCATCGAAAGCCTTCTGCTCGCCCCCCCTGAACCGCCTGACAAGTTCCTCGTCGCCTGTGACAACTGACACTTCGATCATCAGTTACTTTAAATACCCGTTCAATGATTAAAAGTGTAAAAAAATACACTGGACCGACCGGGGTATCATAGAAGAAACGCCCTGGAAGGTAAAGGAAAAGATTATTAAACGACTCGTTCGAATCGGGGTGATGGGAACGGCCGGCCCGTATCGGCCGAACGCGCCTCCGGCATTGCGCGAGGCGGGCCTGTCAGTACAGCGGTGGATTCGGGCGTGAGGCTTCGTATGCCGAGAAGATATCGCCGATAAGCCCCTCGTCGAGAAGCGAGATGAGCTGCCTCGTCTTCCGCTCGAGTTCGCCCGTCAGCCCCGATTTGAGTTCCTTGATCTGCGTATACTCGTCGGCGATATTCAAGGCCGCGAGTATCGCCACCTGCAGCGGCGTGCCGCTGGAAAGGCCGCGGCCGACCTCCTCCATTCGCTCGTTCACCAGGCGGGCAAGGCGCTCGATATACTCGGGCGCCGCCTCCCCCTGGATTGAATAGGTAGCGCCATAGATGGAAACCTTGACCCTGCTCTCCATCGGCAACCTCCTCTCGCGGCCCGTGGCGCTCGCGCGCCTACTTTCCGTCCTCTTCTATGATAAGGAAATCATCGTCCATCGAAAGTTCGTCGAAGGACCCGCCCTTCTTTTTATTCGTCGGTTTCGTCTTTTCCGTCTCGTCCAAAATGACCATATCGCTCTCGACATCATCGATCACGATCTCATCGGCCCCCTCGTCGAGCAGGATGATCTCGTCCTCTCCGCCGGATCTGTCGGGGACTGTCTCTACCGTCACATCGGCGTCGGCAAGCGCAGTGTCATCGTCGATGATGATGATATCGTCGTCCTTGTCGGAAATAACAATGTCATCTCCGCCGCGGACGACCTCCACTTCGGGCTCCTCCCTGGAGGGGGCGGTCGGAGCCGTCCGCGCCTCGGCTCTGGGGGCGGACTCGCGCGCCACCGGCCTTTCCATGGGCGCTCCGCCGCCTTTGATCGGCGCGGGGCCGCTCTTCAGGGCGTCCATCTTTCCAAGCAGCTCGATTATCTTCTTTTCGAGTATGTCTTCCTTCCCCTTGAGCTCGGTCAGCTCGCGCACGGCGTCATCCAGCTCGCGCTGTATGCGGGCAAGTTCCTGCTCCTTCTCCTCCAGGCTCAGTTTCGCCTCTTCGGCGACGACCTTGAGCGACTCGTTGTCGGACTCCAGGCGCGCGTTTTCGGTCCTCAGGTCGCCGATAAGCTGCAGCGCCTTTATAATCCTGCTTTCAAGCTCCTCGAGCTGTTGCATGGAAATCATTCCTCTGATACCTCCATAATTATTGTTGGCACCCCGTCGTTGTCAGGAACGGCAACAAGCGCGCCGGCCAAAAGCAGGTTGGAGTGCGGGTTCCCGCCCTCTCCTACCATATTTTCGGCGATAATTACAACTCTCTGCAATAAAAAAGATAAAGGACGCGGGTCCTCATCATATTAAATGCAACTCTATTATGCGCACAGGCGCGGAATATAATCAAGTTTTTTTATGTTAAAATTGGAGCCTTAGCTCCAGGCCGATCGTCTCGCCGGGATAATGCCGTTTTCGGACGGCGCTTACAGTCGTGGATATGCCGGCAAAAGCGTTGTACGAGAAAAAGTACCTTCCACCCGCCGAAAAAAGAAGCGGGTTGACGCCCATCCCCTCGACGGGGATCCGCTTATCCTCGCCGCCGACCCGGGCGAAGCGCCTTGACGCATATACCGATACCCACGGGATGAGCGGATAAACGGCGTCGGTGTTGAGGGCCAGCGAGCCTGCGGCGTAGTCGTTCGCCAGGCGATCTCCATTCAGAAACGCGCCATCGGCTGCGAAGTTGAGCCCGAGAACCTTGCTGTACGTCTCCTTTTTGGCCGGGTTCAGGTAAATGCCGTTATAAAAACCCTCCCGGTCTTTCTCCCTGAATATCCAGAAAAGGTTGGCGTGGAGGACGAACGGTCCGGCCTCGTACTGCGCCACGGGGCCCAGTTTGAGCTCGTTGTTGCCAAGCGCAAGGTTCCTCCAGCGCTTCACGCTGTACGCGTTTGGGCCCGTGGGAAAACGAAAGAGCGAGAGAAGCCCCCATCGCAGGGAGCCGCCCGGGGTGCCCCCGGCGTACCACCACAGGCGGACGAAGGTGTCGCCAAGCGCGGAATCATTGCCGGAGATGGGCCCGTTGTGCAGATACTGCATATACACCCGGGCGGAGAGGCTGTCGAGAATGCCGAAACCTATGCCGAACGTGTCCCGGCGAAAGCCGCCGTCGTGACTGAAGAATTCCTCATTTACCAGCAGCTCCATCGATCCCTCGGGGAGCGTGCCGATGGTTTCCGTGTGGGGCATGGACGCATACGCCCCGGTTGAAAATGAAACAAGCGCCGCAAGCAGGGCGCTTATTATTTTTTCGCATGATGTGTTCCCGGCGCTCAGGCCGAGGGTCTGGAACATACCCGGCTCAGGATATCTTTTCCTTGACTGCGCTGACGATCTGGGCAAAGGCCTTGGGGTCGCTTACGGCGAGGTCCGCCATCATCTTGCGGTTCATTGCGATACCGGCCTTTTCCATTCCGGCCACAAGCCTGCTGTACGACATGCCGTTCTGGCGCGCCGCGGCGTTGATCCTTATGATCCACAG
The DNA here is from genome assembly GCA_002069125.1 of Spirochaetes bacterium ADurb.BinA120. Lineage (GTDB taxonomy): Bacteria > Spirochaetota > UBA4802 > UBA4802 > UBA5368 > MVZN01. The sequence goes on from MVZN01000024.1 coordinate 23,330, forward strand.
CGCCCTGAATTCCCTTTTTCTGCGCCTTCGGTCCTTGTATGAATTCTCCAGGGCCCTGCGCCGGGCATCCTTTGCGGTTCTAAACAGCTTTTTACGGGCGCCGTAAAAGCCCTGGGTGTCCTTTAAAACCTTTTCGCGCCGTTTATGGTGTACCTTACCGGTTGTTGCACGTGGCATAATTCTTCCCCTCGAAGTGTTTCAGTAGTCGGTGTATACCGGGCATTTCAGCCGTACGGAAGCATGCGCTTCACGCGGTCCAGCTCAGTCTCGTGAACCAGGCCGGGGCCGCGAAGCTGTCTCTTCCGTTTGGACGATTTGGCCTCGAGCATGTGCCTTTTATAGCCTTTTGCCCTTTTCACCTTCCCGTTTTTGGTGAGCTTGAAACGTTTTTTGGCGCCGCTGTTAGTCTTTAACTTGGGCATTGTCTCCTCGCTTTGCGAAGCCGCTCCGTCACTTTTTGGCCGTAGACGGTATGGGCGTCATTATCATCGTTATATTCCTTCCCTCTATGGAGGCCTTTTTCTCGACCTGGGCGACTTCCTCGAGGTCCTTCCGGATGTTGTCCATCACCTTGAACCCGAGTTCGTTGTGGACGATCTCCCTTCCGCGAAACATAAGGGTAAACTTGACTTTATCGCCCTTTTCCAAAAACGCCCTGGCGTGATTGACCTTGTGCCGGTAATCGTGCGAATCGATCGCCGGCCGGAATTTGACTTCCTTTACGTGAATTACCTTCTGCTTCTTTTTGGCCTCTTTTGCCTTTTTGATCTGCTCGAATCGGAACTTGCTGAAATCAATGATCTTTACTACCGGCGGGTCCTGGTCCGGAGAGATTTCCACAAGATCCATGTCCTTGGCCCGGGCGACCGTCATGGCCTCCTCGGTCGGAATGACCCTGGCCCCCCCCTCCTCGCCGACAAGCCGCACCATGGGCTCCCTTATCTGATCATTGATCCGATAGCGTTTTAAATCTGATTTTTCTATGCGAAACCTCCTTCCGCTTTCGAGCAAAGAATAAAAAAACCGCCCTTAACGGGCCTCTTACGGGCAGGCGCAAATAAACCCCGGCCAAACGCACCGCCCGCCGGAATTCGAAGAAAACCGGCACTCAGCCACCATGACAGTATACGCCCTTATTAATCAAGAAAATTTCCGAATGCGAATGCCTGTCGGGGTGACTTTTTTCAAGACTTACGGGCCGCTTCCGTTTCGAGCAGGGCCGCGAATTCGTCGACGGGGATTGTCCGCGAGGCATTCTCCCCCCGCCTGCGAACCGACACCGAACCGCTCTCCATCTCTTTTTTACCTATTACTCCCACAAACGGCACCTTCTTTTCTATGGCATCGCGGACCTTGTAGCCAATGGTCTCCTCGCGAAGGTCCGACTCCACGCGCAGTCCGCGGGCCGCAAACTCGTCTCGAAGGCGCGCCGTACGCTCCGCCGCATCCGAAACCACATTGATGAGCACGAGCTGCACAGGCGAGAGCCACATTGGAAATCTGCCCGCATAATGCTCCACCAGCACCCCCACAAAACGTTCTATGGACCCCAAAAGCGCCCTGTGGATCATGTAGGGCCGGTGCTTCTGCCCGTCGCTTCCGACGTAGGTGACGTCGAAACGCTCGGGCATGTTGAAGTCGAACTGGATGGTGCTGCACTGCCACTCGCGCCCGAGCGCGTCTTTTATCTTAATGTCGATTTTTGGGCCGTAAAAGGCGCCTCCACCCTCGTCGACCTCGTAGTCTATTCCGGCCCGCTCCACCGATTCCCGGAGCGCCCGCGTGGCCTCGCTCCACATGGCCTCATCGCCCACAAACTTCTCGCCGGGCCTTGTGGCCAGATACACCTTAAAATCGGAGAAGCCGAACGAGCGAAGCATATAAAGGCAGAAGTCGAGTACGCGGTCTATTTCGTCGGGCATCTGGTCGGGGCGGCACACCAGATGCGCGTCGTCCTGGGTGAAGCCGCGTACGCGCAACAGGCCGTGCAGTACGCCGCTGCGCTCGTAACGATAGACCGTGCCAAGCTCGGCCCAGCGCAGCGGCAGATCGCGGTAGGACCATCCCCTGCTCTTGTAGATCATTATATGGAAGGGACAGTTCATGGGCTTTACGTAGTAGTCCTGCCCGTCGATGTCCATGGGCGAGTACATGTTCTCGCTGTAAAAACCCAGGTGGCCGCTGGTGTCCCAGAGAGTGGATTTCCCGATATGGGGCGAGTATACCAGATCGTAGCCGTTCTTATAGTGCTCCTCGCGCCAGAAGGTCTCGATGATGTGGCGAAGTCGCGCGCCCTTGGGGTGCCACAGGATGAGGCCGGCGCCCGTTTCTTCGTGTATTGAATAGAGGTCGAGCTCTCTTCCAAGCTTGCGGTGGTCGCGCTTCTCGACCTCATCGAGGTGCTTTAGATGCGCGTCCAGCTCCTCCTTCGTGGGCCAGGCGGTGCCGTATATGCGCTGAAGCATGGGGCGTTTTTCGTCGCCGCGCCAGTAGGCTCCCGCTATGGAGAGGAGCTTGAAGGCCTTTATGTAGGATGTGCGCGGCAGGTGCGGCCCGCGGCAGAGGTCCACAAACTCGCCCTGGCGATAGAGCGAAACCGTTCCGTCCGGCAGGTCCATGAGCAGCTCCACCTTGTAGCTCTCTCCCATGGAGGAGAAATATTCGATGGCCTTTTGGCGCGGCATCTCCTCGCGGACTACCTCTATGTCCTCCGCGACGATTTTCGCCATTTCCGCTTCGATTTTTTCGAGGTCCTCCGGCGTGAAATTCCTCTCGACCTCGAAATCGTAGTAGAATCCGTTTTCGATTGACGGGCCTATGGCGAACTTGGCGCCCGGAAAGAGCCTTTTGACCGCCTGCGCCAACAGGTGAGATGCCGAGTGCCAGAAGGCGTCCTTCCCCTCGGCGCTTGCGAAGGTAAAGAGCTTGAGATTGGTATTTTCTTTGATGTGAAAGAAGAGATCGACGAGCCGGTCGTTGACCGCCGCCACCAACGCGGCCTTTTGAAGCTTCTTTCCGATTTTTCCGGCTATATCATATATAGACGAATCGGCTTCGACAGACAGCGACGAGCCGTCCGGAAGGGTGATTTTTATTTCGCTGGACAATTTACGGCGCTCCTGAATGAGAGAAGTTGGGCGATATTGGAGTTGAACCAATGACCTCCTGCGTGTCGAGCAGGCGCTCTAACCAGACTGAGCTAATCGCCCCGGTGAGGCCCATGCCGCACGCCCGAAAACGAAAACGCCCGTCTCCGGCCGGTCCGCACGGTGGTTTACTTAACCGTTTCGCCCCTACCGTTGTCAACAATTTTTTCACGGCGGTACGCTTCACACTTGAGCCCGGGTTGAACTTGGGCTTTCGGCTTCGAAGATCTCCAGTCAAATAGTGGTGGACAGAATGCCCAAACGGCCTCCTTATTCAACGAGGGCCGGACTGCCGCGGCGCGTCCGGCGCCGCTCTCTTTAATATTCGTCAAATGATATCCCGAGGAGGTTCTCATGAAATTAATGGATCTGTTCAGCCTTAAGGGCAAGAAGGCCGTCGTCACCGGCGGCGGAAGGGGGATCGGAAAGTTTATCGCGACAGGCCTCGCCGAGGCGGGCGCCGACGTCATCATCGCCTCGCGAAAGCTCGACACCCTTACGAAGACGGCGGACGGGATTTCAAAGCTCGGCGTGAAATGCCTTCCGGTAAAATGCGACATGGGCTCCACGGAGGAGATACATTCCCTCGTCGAAACCGCCAAAAAGGAGTTCGGGACCATCGACATCCTGGTAAACAACGCCGGAGTGACCTGGGGCGCGCCTACGCTCGACTTCCCGCTGGACAAATGGGAAAAGATCTTCGACGTGAACGTCAGGGGGGTCTGGATACTCTCGCAGGAAGCGGCGAAGATCATGAAGGAAAAGGGCGGCGGAAAAATCATCAACATATCGTCTGTCATGGGTTTCCGCGGGTCGATCGAAGAGGCGCATCCGGCCGTTGCCTATAACTCGTCCAAGGCCGCCATTAACCTTCTCACCATGAACCTCGCCATAAAACTTTCGCGCTATAAAATCTACGTCAACGCGATCGCTCCCGGGTTCTTCCATACCGACATGATGGGCTACCTGGACAAGCCCGAGATGGAACAGCTCAAGAACGCCATGCTCATGCAGATTCCGATCCCCAAGATGGGAGAGGAGGACGACATCAAGGGGCTCGCCGTGTTCCTGGCATCCAGGGCATCCGACTACGTGACAGGCGCCATAATCCCGGTGGATGGGGGAATGCTTGCAAAGTAAAGCGAACCGGTCCGGGGTTGACTAAAAACAAGCACCCCCCAAAGGGGCGTGCCCCACTTGCGGGAGGATGACAAACTGATAAGTAACATGCCCAAAGTTACTTTAAGCAAAGCTAAAGCTTCAGTCTAATAAGCCCTTTTAAAACAAGAAGCCCGCCAGGCAGCGGCAAAGGAGGTGCCGCAGGCGAAGACAATAAACAGTTCAAAGTTCAAAGAAAGGCCATCGGCATCAGCAAAACCCCCTCCGGGGGTGGCGCAGCGCGCCGGGGGCGTTAGCTTCCGCAGCCCTGGAGTAGGCTAAAGGGAAAACCTACAGGCAAGCCAAGCGGACGCTGAGTAGGGCGCAGCCCGTATCGAAGCGCGGCGCCCCAGCGGGGCTTTCTCTGGTTTCCTTCTTTCGCCACACGGAAGAAAGTAACGAAGGTCGTTATTTCTTTCGCCGACCGAACAGAGGGGCTGTTCAAAAAGTAACTTTTCGGACAGCCCCGCCCTTTAGGATGGCTTGTTCCGCATGAAGCAGCCGATCATATAGGGCTCATCGACACGCCCGTCATCATCCATACCATAAAGCCGCCGCATGATCTCCTCGTGTTCCCTCAGAAGAGCGCATACCGCCGTTTCGGAGACATCCCCAAAATGTCCCTTAAAATGCGCGGTCTCTTTCTTGAGCTCCTTCCTAAATTTCAGAACGCTCCCTTTGATGAAGCGGAACTCCTTCAGCTCGAGGAAGGTCCTCAGGTCATCCTCGAGATAGTAATCGTTATGCAGAGGAAATACGGAATGCGCGTATTCGTCGTAAATACCGTCCGTATCTCCGTTATCGAGCACCACAGTGCACAGGAACAGGATGCCCTCGAAGCGCAGGGCCCGCTTGAATTCGTCCAGCGAGCGGCTCGAATCGAAGATATCGAGGTAATCGACACACACCAGAAGGTCGGCCTTGTAATAGTCTATGGGAAAATCGTGGAACTCGCCGTTTATAAAGCGCACCCGCTCGCGAATGGAGGGTTCGCATCGGCCGATGAAGTCCATTATGGCCTTTAAGGAGGGCTCGACGACGACAATGTAAGCATCGCTTTCGCCTGCCAATTCCTCCAGAAGCTTCCCGCATCCAAGGCCCGCCTTGACTATGACGCCGGGACTGTATGTGTGCAGCACGTCGAAAAGCCGTTCGCGAACGGCTTCCATTCGCTCCGCCGGCTCGATATAACGACCATGCGCGCAGTCGAACTCGATAAACGCCCTGACCTCATCCAGCCTCTCCATCTTCACCTCTTCGTTAGGCCTGTCGCGGATATCACGCCGGCCGCTCCCTGGACGCGGCGCCGATCGGCCTTCCCCTGCCCCGCGAAGCTCCGCGGCCGGTTTTTGCGCGAAACATCATGGAATCAACGGCCGCTATACTATCCCCCAGCTCCAATCCCATCCATTACTACGCTTTTTTAGGCAGGTCGCCCCTGTCCAAACACGCCCGCAAGGCACCGCTTATTTTTGTATTGACACCGATCTATTTCAATTAAAAAATCGATAAACGCCGAATTTATTCCGTGATACAAACGCCACCGATATCCCGCAAACCCGCCGCCGTTGAAAACGGACGCGCGGACGCGCCTGTCGATGGCCCCCTGTTCACGGCCCGGCGGGACTGCTCCACAAGCAAGTAACGGGAGGGCGCGGTGGCCAACGATTATGTTTATTACGACTCCTGGAAGGAAGATCGCGACATCATCCTCGAATACAACCAGGTTAAGCTTGAAGACGCGAACGTCGTTAACATTCTCGGTACAGGAGTCGACAACGTCTCGAGGTCTCAGGCCATCGTAAAGGTCATGAAGATGATCGAAACCGGCGGGACGCACCATATCATCCTGCTTAACCCCTACAAGCTCCAGCGCTACAGGTCAAACACCGACCTGCAGCTCATATCCAGCAGGGCCTCTATGCGCATAGCGAGCGGGGCGGGACTGAAGTGGGCTGCCGGGTTCCTCAAGACACCGCTCAAGGAGCGCATCCCGGCCATTAGTTTTCTTATGGACCTGGTGAGAATCGCCGAGATCAAGGAGTATTCGATCTTTCTGGTGGGCGCACGCCCTGAAATAGTGGAGAGAACCTTTTCGAACATCCACAGGTCCTTCCCGAAAATTCGCATCGTCGGCCGGCACGGCGGCTATTTCAACCTGGAGCGCGAAAAATCGGTGGTCGAGGCCATACGCAAATCGAACGCAAACATCATCTTCGTGGGGCTGGGCTTTCCCAGGGAGGACCGCTGGATCGACATTTACCGCCACGAATTCAGAAACGCAGTGCTCATCGGCGTGGGCGGCGCGATCGATATCATCTCGGGCGAGATCAGAAAGGCCCCGGCCATCTTTATGGACCGCGGACTGGACTGGTTCTATAGGATCATAACCAGGCCGTGGAGGCTCGGCCGGTTGTTACGCGTCATTTTTTATTTCCTTCGCGTAGTGTTCAAACGCGTTTTCGGGCGCTGAGCGGTTCGCTTTCTATTCCATCTTTAAAACGATGATCGAGACGTCTTCGCGGCGTTCGAGTTTCTCTGAAAAATCCTCCATGAGGGCGAGAAGCGAATCGATTGCCCCGCCCGTGCTTTCGAAACCCGCCTCAAGGCGCTTCATGACGCGGCTTAGCCCCAAAAGCTGCCCGGCGCGGTTTTTGACGTTTATCAATCCATCGGAGATTATGACAAAGGCGTCCCCCTTTTTGAGTTTTACGCTCACATTCCTGCTTGCGTTCTCCCCCACCGCCGCCCCGAAGCGGAGGTAGCGGGCAACGCCCCCTCGCACCAGTATTGGATATGCTATGCCCGTGCTCGCGAATCGGATGATGTCGTCATCGCGGCGCAGTATCCCATAGAAAAGCGAAAGCTTGAGACTCTCGCTCACGTGATCGCGCGCGATATCCTGCACGTACGAGATGATCCCCGCCGGATTGTCGGATCCCCCGTGCGAGAGCGCCTTAACCGCGCCGCTTACCACAGACGCGTACAATGCCCCGGGAATGCCCTTGGTGTGCAGGTCGCCAAGCGACACCGCGATCGATCCGTCCTTGAGAAAAAAAATGTCATAGAACTCGCCCCCCATCTCCCTTGCCGAGATCGAGCGCGCCCCGATGGAGACCTCCCCCTCGCGGCGGTTTATGATCGGAAGAAGGGACCGCTGGATCGAATGCGCTGCTGCCAGCTCGCTCTTTATGCGCTCCTCCTCCAGCGCGTTCTGGAAGAAGATGGCGTTCTGCACCGCGAGCGCGCACTGCGTTGCGAAGGCGTTGAAGAGCGCCACGTCCTCGTCGTCGAAACCCGGCCGGTTTTCCGGATTGATCGCCTGAATCACCCCCACCAGACGTCCCTTGTAAAGCAGCGGCGCGCACAGCACCGAGCGCGTGGCAAAGCCCGTCTTGGCGTCGAACGATGGGTCGAAACGTTCGTCGGAATAGGCGTCGTTTATATAGACCGTTTTGCGGTGTTCGGCCACCCATCCGGCAATCCCCTGGCCGGACTTAACGCGATACTTCTCCTCGAGCTCCTTGCCCGCCTCGCCGAGCGCCACCTTAAACACAAGCTCGCGCGTGGCTTCCTCGTACAAGAGCAGGGTGCTGGCCTCGGTATCCATTATATCCTTGATAATTTCCATTACGAGCGTAAGGAGCCTGGCCATATCGAGGGTGGAGTTGATGATGCCGTTGATCTCCACGAGCCTGCCGAGGTTGTGGATCTGGCGCTCGAGGTATTTGAGCTCCGAAAAATCGATGCTCAGATTGTCGTTTTCGCCCATTGGATTGCCTCGCGGAATTATTCCGACCGTCCATTTTTTTCCGTCGGTAATTCTATCGGCAAAAACCGGCCCGATGCTTACACCGCCGGCGGATTCTCCGCCCTTTCCCCCCTCTGCGGGACCGGGCAGGCCCTCGGGATTCCGGCGCCGTTCACGGCGCCACATTGACCTTATGGCCGGGCGCGCGGCTTTGCAACGAATTTATATCCACCTCCCTAAAAAAGAATTGGCATAAATTCGGCCCTGTTTCAATACTTGGGCTTTTCCGGGGAGCGGCGCCGTTATATGTACCTGGTGCGCATACCGGCGCGCCTCCCCGAAGGTGCGTCCGGTCCTTAGCCGGACGAAGTTTAGCGAGTCCGGCTCGCCGGCCCCCGGCGGCGTAATATTACTCCATATCGAAGGTGCGCGACTATGAAGGCTGAGAAGATACGATACGATCATGGAAATGTCCAGGTTCCGGACAACCCGATCATACTGTTTATAGAGGGAGACGGCACCGGACCCGACATCTGGCGCGCAACGAGGATAGCCCTGGACGCGGCGGTCGAGAAGACCTACGGCGGCCGCAAAAGGATCGAATGGATGGAGGTGCTCGCCGGGGAAAAGGCCTACAACCGCACGGGGGAGTGGCTTCCCGCGGAAACAATCGACCGAATCAGGGAATACAAGGTCGCCATTAAGGGCCCGCTAACAACGCCAGTCGGCGGCGGTATCCGCAGCATCAACGTCGCGCTGCGCCAGATCTTGAAGCTCTATGCCTGTGTGCGCCCTGTACGCTATTTTCCAGGCGTTCCGAGCCCGGTGAAGGACCCCACCAGGGTCGACATGATCATCTACCGCGAGAATCTGGAAGACCTCTACGCCGGAATCGAGTGGAAGCAGGGCACGGACGAGGCCAGGAAGCTTATCGAATTTCTTAATCGCGAGATGGGGCAGAACCTCGGCCTCGACGCCGGCATAGGCATTAAGCCCATAAGCGTATCGAACACCAAGAACCTTGTTCGAAGCGCCATCAATTACGCCATCCGTAACGACCGTAGAAGCGTGACCCTGGTTCACAAGGGCAACATCATGAAATACACCGAGGGCTCGTTTAAGGACTGGGGATACGAACTGGCGCGTGAGGAATTCGCGGACCGCACCATTACGGAGGACGAGGTATGGGAAAAACACGGCGGCAAATCGCCGGTTGGAAAAATCGTAATTAAGGACCGCATAGCCGACTCCATGTTTCAGCAGGTGCTCCTGCGGCCCGGGGAATACGACGTTATCGCCACACCCAACCTCAATGGCGACTACCTATCCGACGCCCTCGCCGCCCAGGTGGGCGGACTCGGCATGGCGCCCGGCGCGAACATTGGCGACAGCGAGGCGGTTTTCGAGGCGACGCACGGCACCGCGCCGAAGTACGCGGGTCAGGACAAGGTGAATCCCGGCTCGCTCATACTCTCCGGAGAGCTCATGCTGCGCTTCCTGGGCTGGAGCGAGGCCGCGGACAGGCTGGTACGGGCGATCGAGAAGACGATCGAGCAGAAGCGCGTTACCTACGACCTCGAGCGCCAGATGGAGGGCGCGACTCTCTTGAAGTGCTCGGAATTCGGCATGGCCATCGCCGGGAACCTTTAAGCAAAGCAGGCCTTCGCCCGATCATCGGTAAGAATGTATAGGCCCGGTATCTCCACGGCGACCAGAAGGATGCGAAGCGAGGTGAAAATTAGATCTAATCCGCCCGCCGACAGGCCCCCGGAGAGCGCTCCGATTATAAAAGGGATCGAGTACGCGGCGTGTATCTCCATCAGAAAGAGCTGGGCCTTGCGAAACGGCTCCTTCCTCATGGCCAGACCGATGAGTTGCAGGCAGAGCAGGGCCGAAAGCGTCAATCCCATAACGACCGCCGGGATTCTTCCATAGAGAAAGGCCATGGCGACCATAAAATAGATGATCTCCATGAAGTAGAACACTCCCGCGTAGGCATAGAGCGTTCCGGCATTTTCGAGCGCGTATTCGCCAAGCCTCGCGGCGCGGCCGGATAAGGACAGGCTGAATGATCTGAGATCCATGCGGGCTATTTATGACTGGACGAACCGGAAAGTCAATATATTATACATCATTCATCCGGCGTACGGGGCGCTTTTTGCCGGATTCGTAACAGGTTTTGCGCCCTAACCAGGGGCCGCCGTCGGGGCGCGAGCCTCCCCCCGGCAATCCCGGCCCGAATTCAAGGGCGTCGGCGTAAAAGCCCGATTACACCGGACCCAATTCCATGAACGGCGAACGGATTACAATAATTATTCCGGACGAGGGAGAGCGGGAGCGAATCGACCGCTTCCTCTCGCAATCCCTCGAGATGGACCTTTCCCGCAGCCTGGTGCAGCGGCTAATACACGAGGGCCGCATCCTGCTAAACGGAGCGACGGTAAAGCCCAACCACCGGCTGAACACCGATGATATCGTCGAGATAAGCTTTCCCGAACCAGAGGTCTCCGACCTCAAGCCGCGGAATATCCCCCTAAACATCTTATACCAGGACGAAGAGCTCGCCGTAATCGACAAACCCGCCGGACTGGTCGTCCATCCCGGTCCGGGAAACAGCGACGGCACGCTCGTCCACGCGCTGCTCTACCATCTGCGCGATCTCTCGTCGATCGGCGGCGTTGAGCGCCCGGGAATAGTGCACCGCCTGGACAAGGATACGGCCGGGGTGATGGTGGTAGCCAAGACCGACAGGGCGCATCGGGCACTCTCCGAGGCGTTTGCCGAACGGACCGTAAGCAAGCGTTACATCGCGCTTTCGATAGGGAAACCCACCCGTGAGCACTTCACGATCGATTCGCCCATAGGCCGTCATCCCCGCTACAGGCACAGGATGTGCGTCCGCGATGACGGCCGGGAGGCCGTAACCGAGTTGTTTTTAAAAAGGGTCTTCCACGCGCAATCGTCGGTCTTTTCCCTCTTCGACATCCTTCTCCACACGGGACGCACGCACCAGATACGCGTACACCTTTCATCGGAGGGCCTTCCGGTGGTCGGAGATCCAATCTACTCCCGCAAATGGGAGAAATACGGCGTCCCCCACCTTCTGCTCGCCTCGGTGCTTCTGGAGTTCACGCATCCGGGCACGGGAAAGCCGATGCGTTTCGAGGTGGGCCCGCCCGCGCACATCACCGAATTCATAAAAAGGCTTGAAAAAGCCGCCACCTGAACGGCTTTAATTGAGCATGCGCGTATTCGAAACGATAAGCCATTCCGAAGAGGAGAGCCTTCGCCTCGGCACAGAGCTCGGCCGAAGCGCCCGGGCCGGGACAGTCTTTGCGCTGTGCGGCGAGCTTGGAAGCGGCAAGACCGTCCTCGCGCGCGGCATAGCCAGGGGCCTGGGCATCGGCGACGACATCACCAGCCCCACCTTCACCCTGCTCGAGATATACGAGTGGAGGCCGCCTCTTTATCATTTCGATTTTTACCGAATAGAAAGAAGGGCCGAGTTCGACGAACTGGGCTTCGAGGAATACTGGGAGGGGGATGGCGTTTCCGTCATCGAGTGGGCCGAGCGCGCCGAAGGCCTCCTTCCGGAATCGACCATATACATATACCTGGAATATCATAACGAACACGAAAGGAAGATCCGCGTTGAATACCCTGGTGATTGAAACCTCCACCCCGATCGAACTCCTCGCCGTGTCGGCGGACGGGCGCGTCGCTGACCGGACGGCCGTCTCGAACGTATCGCATTCGGTGACGCTCTTCTCGAACATTGACGCGGCGCTCGGCGCCCTCGGCATCGGCATCCGCGATATCGGGCTTATTGGCGTGGGAGTCGGCCCCGGCTCCTTTACCGGAATCCGCATCGCCGTAAGCACCGCGCGGATGCTCGCGCAGGCGCTCGCCATTCCCCTGGCGCCGGTAGTTTCGCAGCTTTTTTACGCCGTCTCGGTCGGGGCTTCTCCGGGCGAATTCATCCTGACGGCCTTCGACGCGAAGAAGGGCCGCGTATTCGGCGCGCTTTACCGGGCAGGCGAGGACCCGCTTGCCCCTGCCGAGCTCGTGCCTCCGGGCGATTACGAAATCTCCTGGCTCCTGGAACCGGCGCGCGGTGCGCGCACCATTGCCGTGGGCGACGGCGCCGAACGATATAGCGACAGAATCGGCCTGGCACTTTCCAAATGCGAGCTTTTAACCGGATTCATCCCCTCGGGGGAGAGGGCCTGCCGCCTTGTGGAAAGGTTCCATGCGGAAACCCCTCATCGCTTTGAGGATATTTCGAAGGTGCTGCCGTTTTACGCGCGAAAATCGGACGCCGAGGTCATCAGGGAGGCCGGAGAGATAAAGGATCGGGGGTGATGTTCACCTGTTCTTCTGCTTCATTTCCTTTATAAGCCGGCTTTTATACTCGACCTCCATTGGCCTGATGATCGAATAGAAGCGCTTCATCTCGTCCTTTCGGGACGAGTTGCCCGCAAAATCGACGCCCACGTACATGTTCCCGGCGCTGTCGTTGAAGGTGAATTTGATATCTCCATAGATGGTGATGGGCGCCTGCAGCTTGAAGACGATGTCGAAAACAAACCCCTTGGAGTGTATAATATACTTTTTTAGGTTTTCGTCCGTAAGCAGCAGTTTGGCGCCGCCAAGGCTTATATCCACTATCTGCTGGTGGACGGGCACCATCAGCGTGTTGGCGTCGCGGATTCGGTCCATGAGCGCAAAACCGAGCTCCTTTATCTCGAGCACCTTTTCAATCGTCAACGGCTCCTTTTTCGAAATCGCCTGAATATAGGCGAATGGAATGGGCTGTTCCGACTGCGTAATATAGGTAACCGGGGAGATGATGAGCGACTTGTAGCCGCGTTCGATACCTTTTTTAAGGTAAAGCTCACCCTCGTCTCCAAGGAAATCGCGTAGATCGATAAAATTTTCGTTTTCCGGAGCGAGCGAGTCCGGGTTCGAGAAATCGTGGATATAAACGGTCTTCTGTGTCTTCTTGACCCTCTCGATTATGGTGTCGCCGGGCTGAAAAACATCCACCTTGAATATATCGGCGAGCCGGGACTGCTGGGACTGGAACTGCTCTATTATGACCTTTATGCTGGTGGGAATGGTAAAATTGGTAATATCGATGGTATGCTTGGATATCTTGAAATTGGTCGCTATGACCTTCTCGGGGCCGACCTTGAAGCGCAGGTCCCGTCGGCCGCGGGAGGCCTTGCGCATGCTCACGATCCTGCATTGGAAATATCCCGGCCCCCGTGTCTCCACGACCTTCATGTCGATCTCGAAATACTTGTCCAGCAGGCCGTAAACCGTTATCGTATCCTCCGGGGCATATTCCTGGTCCGTGACGAGCATCACGGTATTGTCCTCGAGATACTCGTTTACCCGGGCTTCAATTCGGTCGATGGAATATTTTATATTGAGTTTTCTGTTATGGAACTGGGTCTTCAACATCTCGATGATATCCTCGAGTGTCCGGATCTCATCGAATGCCCTGGGTTTTCTTTCTTTGAAGTCCGCCACAACGCTCTCCTCGATCGCCCTCACCGCCGGTTAGCGGTTTCGCCGCCTTTAGAGGGATTCGGCACTCGCGCCGGCGACGGCATCGCCTTCCGAGAAATGCCGCCGATATGGTTATGTGCTTATATTATCTATCGAATTTCCCCGGAAAATACTTCACTTAATTTTGACGGGGTTTTGGCGTCAGGATCAGACTTAAAACAATAAGGGGAGCCTCATTTCTCCCCTCGTTGGTTCTTCCTTCGCTTTCGGGTATGGTCTACTTTTTAACGGCCTTTTTGACGGGCTTCTTCGCCGTTTTCTTCTTCTTCTTCGCCGCGGCCTCGGCCTTCTTTGCCGTCAGCAGTTCCTTCTGCGCTCTGGCAAGAGCGACCTTTTCCTTTTTGAGTTCGCCCTCGAGCTTCCTTATCCTGAGAGCCCTCCTCTTTCCCTCCGCCGTCAGCTGCTTTACAGATTTACCTTTCATGTATCGCACCACCCCTTTTATTTTTTGTTGCCGGGATACAGGACCCGGCGCACCCGCGAACATTAAGTCAATTAATTAACGAGGCCGGGCGTCGCGGACGCGAATTTGAAATAAGTATAAACACATTATCGTTTTTTGCAAGTAAAAAACTGTTTTTATACGATAAATATTATTATAATCTTTTCGAAGCATATCACCTGTGTCTTTTCCGCCGGCGGACGTTTTACTGCATTCAAGGCGCAAGGAAATTAATTTCCATATAAATGCCGCCTCCATCCTGGTTTTACGGCGGGCGCCATAAATTAATTTACTTGTAAGCCGCGAGGCCCGGTTTATTGTGGTGCAGGAAAGGAGTAAAGCTCACAGCAATGGCAAAACAGCTACCCATCGTCACCATTATAGGCAGGCAGAACGTCGGCAAATCGACGCTCTTTAACGCGCTTATCCGGCGTAAAAAGGCGATTGTCGACTCCATGCCGGGTCTCACGCGCGACATACTGTCATGCCGGGTGACGCACGCGGACGCCTCTTTCATGCTGTCGGACACGCCGGGACTCGACCTGGAGGATTCGTCGCTCCTCTCGCAGGCGATTCTGGACAACGCCAGGGCCTTCCTCTCACGCTCCTCGGCCATCATCCTCCTGCTCGAAAACCCAGCCCCCGCCTCCTTCGACATGGAACTTGCCGACATAGTACGAAAGCTCGGCCTTCCCGTGGTCGTGGCGGTCAACAAGATGGACGGGCCGCGCGATTTTCAGAACCTGTCCAACTTCTACGAAATCGGATTCGACGACATCCTGCCCATCTCCGCGCTCAACAGGCTCAATATCGGCCTGCTCCTCGATATGATAACGGAGCGTCTGCCTGTCAAACGGCTCCACTCCGGGGAGGAAACCCTTAAAATCGCCATCGTCGGCCGCCCGAACGCCGGAAAATCGACGCTCTTAAACGCCTTCATCGGCTATGAGCGGGCGATCGTGTCGGACATACCGGGCACTACGCGCGACGCCGTCGATGAGGAGTTCAGCTTTAACGGCCGGAAAATCACCCTGATCGACACGGCCGGAATACGCAAAAAAAGCCGTATCAGCGAAAACGTCGATTTTTACTCCCTGAGGCGCGCCGTCGAGTCGATACGGCGAAGCGACGTGGTCATTCATCTGATAGACGCACGCGAGGGGATCACCGATACGGACAAGAAAATTGCCGACGAGATCATCGGGGCGCAAAAACCGACCGTAATAGCGGTGAATAAATGGGACTCCATCGAAAAGGACCACAGGACCTTCGACGAATACCGGGAGCGCCTCATCTTCTCGTTCTACCGGGCCGCCGATTTCCCGATTATCTCCATCTCGGCCATAAAAAAACAGCGGATACACCGCCTTATCGAAACGGCGGTGGAACTGGGCGAAAGGGCCGAAGTGCGCGTGGAGACGCCGCGCCTCAACAGAATAATGGAGGAAATCCAGCGTTCGCACCACATCCCGACTCTGGGCGGGAGGCTTAAGATCCTCTATCTCACGCAGACAGGGGTTAAGCCGCCCCGCTTCAAGCTCTTCGTTAACAATCCCGCGCTATTTCGAAAGGACGTCTCGCGCCACATCGAAAAGGCCCTCCAAAAGAGGCTCGAGCTCGTAGGCATTCCGATAGAGATTTCGATAGAGGGGAAAAGGCGATCGAGGCGCCCCTAAAGCTCCACGCGCCCGGCAATGGAGCGGGCCACGGTCATGGAATCGGCGTACTCCAGGTCGGCGCCGACAGGAAGGCCATGAGCGATCCGCATCACCCGTATTCCAAGGGGCTTGAAAAGCCGCGCAATGTACAGGCCCGTCGCGTCGCCCTCCACCGTAGGATTGGTGGCTACGATTAGCTCGCGCACCGACTCCCTCTCACAGCGCTCGACAAGCGGGCTTATGGAAAGCTCCTCCGGGCCGATTCCGTCGAGAGGCGAAATAACGCCGCCCAGAACGTGATACAGACCCCTGAATTCGCCGGTGCGCTCGACGGTGAGCACATCGCGCGGGTTTTCGACCACGCAGATCTGGCTTC
Organism: Spirochaetes bacterium ADurb.BinA120; assembly: GCA_002069125.1. Classification (GTDB taxonomy): domain Bacteria; phylum Spirochaetota; class UBA4802; order UBA4802; family UBA5368; genus MVZN01. Next base: position 39,435 of record MVZN01000024.1, read on the forward strand.
TGTCGCGCGAGGGGTCGGCGCAGACGGGGCAAAGCCCCCCCTCGGCGATCGCGCCGCAGGAGGTGCAGGCCGTGATGGCGCTCTTGCATTCGACGATCGCCCGCGCGAGGGCGGCCGACTCCTCCGGGTCCGCCTTGATCAGGTGAAAGGCGAGCCTGGAGGCGCTTTTGGGTCCTATGCCCGGAAGCCGCGACAGCTCACGGATGAGCGCCTCGAGGGAGGCCGGAAGGTTCACCGTGCGCTCCTATTTCAGAAAACTGGAAAGGCCCGGTATGTTGAGCCCCCCGGTGAGCTTGGCCATCTCTTCGGCCGCGTATTCCTTGGTTTTGTCCACCGCGTCGTTCACGGCGAAGACGATCTTCTTCTCGATCGCCCGTTTGTCCGCGCCGGCGAGGACAGCCTGATCGATCTGGATGTCCACCAGGCGGTACTCGCCGTTAACGGTCGCTTTTACAGTTCCGTCGGTGCTTTCGCCGGTCAGCTCGTTTTTCTGCAGCCTCTTCTGGATATTCTTGAACTCCTTCTGAAGCTTCAATATCTGGCCCATATCCCCAAGTCCTTTAAGCATCACTCGTCTCCTTTATCGATTATACTGCCGTGAAACATGTCCTTTACCTTCTCTACCACCGGGCTGACAAGCGGAAGCTCCTCCGGCTCCGGCCGCGATATCATGACCGCCTCCGGAAGAGGCGCGTCCGAGTTTCCCACATCCACGGAGTTCGCGGCTTCCGGGGCGTCCCTGGTCTCCACCGATACCGGGCTGCCCAGACGCCTGGATAACTCCTCTTTTATAAACGCGAGCTCTTTGGCGTCGATTATGCGGCTGTAAAAACCGTTTTCATCGCTTATGGGGAACGAAAGAATCAGACGGCCCTCCTC
>MVZN01000025.1 GCA_002069125.1 Spirochaetes bacterium ADurb.BinA120
GGTGACGGTATACCTCGCTCCAGGATACGACAAGCTCAATAAAAAGGAAATACAGGGGATAATGTACCTGGTTTCCCGCGCGGTCGGAGGCAAGCTGAAGCCGGAAAATGTCGTGGTCACCGATGAATACGGAAAGATCATATCGGATTTCGACAACGAATTCGACAGGGCAAAGGAGGAGTACACGCTCCTCGAGTACCGCAAGAAAATCGAGGAAAAGGCGCGTGTCCAGCTTCTTCACGACATTCGAAAGGGCCTCGAAAGGGTCTATACGCCCGACCGCATTCAGATAGTCAGGCTTAATATGGACTTCAACTGGGACAAGATCTCTGAGGAGAGGGAAGAGTACACTCCGATAGAGATGGAACCGGACAACCCGGAAACCCCGTACTCCGAGCGCAAGGTAAAGGATTCCCTGGTCGTTTCGGAAAAGAGCGCCAGGGAGCACTTCCAGGGACACGGCTGGAACCCCGAGGGGCCTGCCGGTACCGAAGGGAACAAGCCTCCCGGGTACAAGGCGAGCGACGACCAGTTCGCAAAGTATGATAAAGAAGAAAATATACGGAATCACGCCGTAAACAAGGCGTTGAAAAAGATACAGCGCGATCCCTTCGATGTAACGGGCGTGTCGGTGGCGATAGCGATAGACGGCTTCCAGGACCTGCCCAGGACCCCCGAGGGCGATTACGACCTCGATCCGGCCAAAAAGCCCGTGCAGATCGGGCTTACGCCGGATGAGCTCAAGCAGGCCGAGAACATAGTAAAGAAGGCCATAAACTTCAACGCCGCCCGGGGGGACCAGGTTGCCGTAGAGAACATCATGTTCGACAGGACCAAGGACTGGAACCGCGTGCGCGAGGAGTTCCAGCGCAAGGAGCAGCTCAAGCGAATATTGCTCGCAAGCCTCATTGGCGTGTTCGCGCTCTTCCTCGGAATGGTGCTCTTCCGCGCCATAAACAAGGAGCTTGCGCGCAGGCGCCGGCTCAGGGAAGAGCAGCTCGCCCTGGAGCAGCAGCGAATGCGCGAGGCCGCGCTTAGGGCCGCGGAGGAGGAGGGAATCGACGTCGAGCTTTCGCTCGAGGAAAAGGCCCGCCTCGAGCTCCAGACCAACGCGGTCAGCCTGGCGCGCGAAAGACCGGACGATGTGGCCCAGCTTCTGCGCACATGGCTTGCCGAGGAGTGAGTTGCGGGCCCGAACGGGCGTCATATTTAATTTGACGCCCGTTGGCGCATGGATGTACCTTTAGGACGATGGCGCTGAAGGACGGGGCCATCCCGCCGCCGGCGGGATGGACGGGGAGGAAGAGCGATGCTTCAATCTAAAAAGTCCCAGTTGACCGGGAGGCAGAAGGCCGCCATTTTTCTGGTGTCCCTGGGCTCGGACGTATCCTCCGAGATATTCAAGCATCTTCGCGAGGACGAGATCGAACAGCTCACCTTCGAGATCGCCCGGCTCGACAGGATCGAGCCCGAGGACAAAGACAAGGTCCTCATGGAGTTTCAGGAGATGATGATGGCGCAGGACTTCATCGCCTCCGGCGGAATTGACTACGCGCGGGAGGTGCTGGAACGGGCCCTGGGCACACAGAAGGCCATCGACATCGTAAACCGGCTCACCTCGAGCCTGCAGGTGCGCCCGTTCGACTTCATCCGCCGCACCGACCCGTCGCATCTATTGAACTTTATACAGGGCGAGCACCCCCAGACCATCGCGCTCATACTCGCTTACCTCGATGCCGCCAAGGCCGCGCAGATACTCTCAGGCCTCAGCCATCAGATACAGGCCGACGTCGCCAAACGCATCGCCACCATGGACAGAACCTCCCCGGACGTGCTCCGCGAGGTCGAGCGGGTTCTCGAGCGCAAGCTCTCTACGCTCGCCTCCGAGGACTACACCTCCGCCGGCGGCATAGACTCGATCGTCGAGGTGCTGAACCAGGTAGACCGGGGAACGGAAAAGATCATCATCGAGGCCCTGGAGGAGGAGGACCCGGAGCTTGCCGAGGAGATAAAAAAGAGGATGTTCGTGTTCGAGGACATCGTACTGCTCGACGACCGCTCCATACAGAAGGTGCTTCGCGAGGTCGACACGCAGGATTTGGCGAAGGCCCTCAAGGGCGTGGACACGGAGGTGCAGGAAAAGATATTCCGAAACATGTCGAAGCGCGCATCCTCGCTCCTGAGGGAGGACATGGACTTCATGGGACCAATCAGGCTGCGTGACGTCGAGGAGTCACAGCAGAAGATAGTAAACATAATACGCAAACTCGAGGAAGCCGGAGACATCATAGTCGCGCGCGCCGGCGAGGAGGAACTCGTTGTCTAAACTGGTATTCAAACCGACCGAGGTGGTCATTACAGGCGCGCCGAAACAGATCGAGCTTCCCGAAAAGTATCAGAAGAACATCATATCCGATGAGGAATACAGGGAGTTCGAGGTCGACGAGGCCGGTAATCCCGTAGACGTATATCAGGGGCCTTCTATCGAGGAGATGGAGGCCGAGCTCGAACGCTACCGGCGCGAGACGGAGGAGGAGGTGCGCCGGCTTCAGGAGGAGGCGCACGAGCGTGTCCGCAAGATAGAGGAGGACGGCAAGTCCGCGGCCTTCCGCGAGCTGCAGCAGGCGCGCGAGCAGATCAAGATCGATATGGAGCGCTTTCAGCAGGAGTCCGAGCGCGAGGTGGAGCGCGGCAAGTTCGAGGCGGAGAAGATGATAAAGGACGCCGAGCTAAAGGTGTCCGAGATCGAACACGAGGCGTATAAAAAGGGCTACGAGGCCGGCCGCGAGGAAGGATACAAGGAGGGGCAGGCGGAGGTGATGCGCCTCATAGACCGGCTTGGAACCATAGTGTCCACGGCGGTCGATATACGCGACGACATCATCCGCTCCTCCGAAAAGCTGATGACCGAGATGATACTCATGATAGCGCGAAAGGTCATAAAGGACGAGATAGTGGAACGGCGCGAGGTGGTGATAAACAACATCCGCGAGGCGATCAAGCGGGTAAAGGACAGGGACCGCATAGACATCCGCGTCAATTTCGCCGACCTCGATATGACCACGGCCCACAAGGACGAGCTTATCAAAATGATGGAATCCCTGAAGAAGGTGAACATTTACGAGGATTCCAGGGTCGACCGGGGCGGCTGCATTATCGAGACCGACGTGGGGGCGATCGACGCGAGGATTTCGAGCCAGCTCGACACCATAGAGGAGGCCATCCGCAACGCCAGCGCGCTGTAGCGGGCAACAGCCATGATAAAAATCCTGCCCCACGAACGCGTAGACATTCTCTCAAAATACAAGTCGATCATAGACGAGGTCAATGTCGTACAGTTCACCGGAAAGGTGGAGCGGGTGGTGGGGCTGACCATCGAGTCCTCCGGACCGGCCGTCAAATACGGAGAGCTGTGCCGCATACGTTTGGGCGAGGGCAAGTACCTGTATGCCGAGGTTGTCGGATTCAACCGCAACAGGGTCATCTTAATGCCGATCGGCGACATGAAGGGGGTGCTCCCCGGGGCTGAGGTCATAGCCGCCGGCTCATCGCTTACGGTGCCGGTGGGAGACCAGCTTTTGGGGCGCGTGATCTCCGGCGTAGGCAAACCCCTCGACGGCCGTGGAGAGATCTTCACCGGTCTCCGGTACCCCGTTGAGGGCAGGCCGCTAAACCCCCTCGAAAGACGGCTAATCACCGAGCCGCTGTCGGTGGGTATACGCGCCATCGACGGCCTCAACACGATAGGGAAGGGGCAGCGAATAGGGATTTTCTCGGGCTCGGGCGTCGGCAAATCGACGCTCCTTGCGATGATAGCCCGCTATACGAACGCCGATGTAAACGTCATCGCGCTCATCGGCGAACGAGGCCGCGAGGTGCGCGACTTCGTCGACAAGGAACTGGGACAGGAGGGGCTTCGCCGCTCGGTCGTGGTCGTCGCCACATCGGACCAGCCGCCGATGCTCCGTATCCGCGGCGCGCTTTTGGCGCACGCAGTCGCCGAGTATTTCCGCGACCAGGGAAAGGACGTCAATTTGATGATGGATTCCGTGACCCGTTTCGCCCTCGCCCAGCGGGAGGTCGGCCTCGCCGCGGGTGAGCCGTCGGCCACCAGGGGCTTCCCGCCGTCGGTCTTCTCGCTTCTTCCGAGGCTTTTGGAGCGCTCCGGGACTCGCGAGGGCTCCGGAAGCATAACCGGCATCTATACCATCCTGGTCGAGGCCGACGACATGAACGAACCGATTTCCGACGCGGTGCGGGGCATTCTCGACGGCCATATAGTGCTCGACCGCAAGCTCGCGCACAAGGGGCATTATCCCGCCATCGACGTGCTTGGCTCCATCTCGCGCTGCATGAAGGACGTCGTGGAGGACGGCCACGCTAAAGCCGCCGCGGAGATGAGGGAGGTGATGGCGGCCTACGCGGACGCGGAGGACCTCATCAATCTCGGGGCTTACGCACGGGGGTCCAACCCGATTATAGACCGGGCCATCGAAATGAAACCGCGCATGGACGCTTTTTTAAGGCAGGGCATCCACGAGCGCGACGGCTACGACGCCATTATCGAGAAGCTGGAGTCTATGTTTACGAAAAAGAAGGACGGCGCGCGAGAGGCCGGTGCGCGTGATTATGTCGCATCCACCCCCTATTTCGCGCGGATGCGTAGATAGGAGGGCGGCCGGCAATGAAAAGCTTCAAATTCCGCCTTCAGAGGCTTCTCGATATCCGCGAGGCGAGGGAGAGGGACATCAAAAACGAACTCGCCGCCATTCTGACGGTGCAGAACCGAGAACGACTGAAGCAGGAAAAGTATCGCAGGAGCGTGGAGGAGCAGCACGCTAAGTTTGCGGGTCTCATCAAGGCCGGCAGGTATTCGTATTCGGCCGCCTCGGCCTTCGAGCGTTACATCGACTTCGCCCATAAGGTGATCCGCGACCAGCAGGAGCGCATCGAGGCCATGGAGCCCGAGATAAATAAAGTCCGCGACAGGCTTGTGGAGGCATCGAGGGAGCGCAAGGTGGTCGAGAAGCTAAAGGAACGGCGATGGAACGAGTTCATGTACGAGTACAACCGGGAGGTTGCCAAGGAGAACGACGACACAAATCAGAAGATTTTCGTTAAAAAGCGGATAGAGGAAGCGATGTCGGAGGGCCGGGCATGATCGACGACATGTACGCGGTTATGGGGAGGATCACCGAGATCAAAAAGCGCTTCGGCCTCATAAAAAGGACGCATGCCCCGGCCCAGCCGGACGAATTTCAAAGGCGGACACTTCAGGCCGCGGAAGAGAAAAAAGCAAAGGCCGCGGCGGAGGAAAAGCCGGCGGCCGGCTCCAGGGCTATGAGCGTTCCCGAAATGCGTGAAATCGCCCGAATGGCCGCCGTGCGTAACGGTGTTCCGCCGGGCCTGGTCGACGCGGTCATACGGGCGGAAAGCTCGTATAACCCGAAAGCGGTCTCCGCGAAAGGGGCAAAAGGGCTAATGCAGCTCATGCCCGAAACGGCCGGAACGCTTGGTGTGAACGATCCGTTCTCCCCTAAGGAGAACATTGACGCGGGAGTGGGGCTGTTGAAGAGCCTGCTCGATAAATACGGCGGCGATTACAAAAAGGCGCTCGCAGCCTATAATGCAGGCGAAGGGGCGGTGGACAGAAACGGGGGCGTGCCCCCATACGATGAGACAAGGGAATACGTCAAACGCGTCATCGAGCTGTATCTAAGGAACAGCGAATAAAAGCGGTGGTTTTCGGAGCCTGAAATGAGAATGTTATCGGACAGGACCAAACTGATCTATCTGATCGCGCTTATACTTTTTATCGTGGCCGCTGGCCTTTTCTGGCTCGATTACATCGGGCTTCTGGACATGGAAAAAAGGCTCTCGGGCCTGTTCGGGAGGGAGGCGCCGCTGGTGCTCGACGCCAAGGACGACGAACCCTCGCTTATCGAGCGCGAGGAGTTCGAAAAGGAAAAGCAGAAGTTCATGGAGCGCGTCGAGGACCTCGACTTAAGGGAGGCGAAGATCGTCGAGGCGGAGAAAACCCTGGAGTCGGAGAAGGAAAAGCTGGACGACATCCGCAAGGGCCTCGACATAGAAAAAAAGAGGCTGGAAAGCGAAAAGAAGCGGTACGCCGGATACGAACGAAACGTGCGCGATCTCGCCGGCAAGGTTACCAGCATGAGGCCCGAGGAGGCTGTCGAGATAATGATCAAGTGGGAGGAGCCCCTCATCGTGGACGTCCTGAGGCGCATAGACGCGGACGCGGTCGAACAGGGCCGAAAGAGCATTTCGCCCTTCCTCATCTCCCTCATGCCTCGCGACAAGGCGAGCAGAATCCTCTATCTTATGACCCAGATCTAAAGACCCCCGGCCGGCCCTGTTCGAGTAAAAATTGGTTGATTTAGTTGCGCGGCCGATGTATTGACGTATCCAGTGGCCCGCGACGCGCTTTCTCGAACGCTCGCGGATTGGATGGGGCAGTCCATTATATGACAAGCCTTCGAAAGGAAAAATGCTCTCTTCTCGCCTCGGTGACGCTTGCGCTCTGCGTCGTTTTGTCAGCCTGCGGTTCGCTCGGCGGGCGCGGCGAAAATAGCGCGCGTTCGGCGAAGACCTACGCATCCGCCGGCGAGTACGATGAGATGGAGGGGGCGTCCGGAATGCTCGGCCGCCAGATGAAGGCCGAACGCGCCGCCCCGTCTCCGAAGCGCGGCGTGAAGTCCGAACCCGCGCCGAGTGAGAGGATGGTCGTGTACACGGCGGACTTCTCTCTGGAGGTCGAGAGCATCCGCCAATCCCTTGACAGAATAGAGGGCCTGGCCAGGGGCCTGGAGGGCTTTATCGAATCGGTTGGAACATCGGACTCTTACAGGGGCGCTCGCGTGGTGCTCAGGGTCCCGGTAAAGAAATTCGAGAAGGCCCTGGAGGAAGTCGAAAAGCTGGGCGCCGTAGCGGACAGGAGCGTTACGGCCTCCGATGTCACGATGGAGTTCAACGATATAACGCTTAGGCTCGAAACGACCACGCGGGTGAGGGACCGCATGTACGAGCTCCTCAAGCGCGTAGGCAAGGTCGAGGAACGCGTAAAAATCCTGCGCGAAATACAGCGGCTGACCGAACAGATCGACCTCCTCACCGCGCGCGTGAACTACCTGGCGGGCAGGGCGCGCTTTTCCACCATAAGCCTGAATCTCAAAGCCGCCGTGAGGGACACTGTACGTTCGTTCATTCCGTCGCCGTTTCCATGGATTGCGGGGCTGTCTCCGGAAAAAAGAAGCGTCTTCGATGACGGAAAAAAAGTGTCGTTCGACGTACCCGCCGGTTTTTTCTCGATGAAAAGGGATTATTACGAGGGGAGCTCTCCGTTCCTGTTCTCGGCCCCGGATGGCTCTCTTGGCGTGCGCCTTGGACTTGTCGAGAACTACCCTCCCGCGGACATTCGCTTCTGGGTCGAGGCGTTCGAAATCGATGTGAAGAATCGCATGTACAGGCTGGAAAAGTCGGACGAGCTCTCCGGGCAGCACGGTCTCTCCTTCAAACGCTATCTTTTTGTGCGAGCGGACGGCGGCCTCTATATGGTCGCCTTCGCGGAGGCCGGCGGTTATATCTGGGTTGCGGAGGCCGTTTCGCGCTCCGGGGAGGATTACAGGCGGAACGCGGCCGCCATAGAATCGTTCATCAAATCGGTACGAGGCCAGCAGTGATCAAGCGACTGTTCGCCGCTTTTATCGTATGTCTCCTTTATACCGGGGCCGCGCCCGCGGGCGGGGACAGCTTCTCCCAGGAATTTTCATATTCAATGCTGGCGCCGGATCGGGACAGGGCGATCAAGAGGCTTCTAAGGTTTGCGACCGAACAGAACGGCTACGTAAAGTCCTATTCCAACGAAAACGTGGTTCTTCGTCTGCCGGTGGAGCGCGTCCCGCGCGTTCGGGAAGCGATACTCGATGTCGGGTTCATAGGTGACGAGCGGATAAAGCGTACGGACATGGGCGAGGCGCTCGTGGAGTTAAGGACGCGGCTTAAGATTAGGGAAACGCTTCTGGCCAACCTGTATAAATTGTTCGAAAACGCGGCCGTCGAACAGACCCTGGAGATCGAGAAGGAGCTGGGCAAGGTGGTTATGGAGATAGAGGAGATAAAGGGCAAGACCGCCTATCTCGAGGACAGGATAGCCATGGCCGAGGTGACCGTATCGATCAATGCGCGGCCAGGAGCGCGAAAAGGCCCGTCCGGTGAACGTGCGCGCTGGGAGTGGATGAATTCCATGGGGATCGAACATCTCATGTCCTCCGGAGACTGGCGATGAATCCACGGGCCGCAATCCCTGTCCTCATCGGTATCCTAATCGCCGGCATGCTTTGCGGCTGCCGCCCCGCCGGCACGAGCTGTCGGGTGGATCCCCCTCCGGGATTTGCGGTATATTCAAGGGATACCGACTCGTTTCGCTCCATAGCCTCCGATGGGCTCCGCATCCGGATCCGCCGGGTCGACAACGAGCCGAGGGGCAACGCCGCCATGTGGGCCCAGGCCATAGAGGCTTATTTGAAAGAGGGGGGATATCACCGTATATCCGAGGAGAAGATCGTCTCGGGCGACGGCCGGGAGGGGATCTTTACGGAGTACGCGTGCCGGTTCAACGCCGAGGATTTCCGCTACGCCGTCACAGTCTTCGCCGGCGCGGACCACCTTTACCTCGTCGAGGCCGGCGGCACGGCCGAAAGCTTTGCGCGCAAGCGCGACGGCATCCTTGGGTCCATCCGCACCTTCCGCGCGGAATGATGGCCGCATAAAGGATTGACGAATTTCAGACATGATGTCTTCCTGAAAAGAGGGTCTGCCCCCGAAGGCTTCGGCCTTCGGAATGGCGTACTGTACGGTATGCCCTCTCCGATCGCGGCACAGGGCGAATCCCGGCAAATACCGACAATGGAGCGTATATGAGAATTCTGGTCACCGGTTCCGCCGGCTTTATAGGATCGTTTACGGCCGCGCGCCTGATGGAGGACGGGCACGAGGTGGTCGGCGTAGACAACCTGAACGATTATTACGATGTCGGACTGAAAAACGACAGGAACGAACGCCTTAAAAGCCTTTTTCCATCGTACGCGTTTGAAAGGATGTCGATCGCCGATTATGGAGCGCTCGACGGGCTTTTCCGCTCCAGCGGTTTCGAGTACGTAATCAACCTGGCGGCGCAGGCGGGCGTGCGGTACAGCATTACAAACCCGCTCACATACGGAGAGAGCAACCTCTCCGGCTTTCTAAACGTGCTCGAATGCTGCAGGAGGCACGGCGTGCGCCATCTCGTGTTCGCTTCCTCGAGCTCCGTGTACGGGCTTAACGCCAGGGTGCCCTTTTCGGTGCACGACAACGTCGACCATCCGGTATCGCTCTACGCGGCCACGAAGAAATCGAACGAGCTCCTGGCGCATTGTTACGCGCACCTGTACGGCATCCCGACGACCGGACTGCGGTTTTTCACCGTGTACGGGCCGTGGGGAAGACCCGACATGGCCTATTTTTTGTTCACCAGGGCCATACTCGAGGGGCGGCCAATCGACGTGTTCAATAACGGAGATATGGAACGGGATTTCACCTATATCGACGATATCGTCGAGGGCGTCTGCCGGACACTGTGGAGGGTCCCCTCGGCCGATCCTGCCTGGAGCGCGGAGAGCCCCGATCCCGCCACGAGCAGCGCCCCGTATCGGATTTATAACATCGGCAACAACAACCCGGTCAGATTGACGCGTTTCATAAAGGTTATCGAAGAGGCGCTGGGGAGGAAGGCGAAGATCAATTTGCTGCCGATGCAGCCAGGCGACGTAAAAAGGACCTGTGCGGACATAGACGATCTCGTTCGGGACGCGGGGTACGCCCCAGCTACCGCGTTGGAGAAGGGGATCGGCGAGTTTGTGCGCTGGTATAAGGAGTACTATCGTATAGATGTATGACGATAACCCGGCCGTAAAAGTGTCTTGACTAATCGCCGAGGTGATTTCTCATAGCATTCCGCCGCCCGATGGGCGGTGTGGTCGTATTAATCGCCATTATACCGGATTTAACGCGCGGCCCGGCCGGCTGCGCATCTGGCGGCGCATCGACTTTATTACATATCAACGCCCATGGCGTTAAGTAAGGAGGAAAGCGTGAAGGTAACCGTTGTCGGATCGGGCTATGTGGGCCTTGTCACCGGCGCCTGTTTTGCGGAGATGGGAAACGACGTATATTGCGTCGATATCGACCGGAAAAAAATAGAAAACCTGGAAAATGGGATTCTGCCAATTTACGAGCCCGGCCTGGAGGAGATCGTCAAACGCAACCACTCCGGCGGCCGGCTTCGTTTTACGACGGAGATCAAAGACGGCCTCGACGATTCGTTGTTCGTGTTCATCGCGGTGGGCACCCCGCCCGACGAGGACGGTTCCGCGGACCTGCAACACGTGCTCGCCGTGGCGCGGGACATCGGCAGAAAGATGGAAAAGTACGTTATAATCGTAAACAAGTCCACCGTTCCGGTCGGGACGGCCGACCGTGTGCGAGAGGCCGTGCGCGAGGAGTTGACCAGGCGCGGCCGGAACGACCTCGAATACGATGTGGTATCCAACCCGGAATTCCTCAAAGAGGGCGCGGCTATAGAGGACTTCATGCGGCCGGACCGTATAATAGTGGGCACCGACAACGTGCGGACCGGCGAGCTCATCAAGGAGCTTTACGCCCCCTTCGTGCGCAACGGACATCCGGTGTTCATTATGGGGGTCCGGTCGGCCGAGCTCACCAAGTACGCGGCGAACGCAATGCTGGCGACGCGCATCAGCTTTATGAACGAGCTCTCACGGCTCTGCGAGAAGAGCGGCGCGGACATCGAGAGCATCCGTGAGGGGATCGGTTCGGACAGCCGGATCGGCATGCCTTTTCTGTACGCGGGGCTGGGATACGGCGGCTCCTGTTTTCCCAAGGACGTAAAGGCGCTCATACAGACATCGAAGGAATTCGGTCTGGAGGCCAGGGTCCTTAAGGCGGTCGAGGAGATCAACCGCGAACAGCGTTTCCGTTTCGCCGAGAACGTAAAGAAGCATTTCGGCGGAGAGGTAAAGGGCAGGACCTTCGCGGTGTGGGGGCTTTCCTTCAAGCCCCAGACCGACGACATGCGCGAGGCCCCGGCGATAGACATCATCAACGCGCTGCGGGACGCCGGCGCGAGCTTCAGGGCCCACGATCCCATAGCCATGGAGGTGGCGAAATCGATCATTGGCGATGAGAGCGTCGAGTACGTGGATAATTACTACGACGCCCTGGAGGGCGCAGACGCGCTGCTTCTTCTGACTGAATGGAACCAGTTCCGAAAGCCCGATTACGAAAGAATGAAATCGCTGCTTAAAAAGCCCCTCATCTTCGACGGCCGCAATCAATACGAGCCGGCAAAGATGAAGGAGCTGGGGTTTACGTATTACTGCATTGGACGGCCCTGAGGCCGTCCGCCCCTCTCGGGGGGCAAAAAAAAACGATTGATTATTTCGACACGCTGCTTTCATACGATAGCTGCTTTTGCACGAAAACATAAAGAGAAATGAAGAAGCGGCCGAAATGAAAAATCCCATCCTGATACCCGAACTCAGGGAGCTCTTGAGAAAGAGGCGGTTTTCCGTTTTGCGTGAATTCATCGAGGAGCGCCACGAGAGGGAAATCGCGGAATACCTCGGGCTTCTGCGCCCGGATGAAATACTTAAAATACTCAACCTCGTCGATCTCTACCGGCGTGCGGAGATATTCAGCTATCTCGACATGGACGTGCAGGTCGCCCTTGTGTCCGGCGAATCCAAAAAAAATATCGCGGAATTGCTTATGCAGATGTCGCCGGACGACCGCGCCGACCTCTTCCAGCACCTCGAAAAGGACATAGCCGACAGGCTGCTTCTTCTGCTTCCGTTAAACGAGCGGCTCGACGTAATCCGGCTGACATCGTACCTGGAAGAGACGGCCGGGGCCATTATGACCACGGATTACGCCACGCTGCTCGAAACCGACCGGGTGGAGCAGGCGATAAAAAAGCTCCGCAAAGAAGCGCCATCCAAGGAGACCATCTATTACAGCTACGTCACCGATGAGGCCGGAAGGCTTATAGGCTTCGTGTCCCTGCGGAACCTCATCCTGGCGCGGCCAAGGCAGCGGGTGGAAAGCGTCATGAAGCGCGATATTAAATACGCGCACGTGGACGACGACCAGGAAAAGGCCGCCAGGATGATCGCCGAGTACGACCTCATCGCCCTTCCGGTGGTGGATTTGAACGAACGCCTGGTGGGCATCATCACCTACGACGACGCGATAGACATCATACGCGACGAGCAGACCGAGGACATGGAACGCCTGATGGCCATAAGCGGGGCCGTTGAGGACAAGCCATATCTGGACATCCCGGCCGTTACCCATTTCAAAAAGAGGGTGGTATGGGTGGTCATTCTCGCGGTACTCGGGCTGGTCTCCGGTTTGATCATAGAGGGCTTCAAGGACGCGCTCGAAAAGCTCATCATCCTGACCTTCTACATGCCGCTCCTCGCCGCGACCGGGGGGAACACCGGTTCGCAGTCGGCCACCGTGGTGCTTCGCGCTATAGCGCTAAACCAGCTTCATCCGGAGGACATCGGCAGGGTGGTTTTAAAGGAATTCGTCGTAAGCGCCATGCTCTGCGTCTGCCTGGGGGCGCTGACCTACGGGCGGGTCCTCCTCTTGTCCCACGGCGCGGACATCCCGCCGCACTTTACTCTGAGCTCCATCGCGGCCGTCATCTCCATCGCCCTCGCGGTCCAGGTGGTGTGGTCGACCGTGTTTGGGGCTGTCATTCCCATCGCCGCCATCAAGCTCAAACTGGATCCCGCGGTGATTTCGAGCCCCACTCTCGCGACGCTCGTCGATATGGGCGGAATAACGATCTACTTCACCATCGCACGGCTGATTCTTGGAATATAGGCGGCCTTTGCCCAATTAGTTCTTGACGAAATACGACTTAATTAATTTCATTAAAATGGATTGTCGAAAATTTCCGTCAGGAGCGGGAGAGGGCAGACAAAGGGCGCCGGCCCGGGCGGGCGGAGAGAAACAATCGGCGGCCGCACATCACCGAATGGGAAAACTCTGAAATGAAGTTATCCGAAATTAAAAAGATGTTGAACGCGGACCTCATCTTCGGCGAGGAGCTGATCGACCAGGTGGAGGTGGAAACCGCGTTTGCGTCCGACCTGCTGAGCGACGTTCTTGCCTACTCCAAGGAAAACGCGCTTTTCCTTACGGGGCTAACGAACCCACAGGTGATTCGAACCGTGGAGGTTCTCGACCTGGTGGGAGTTGTCTTCGTGAGGGGGAAGGTGCCCCAGATGGAGACGGTTGAGCTAGCCAAAAGAAAGGGAATTCCGCTTCTTCGCACAAAATGCATCATGTTCGAAACGTGCGGGAGGCTGTACGGGGCCGGGATCAAGGCGTCCAGGATCATGGTAGACTGAAGAGCCGATGCGCCCGATCCAGTTCTATTACATAAAAGGCAGGGACTTCTTCAATGCAGGGCGTACATCCACAACGATAAAACGCCATTTGAGGGAAAAGGAGTACCCGCCGGGCGTGATCCAGCGGGTGGCCATCATCGCCTACGAGGCGGAAATCAATATCGTCTGTTATACCGATCACGGGTATTTTTTCCTGTATTTTCTCGATGACCGCGTGCGAATCATCGTGAAGGACAGGGGACAGGGGATCGAGGACATAGACCTCGCGATGCAGGAGGGGTTTTCGACCGCCTCGGATGAAATACGTAAACTCGGTTTCGGGGCGGGAATGGGGCTGGCGAACATAAAGAAAAACGCCGACAGGCTCGCCATCCGATCGGTGCCGGGCGTCGGCACCGTCCTCGAAATAGACGTACTGACCAATTCCGAAGGAAGGAGCGACAGCATGGGCACAACCCTCCGGGAAGTGATGGACAGGGCCAACCTGGAATTTCTAACCGACGGGCTCGATATCGACAGGGAACTGACGGGCGGATACGCCGGGGACCTCCTTAGCGACGTCAACGCCAATTCATCCGCCGGCAATGTCTGGGTTACCGTGCTCACACATCCGAACGTTACGGCCGTCGCCGGGCTGAAGGAGCTCGCGGGCGTGATTATCGCCGGTGGGATCCGGCCCGGGGCCGACTTCATAGAGAAGGCCTACTCGGAAAAGATACCCATCCTTTTCACCGAGATGAACGCCTTCGATGTCGTCGCGATGCTGGCGTCGCTTGGCGTTACCGGAAATTCCTGATACGGGCCCCTTCCCGTCAGTCGAGCGTCAGGCCGAACATGCGGCGGGCGTTTGCCGTGCCCGCCTCCGCGACCATCTCCTCGCTTAGGCCCAGTATCTCCGAGGCCGCCCTGAGGTTGTAGAGTATATTGGCGGGCACGTTGGGGCCGGGCTTTGCCTCCACCGGGGGAATGTCCGGGCTGTCGGTTTCGAGCATAAAACGGTCCGGATACACGGCCTTTAGCACCGCCTCCTTCTTTTTGCTGTTACGGTAGGTAAGGGCCCCGCCGAAAGAAAAGCTGAATCCCTGTTTAATGAGCTCCGCCGCGATCTCGACGCTTCCGGAAAATGAATGGATCAGGCCCCCGCGCGCCGAAAGCCCGGTCTTTTTGACGCAGGCGCGCAGCTCGTCGAAGGCGCCGCGGCAGTGTACTATAACCGGAAGGTCCAACTCGCGCGCTATGGCGAGCTGGCTATCGAAGAGGCTCTTCTGCCGCTCCAAAGGTACGGGACCGGACTTTTTGTCCAATCCGATCTCGCCAATGGCGACGGCTCCACACTCCCGGGCGCGGGAAAGGGCCTCTACCCGTTCCTCGTCGCCCTCCTTTATGTACCAGGGGTGCACTCCAAGCGCAAACTCAACCTCCGGGTAGCGGCGCGCGATGGATTCGGAAAGGCCCCACTCCTCCGGTACGATCGAAGAGGTGATGAGCCGCACTATGCCGGCCTCCCTGGCGCCGGATATGATGGAATCGAGCCTTCCCTCGAAGTGTTTGCTTTCGAGGTGACAGTGGACGTCGACCAGGCGCACCTCATTCTCCTATTATCTTTACCATAACCCGCTTGGGGCGCTGTCCATCGAACTCGCCGTAGAATATCTGTTCCCACGGGCCGAAATCCAGCCTGCCTTTGGTGACGGCAACCACCACCTCGCGCCCCATGATGGTGCGCTTGATGTGGGCGTCGCCGTTGTCCTCGCCGGTGCGGTTGTGCCGGTAGCGGCTGATCGGCTCGTGCGGGGCAAGGCCCTCCAGGAAATCGTCGAAATCCTGTATAAGGCCGCTTTCGTTGTCGTTTATAAAAACGGACGCCGTGATGTGCATGGCGTTTACAAGGCACAGGCCCTCGCTGATTCCGCTTTTCGTCACCAGATCCTCGACCGTGCGCGTGATGTTGATGTAATCCCTCTTTTTCTTCGTCGTGAAGACGAGATGCTCGGTGAGTGATTTCATGCTCTCCCCCGCTTGGAAATATCGCCCGTAGCTCAATACGCCGGACGATTCGATGATCGTCCATTCCCCCGGGCGCGTCAACCAGATAACGGTCCAGCGCCCTTGCATGAATCATGATTGACATATACGGAATACTCTGATAATACTACTTTCGACAGGAAAACGTTTCGGTCCTAAAGCCGGCGCGGCAGGGCCCATACCCCGATTGAATAGATAAAAGAGGGGGCCCGACTGGAGCGCCTTTTTGCGGTTAGGGACGCAAGCCGAACGGTAAACCGGCCGAAAGAGCGGCCCTGTCGCTCGACTTCAGGTGTTATCTTCTGACTAAAGGGAGCGTATCATGCAATCACCCGCTTACTACGAGTATTTGGGCCGGCCCAAAATGATTTCCGGCAAAAGGGCGCTGGAGCAGATTCCGGCGGAGCTGGAGGGCTATGGGGCGTCAAGGCCCCTCGTCATGGTGGAGGGCGCGACACCGGGCGTAGGTGCGGCCATTACGAAGGCCATGTACGATTCGAACCTCGTCATAGGGGCCCTTTTCGACGGTCATGTGGCCGGCTCCACCTCTGGAATCGTTCGGGAGCTCGCCGGGCTCCATGCGGCTCGTAAGTGCGATTCCATAGTCGTTGCGGGCGGAGGCCCGCTGGTGGACGCGGCAAAATGCGTAAATATCGAGCTTACTCAAAAGAAGGCGGCCATACAGTTCTCCGGAGAGAACAAAATTCCCAAGGAGCTTGGCCCCTTCGTCCTTGTGCCCGTTGCGCTCGTCTCCGGATACGAGGCCTCTCGTTACGCCTTCATCGATGGGAAGATGTGCGGCTCGGATTTTCTGTCTCCGGACATGGTGATCATCGATTCCCGTGCAAGCTCTAAAGCCGCTCCGGCCCAGACGCTTTCATCCGGGCTCATAGCCCTGGCGCACGCCATAGAGGCTATACTCTCGCCGCAAGCCAATCCCATAATGGGCTCCTATGCCTACGCCGCGATACGGCTGTTGAGCGAGAATCTGCCCGCGGCGGTCAGAAAGCCCAAAGACGGCAAAAAATCCGTCGCGGTAGCCAACGGATGCGCGATAGCCGCCACGGCCTTTTCGAACGCGCCGGCAGGGGTGGTCCATTGCCTTGCCGAGGCCCTTTCCGACGCCACCGGCGTGGACCCGGGCGTTTACATGGGAATTTTGGTGCGCTCGCTGGTGCGAAAGCGCATGGAGGACAAAGCGGGGCTTGGCGACGAGCTATGCCTGGCCCTGTCTGGCCCGGCGGTCTATTCCGTAAGCGAGGCCAAAAGGCGGCCGGAGGCCGCTCTTCAATCCCTTAATTCCGTTTTCGGGGAGCTTGGAAACGCCGTCCCCGCGGACCTGGCCGCTACGGGTACGCCAGAAGGTCAATTGGGCCCGGCGGCTAAAAATGCCGTTAAGGCGAGTTCCGCAAAGCTGTCCGAAAAGGAATGCATGGACCTGCTCGAAAGAGCCTGGGGCGGGAAATGAGCCCTGTTCAAATAAAGCACTACGGGAGCAAGTTATGAACCACGATTCATATCCGGAGATAAAACCGGGGAAAAAGACGCTCAAAAGGATATACATAGCGGTGATGCTTCTTATCGTCGGAAGGGCGATACAGGCTGCATGCCGTACCGACTCCACGGTAAAAAAGGAGTTCCAGAATTTTAAAGACGGTTTCGCCTTTTCCCTCGGCGTGCACCCTTTCGGGCCCTGGATGATTGTGGGGCGCGACGAAAAGGGGCGGGCCAAATACCTTGGCTGGAAACCGGAAGGCAAAAAGATATCTCTTAAAATGAACATAAAGAACGTCGAGGCGGCCATGCTGGTCTTTACGTTCATGGAATCGACTTCCGTGGCCTTCGCGCGGAACCGTTTTGTAGTCGATGGCGATCTCATCGACGCTCTGGCCATAGTGCGCGTTCTCGACCTTGTGGAGGTTTATCTGCTTCCAAAGCTTATCGCCGGGCTCGCGGTCAAACGCTATCCCAAGTGGTCCGAACTCTCTCCGGTAAAAAAGCACCTGGGCAGGATCGTGATCTATACGCGCGCGCTCCTCGGCTTCTGAGCGGCGCGAAGACGCGGAAAATTTCAACTTAAAGGAGTCCGCTATGTTTCTTCCCGATTATTATGAATTCTGCGCGAGAGTTAAAACCGTGGCCGGTCACAGGGCGCTTGACAGAATACCGGAGCTGCTTTCCTCGCTCGGATCCTCCCGGCCCATGATAGTTACGGACAGGGGCGTGGTTGGGGCCGGCCTCATCAAGCTCGTAAACGCCGCCATGAAGGGCTCTAAGGCGAAGATCGGGGCGCTCTACGACGAGACGCCGCCCGATTCCGAATATACCGTGGTGAACTCGGTGGCAAAACTCTACCGCGCGAAAAAATGCGATTCGATTCTGGCCGTGGGCGGGGGTTCCGTAATGGACACGGCCAAGGGGGTGAACATACTCGCCTCCCTTGGCGGGTCGAACATTCAGGATTACGAGGGGGCGGGAGCCGTAAGACGAAAGCTCAAGCCCCTGATAGCCATCCCGACCACCTCGGGTACGGGTTCCGAGGTGACCCTGGTGGCCGTAATCGCCGACCATAAGCGAAAGGTAAAGATCCCCTTTACATCCTATTTTCTACTTCCGGACATAGCGCTCCTCGACTCGCGCATGACGAAAACCCTTCCGCCATTTCTTACCGCACCCACAGCCATGGACGCGCTTACGCACGCCTGCGAGGCCTACTATTGCCTGGCCAAAAACCCGCTGAGCGACGCGACGGCCATCGCCGCGATAAGGCTTATAAGCGCCAACCTGCTCAAGGTCATAAAAAAGCCGGGCGACCTCCAGGGGAGGCTGGACCTGGCCAACGGCGCCATCCTTGCCGGAATGGCGTTCTCGAATTCCATGGTCGGCATAGTGCACAACCTGGGGCATGCCACAGGCGGCGTTTGCGGAGTGCCGCACGGCGTGTGCATGAGCCTTTTCCTGCCATACGGTTTGGAATACAATCTGCACAAACGCGCCGGCGAGATAGGAGAGCTTTTGTTTCCGCTGGCAGGTCCCGAGGTTTATGCCGCCACCCCGGTAAAGCAGAGGCCGGAGAAGACGATAGAATATATTCGCGGGATGAACCAGGACCTCCACGACGCCACAGGGGGGCGTCACGCGCGCTTTTTAAAAGAGATCGTGGACCGGGATGGAAGGCAGCTCGTACCGGTGGAAAAGCTTCCGGAAATAGCGAGGACCGCCCAGGGGGACGGGACAAAGGTTTACAATCCCGAGGATGTAAGCTACGACGACGCCCTCATGGTGCTCGAACACGCCTATGAGGGAAAGCCGCTCGACAGGAAAAGGATAAAGAAGGGCTAAAGCCGAAAACCGGCCGCGTCGGGAGGCGTTTTCAAGACGCCTCCCGATGCCTAAAGGATTCGGCAAAACGCCGTTAAAGCGCCGTGACGGATTTTGGCGAAGAACGCCGTAAGGCGGGGTAGTTTTTCTTGACAATGGAGAGGGGGATGAGCTAATGCCCACGGCGCGAGCGACCCGCTTCGCCGCCATACACGCGCCCGTAGCTCAGCTGGATAGAGCGTCGGACTTCGAATCCGCAGGCCGCAGGTTCGACTCCTGCCGGGCGCGCAACTAGTGGATCAGCCCTTTTTCCGCCGTTTGTTTTCAGATGACTCGGAAGGCTCTTCGGCTTTCGATGTCCCGGCGGCCCCGGTGGCGTCCTGTGGCATCTCTCTTATCACCCCGAATACCCTGTTGGTTGCCCTGCTGTACTCGGCCTGTGAATGTACCACAAGTACGGACTTGTCGGCCCTGCGTATCTTGAAGACCACCTCGTACTTTTCATTGTGTTTTACGAGCCTCTCAAGCGCTTTGTCGAGCATGGGGCGGTATTCGGGCAGGGCCAGGTTCTGGACATCGGCCAGTGGAAGGTCGCCGTCCCCAAGCCCGTAAATCCGCCTGGACTCCGATGAGCCGGTTGCCACGCGCCTCTCGAGGTCGAACTCCCAGTACCCAAGACCGAACATGTCGAACGCGCGCTCCATGAGGCTCTTGTTGGATTTCAATTCATCGTGCGCATTGCGGATATCGGTGATGTCGGTGAATGATGTGAAGACCATGTAGGGCCACTCTTCGGCCTCCCTGAAGATGGGATTCGCGCTTACCGAGAGCCATCGGTATGTGTCGATTTCAGGATTATATACTCCCATGATGAAGTTTTCAACCCTCTTGCCGGTCGCCAGAGAAAGCATGGAGGGATGCTCTTCGCCGGGGAGGACCGAGCCGTCCTCGCGTATAGCCTTCCATCGAGGGTCGGCGGATGTGCGCCCCATAAGCTGGTCCATGGTCATGCCGAGCAGCCGCGCCGCCGCCGGATTGGCGTCTATAATGGGGCCCTCCGCGGACTGGTAAACGACCCCCTGGGACATGGTTTCGAAAAGGGAGCGGAATTTTTGTTCCGAGGCCTGCAGCGCCCTGTCGAAGATTATTCGGTCGGTTATGTCCCTGAACAAGGTGGCGAATTGTCCCCGGACGGGGCTGAAGGCCACCACCTCGTAATGGCAGGCGAGCGGAGCGGAAAAATATTCGAAGTGATCGGGCTTCATGGAGAGGGCCACGGCCCCGTATCGCTCTATCAATTCCGGTTCGGCGCCTGGCAGTACTTCGAGCACGGTCCTGCCGACTATGTCCGCCGCCTTTAGCCCGGTAAGCCTTTCGAACGCCGGGTTGACATGGAGGAAGCGGTAGTCGATGGGCCTCTCCTTTTCGTCGAGGATTATCTCGTGCACCGCGAAGCCACTGAGCAGGGATTCGAAGAGCAGGCGGTAATCGCTTTCGCTTTTTGTGAGCGCTTCCAGCGTATGAATAAGCTCCTCGTTGGTGACCTCCTGTTCCTCTATGGCGGCCTGAAGCTCTTCGTTGGCCGCGGTAAGCTCCTCGTTTGCCTTTAGCAGCGCCTGTCGCAGCCTGAGCTCTTCGGTAATATCCTCTCCGATTTTGCTGGTTGCAAGAGGCTCCCCGCCGGGACCGTACAGTATCGTTCTATTCCAGCGGACAATCATCGGCTTCCCGGCCTTGTTGACGAGTGTTTCGTCGAAGTGAAGGGGCAGCCGGTCGGTTCGAAGCGCTTCCCGGCGTGACCGCCGCAACTCCTCCGGGTTATTGCCGGAATGAAAAACGGCGAACCAGTCCGAGCCGAGCAATTCGTCCCTCGTATAGCCCGTAGTTTCGAGCATGTAGTCGTTGCAGAAGAGTATGGTCCCGTCCATGTCGAGCTGTACGGCGAAGAGTCGGGCGTTGGCGAGCGAATCGCGGAACCTGCGCTCGCTTTCGCGGAGTTTGGCTTCCGCGCGGTGCAGCACCACGGCGGACTCTATATTGGAGTACAGGTCGCGTTCGTGGATTGGCTTGTTGAGGTAGGTGTAAGGCAGCGTGTCCTGGGCCCGGTCCACGGTCGCCCTGTCGGCGTTGGCGGTTAGATAGATTATGGGGATGTCCCGATTCCTTCGGATCGCCCTTGCGGCCTCGATTCCGTCCATCTTCCCCGCAAGAAGAATGTCCATCAATATGATGTCCGGGTCGAGCGAAAGGGCCTTCTCGATTGCGGCCTCGCCTGTCGCGGCTGTCCCGGCGACCTCATAGCCGAGCCCGACAAGAATGCTTTGCACGTCGAGCGATATTATGGTTTCATCTTCAACGATGAGGACACGGGTTTTTCTCATGTAGTATCGTCTTCCCTTATGGATAGGTTGGACACTATTATATCGCGCTTGACGATGATTGCAAGCAGATTTGCTGACGGTTGTCATCTATCGAATTTCATGCCATCTTGACTTTAAGCCCGGGCCATGGTATGCTTTCGACTTCAATGGAATTTTATCATGCCTTCGCGATATGATTATTACGGAAAGGCCGTTCTTTTGACCGGGGCCAGCGGCGGGCTGGGCTCGTCGCTCGCGCGCATGCTCGCCGGAGAGGGGGCGCGCCTCATCCTTTCGGCCCGGTCCAAAACGGCGCTCGGGGAGCTTCGTTCCTCGCTCCCCGATCCCGGTGCCGCGCATATCCTCACGGCGGACCTCTCCGTACCCGGCGAGGCGGTCAGGCTGGCTAACGAGGCCGTGGCGGTTTTAGGCGGGGTCGATGTTGTATTTAACAACGCGGGCCTTGGGTACTTCGCCACCATGGAGGAGGCGGACGAGGGACGGCTGAGATATCTTTTCGAGGTGAACCTGTTCGCTCCGCTTGCCATCGCTCGCGCTCTGGCGCCGGACATGAGGAGGCGGGGAAGCGGGCGAATCGTAAACATTGTCAGCTTCGCCGGACGTGTGCCGATCGTTACGAACGGCGCCTACGGCGGTAGCAAGTCGGCCCTGGCCATCATGATGAATACCATGCGCCTTGAGCTTGCCGGGACCGGTGTCGACGTGCTGAACATCTACCCCGGCACCGCGGCCACCTCCTTCGAGGAAAACGCGCTTCGCGAGCCTGGACGCGACAGGCTGTGCCCAAGGGAGAGCTGCGGAGAGGGGCGCGACGATGTGGCCCGTGCCGTGTTCGAGGCTTCCAAGGGCCCGCCCGGCGAGAAGTGGCTGGACCGCGGCGGCCGCATGATGGCCATACTCGCCCTGTTGTGGCCCCGTCGCGTGGAGAAAAGGCTCGAACCGTTAAAGCTTCGCGCCGTGGGCGGCCCCGGAGGCCGGGCGAGGCCGCGTAAATGGCGGCTCTGGCAGGTCGAGACATCCATAGCCTGCAACCTGAACTGCGTCATGTGCCCATGGGGAAGCGAACGCGTCGCTGCGGGGGCCGGAGGCCTCATGAAGGAGGAGGTGTGGGCCGCGCTTAGGGGCCGCCTTTCCGAGGTATCCTCCATCGATTTTTCGGGAGGCGGCGAGGCGCTCCTCAATCCGGAGCTTCCCCGCTGGATTCGCGAGGCCAGGGACGCCGGGTGCGAAACCGGCTTTCTTACTAACGGCCTGCTTTTGGACAGCGGCCGCGCCCGCGCAATCATCGACGCTGGCGTCGACTGGATCGCAATCTCTATCGACGGCGCCACGGCCGATGTTTACGATTCCATCCGAAGGGGAGCGAGCTTCGAGAGGCTGATTGCGAACCTGGAGGGTCTGGTTTCGCTCATAGCAGGGGGCCGGCCGCGCCTAATCATCAACTTTGTAATGATGGAGAGCAACATCCACCAACTCGAGGACATGGTAAGGCTGGCGGCCCGCTATTCATTCGGACGGATCAATTTCAAGCAGTGCGACGTAATTCGCGGGGAATCGGGGAAGGGATATGGCCTCTTCGGCGGCTCGCGCAGTCGGGAGATTCGAAGCTACGAGAGGATAATGAAAAAGGCGCACCGCCTGGGGAGGCGGCTGGGGGTGGAGGTTGCCGGCTTTTCGTTCGTGCCGGAGGAACAGCCCGTCTGCGCTCAGGATCCCCGGTCCTCGCTCTTTGTTCGTTTCGACGGCCATGTAGCTCCCTGTGTCAACCTGGCCTATGGCGGCAGGACCACCTGGCTTGGAAAAGACGTAACGATGCCGACCATTCACTACGGCAGGCTTCACGACCACGGCATCGACGCTCTGTGGGAGACCCCCCTTTGCGGATTATACCGCACCCGCTTCGAGGAGAGGGAGAGGGCCTATAATGAAAAGCTCGCCACCTACGACCGCGAGCCCTCGCTCGAGCACCTCAGGCGCCTGGAGGAGGAGGCGCTTAGGTCCATGCCCGAACCGCCCGAGGGCTGTGGTGTCTGCCATTATCTCTACGGTATTTAATGAATAAGGGGAAATCGGTGCCTCCGGATGACGAAAAAAATAAAATTCACCGAAAAATTTGCCTTTCGATTTGCTTTTTCCAGGGACATGCGCTACATTTATATTGAGACAGGGGATACATAAGGTAAGAGAGGGTAGGTAGAGAGTAGATGGATCAACAGAGTGGTCCCCCACAGGTGAGGGGGAAGGTTCGTACCGCGAAGGGCTTATAATCCGGACTCGGAAAGATTATAAGCCCTTCGTCTTTTATAATGTCCATTTTTCCCCCGCTCACTCATTTTTTATTCCGGCCGACGATTCTTTAATGGCTTGACCTCGACATTCAAACTCCGCTATCCTTTTCCAATCAACGAATTCAAGGGATTTCCGGAGAACTCGCGTTCATGAAAACACTCTTTCGCAGCGCCCTAAAGATGTCCATTGTCCCGATTTTGGCGCTTGCCGCCTCGTGCACAATTTGGAACGCCCGCCAGTGGGAGAACCTGGAGGACAGGTCCTTCTACTTCCAGAGATTCTCCTATTACCTAAAGGGAGCGGACCGGCGTACGGCCTTCGAATTTATGCGCGATTTTCCCCTGGACGACGCCCTTCGTATAGTCGCCGAGAGGTACTCGATCGTAATAGACTCCTCGGAATTCCGGTCCTTTATGGAGGATCCGGAAAACGAGCGGCGTCTCGAGGTGTACGGGGTGATATTGAGCGAACGGTTTACATGGCGGTCCAAAAACGCCAACGATAATACGATCGAACTGGAATACGCCAACGAGTTCAAGGAGGAATCGACCGATACCATAAGGCGCTATTCGCTTACCTTAAGGTCGGGCGGCAAGGTCCGCGCGGTTTTAGGCGACACGGTGGATAAGCGCGAGGACGTTCCGTCCAGCCTCTCCGAGATTTCGCGGCGCAGATAAGGTATGGGTGGCGGCATGAGTCAAAACCGGCATAACGATTATTCCATCTTTGACCGCCCGGAGATACTGATGTATCTTTTCCACCCCCGGCCCGAAACCGGTTTCGGACCGGGAAACGGCTACAAGGAGATTTTTATCCCCGTGTCCGGGGGCGAGCGCATCGGCGGCCGTTTCTACGCGGCCGGAACCATGTCGCCGACGCTGTTGTTCTTCCACGGCAACGGGGAGATCGTCGAAGACTATCACGACCTTGGCCCCATTTACGCCCGCATGGGGCTCAATTTTATGCCGGTGGATTATCGCGGCTACGGAAGGTCCACCGGTACGCCAACCGTTTCGGCGATGATGAGCGACTGCCACGCGATATTCGAATTCGCGATCGAACATCTGGCGGCCGGGGGCCACAGCGGTCCGCTGATAGCCATGGGGCGCTCGCTCGGCAGCGCCTCGGCGATCGAACTGGCCTTTCATTATCCGGAGAGTATCGGCGGGCTTGTGGTGGAGAGCGGGTTCGCGCGGATAGTGCCGCTTCTTCGCCTGCTCGGCATCGACGCGAAGCGCTGCGGCATAACCGAGGAGGGTTCGTTCGACAACGGCCAAAAGATCGCGGCGTACGGGGGGCCGACCCTCATCATCCATGCCGAGAACGACCATATCATCCCCTTCGAGGACGGGCTTATGCTCCATTCGATGAGCGGCTCAGCGAACAAGCGATTGCTGAAAATCAAAAAGGCCGACCATAACACCGTGTTCCAATACGGACTCAAGGACTATATGGAGGCCGTCGCCCGGCTGGCCTCCGACGCCGCCAAGGCCTGACGGCGCCCGGCCACGGGCCCATGGCGCGTGCGGTGGAGGTTTTAAAGGCCTCCATGCCCCGGCGGAAGAAAATGATTGACGCTTGACCCTTTAAGGATTCTGCTTTGGTTTCATCCCCGCATGCATAGACGCGGCATGAACTAAAGGCCGGAGAAAATGGATCTAATACTTACGGGAATCGTGGAGGCCTTCCGCCTTCTTGTAACGCTGGACGACGAGATACTTCGCGTTACGCTTCTGTCGCTACAGATCTCGGGCAGCGCGACCCTCGTAAGCCTCGTGCTGGGAGTAAGCTCAGGCACCGCCATCGCTCTTTCCGAGTTTCCCGGCAAACGCCTTGTCGTGAGCGCCATAAACACCGGCATGGGGCTTCCGCCGGTGGTCGTTGGCCTCTTCGTCACGATATTCATATGGCGCAACGGGCCGTTCGGATTTCTCGGCATGCTGTACACCCCGTCGGCCATGGTGCTGGCGCAGGCCATCATCGCAACGCCCATCGTTACCGGCATAAGCTTTGCGGCCATTCAGCACCTTCCCGACAAGCTGAGGCTGCAGATTCTGTCTCTCGGGGCCACCAGAGCGCAGATGGTCTGGATGCTCATGCGCGAGGCGCGCCTTCCTATACTGGCGGCGGTGATGGCCGGTTTCGGGGGAGTGATCTCGGAGATAGGCGCCTCCATCATGGTGGGGGGGAATATCAAGGGGTACACAAGGGTGCTGACTACGGCCACGGTAATGGAGACCAGCCGGGGTAATTTCGATGTAGCCATCGCCCTGTCGATCATTCTGCTCATGCTTACCTTTACGATCAACTACATACTGACGTCCATCCAGCAGAGGGGCGGCCGGTGAAGCGCGGGGGCAAAACCGCCCTCACGGTAAACGGCCTGCTGGTTGAGGTTGGCGGGACGGTGATACTAAATGTACCCCGGCTCGCCCTTGCGCCCGGAGAGGTGCTGGCGATAATTGGGCCGAACGGGGCCGGTAAAACCACGCTGCTTACCTCGGTTTTGGGCATTCAGAGATATAAAAGCAAAGGGATCGTTACCCGGGGAGATCTGGCTTTTCCCGGCACGCCCCCGCACATCTATAGGCGCGGGTTCTCCATGGTCTTTCAGGATTCGCTGCTTTTCAACGCCTCGGTTTTCGACAACGTGGCCTCCGGCCTGAGGATTAGAGGTGTGGGGCGCTGGGAAGTGAAGAAGAGGGTCGACGAACAGCTCGAGCGCTTCGGTATAGCCGCGCTTGGCGAAAGAAGGGCCCTCTCGCTCTCCGGCGGCGAGGCCCAGCGTGTAAGCCTCGCGCGGGCCATGGCCACCTCTCCGGAGGTTCTGCTTCTGGACGAGCCCTTCGCGTCGCTGGATACCCCGACACGGGAATCCATCCTCGACGACCTGGAGAGGGCGCTCTCCGGATCGGGCACGGCGGTAATGCTTGTAACTCACGACCGGGTGGAGACGCTGCGCCTTGCCGACAGGGTCCTGGTGCTGGAAAAGGGAAAGATCCTGCAGGAGGGCGAGACTATCGATGTTCTCCGGCGGCCCGCCAGTGAATTTGTGGCGTCTTTCGCGGGCACCGAAACCGTCCTGGCCGGAAGGGTGGCGCGAAGCGGAGGCGGCATCGTCGTTGTCGCGGCCTCGGGCCTGGAGGTGGAGGCGGCCGGGGAGGCGAACAAGGGTCAGAGGGTGGCGCTCTGCATACGGCCGGAGAATATCGTCCTGGCCTCGGCGGGCAGGACGAAGACCAGCGCGCGCAATACATACCAGGGCAGGGTGGAGCGGCTTATGCCGATGGCGCATTATTACAAGGCCGTTATCGATTGCGGTTTTCCGCTGGTTGCCTACGTTACGCAGCAGTCCATGGATGAGATGGGCCTTCGCGAAGGGCTTCGCGTCCATGCCTCGTTCAAGGCGACCTCCGTGCATCTGATTAAAAAAGAGCATTAGGGCGATGATAGATCTCCACACCCATACGAGCGCCTCCGACGGCCTGCTTCGCCCGTCCCGGCTGGTGGAGCTGGCCGCCCGGCAGGGCGTACGGACGCTCGCCGTTACCGACCACGACACAATGGATGGTGTAGACGAGGCCCTTGCGAGCGCGGCGGAGCACGGCATTAGGCTTATACCCGGAATCGAGTTCAGCGTGGAGTATCCCTCGGGCTCGTTTCATCTGGTGGGGCTTTTCGTGGACCACCTTTCCCCCGCCATCACCGCCGCGGTGGAGAGGCTGAAGGCCGTTCGGGAGAACAGAGGGGGACTAATAATCGCCGAGCTCGAAAATTCCGGGGTGAGCATTCCCCTGGAGGAGGTCGTCGCCGAGGCGGCGGGCGGCGCGCTCGGAAAACCGCACTTCGCGCGCGTGATGGTGCGCCGCGGTTACGCCGGCAGCGTGGAGGAGGTGTTCGAACGGTATCTCGTCGACGGCAGGCCCGGGGACGTGCCGAAGAAAAAAATTCCACCATCGGAGGCCATAGGCCTGGTGCTGGAGGCCGGCGGCCTTCCCATCCTGGCACACCCGTCCTCGCTCGGCCTGCCATCCTTCGAGGCCTTCGGGGAATTGCTCGATGAATTGCGGGCGATGGGCCTTGCAGGAATTGAGGCCTACGCGGCCCTGCACACGGAAGAGGAGGTCCGCCGCTACGAGGCGATTGCGCTCGGGCGCGGCCTCCTCGTCTCCGGCGGGAGCGATTTCCACGGGGAGGCGGGCGAACGGCCCGGTTATTACAGGATCGGCCTGCCCATACCGACCGGGCTTATCGACGAGATGGACCGGTTTCGCGGGGAGCGGACTTCCGGCCCGGCCTGAGGAGCGGCCCGGTTTCCGCCCAAATTATGGATAGAAGGGCAGCGCCGAAAGCCCCGCCGTCTCGTCGAAGCCCAGCATGAGGTTGGCGTTCTGAACGGCGTTTCCGGACTGGCCCTTGATTAGGTTGTCGATAACGGATGTTATGAACAGCTTTCCGGTGCGCTCGTCGACCATTGCGCGTATCTCGCAGCGGTTCGATCCGCGCACATCGGTGGTGTTGGGCGAGCTGTCGGTGATGTAAACGAACGGCCTGCCCTTGTAGTACTCCCTGTACAGCGATTGCGCATCGGCCGTGGTCATGCCGGGCGCGCAGTCGGCGTAGATGGTGGTCAGTATGCCGCGGTTCAGCGGAACTATCTGCGGAACGAACAGTATGCGGTGCTGGTTTTCCGTGCGCGCGTTCAGCACGTTCTCCACCTCCACAATGTGCTGGTGTCGTCCCTCGCGGTAGGTATTGACGTTTTCGTACCGCTGTGGATAGAAGTTCGTCTCTCCCGGGTTTTTGCCCGCGCCGGAAACGCCGGTTTTCCCGTCGCAGATGATTGTCGGGCCCTCTATTATGCCCTTTTCCACCGCGGGCAGAAGCCCGAGTATCATCGATACCGCAAAGCAGCCAGGATTGCCGACGAGGCGGGCCGAGCGTATACGCTCCGCGTTGATCTCGGGCAGGCCGTACACGGCCTGTGTGAGCATGTCGGCCGCGGAGTGGGAGGTCTCCATCCCCTTGTTCGCCGCGTAGACCGTGTAGTCGGCCTCGTTCTCGAACCTGAAGTCGCCGCTGAAGTCGATGACGGGGACGGCGTGGCGGTTGAACTCCCTGATAAGGCTCATCCCCGCCCTGTCGGGGGTGGAAAAGAACGCGATGTCGATGTCCCCGTAATCGATGTTTTCGGGCGGTTCTACGAGCATATCGCAGTGTCCCCTGAGGTGGGGAAAGACCCTGCTTATCGGTGCGCCGGCGTCCTTTCTCGCGACGAGCTGTTTGATTTTGATTCCCGGATGACGGAGGAGTATCTCGATGAGGCCGAGCCCTCCGAAGCCGGTGGCCCCCACGATCAGCGCCTTTTTCATTTCAGCCTCTCACTACGATAGTGAACGCCATAATGGCGCCGCGCCCGAAATTTGTAAATAATTATCCTTGATGATGTTTATGTCCGGAACGCGGTTTACTTGTACACGCTGCCCATCGAGGAGACGGCCTTTTGAACGGCAGCGTCGTCCGGGTAGCGCATAAGTATATTGGTTAGGGCGTCATCGCGCAGAGCGGCCGTCCTGTTTAGGGCCGCCACAAGCTCCTTAAGCTCGAGAGGAAGATCTTCCGGGCGGAGCAGTTCCGGGTATTTCTTTTCAAGTTCCTCGTAGCGGGGTCCGAGTTTTTTCATGCGGCTTTCGAGTGAAGTGATCGATAGCGCGGCCGTCCGCGGGCAATCAGCCCGTTCGGCATCGGCGACAAACGTCTCACGGGCCTCGATCATTTCGCGTATGACGATCTTGATGTCCGCGTACTTGCCCGTGCCGCAGCCGCATTGGAGCATGAACGCCGCGATGCCAAGAAAACCGGTGAATAGTCGGTACATCCGGCACCTCCCTGTTGGTTTAAGACCACTGTATATATGCCGGGAAGCTCGTTGTCAAACAGAAATGGGCTCCTGGCGCGGAACGCTGAAAACCCCTAAATTTTCCAAGGTCCACCCGATTATCCTTGACAAACGAAGGGTCCCGTCGTTGCTATTCATTTTACTTGAATGTGTTTGTATTGAACACAATACCCGGTCTGTTGTTTTACCGGACGTTTTGGGAGGGTTCTTCCCATCGAGGGAGGGGCCCTCTCGACGCAAACGGGCTTTGGCGCGACGGCCGGTTTGTATCGACAAGGACCAGAGGAGGTACGCCGATGAAAAAGTACAATGTAGTAATCCTCGGGGCTACGGGAGCCGTGGGCATCGAATTCCGCAAGATACTGCTCGAGCGGAAATTCCCCATTGACAAAATCCGTTTCCTCGGATCCTCGACGGTCGGAAAACAGATCGATTTCGGCGGACGCACAGTGACGGTGGAGGCGGTCGGCGATGATTCGTTCAAGGGTTTCGATATCGCCCTGTTTTCCGCCGGCGCGTCGATAAGCAGGCAGGTCGCGCGACAGGCGGCCGAGGCTGGCTGTATAGTGGTGGACAACAGCTCGGCATGGCGGATGGAGCCGGACGTTCCGCTCGTGGTGCCCGAGGTAAATCCCGATGACGTGGATTGGAACAGGGGAATCATCGCCAATCCCAACTGCTCGACCATACAGATGGTGGTGGCGCTTAAGCCCATCCATGACCGCGCACGGATAAGGCGCGTCGTTGTGAATACCTACCAGGCCGTTTCCGGTACCGGGCTAAAGGCGATCGAAGAGCTCGATTTGCAGGTGAAGGACCTGGTGCAGGGCGGACAGGGGGCCCAGCGAAAGGTCTATCCGCATCGCATCGCGTTCAACTGCCTTCCGCATATCGACGTATTTCTTCCCAACGGGTACACCAGGGAAGAGATGAAGATGGTGAACGAAACCAGAAAGATACTGGGCGACGACTCTATTCGGGTGACTGCGACGACCGTCCGCGTGCCGGTTTATCACGGACATTCCGAAAGCGTCAATATAGAGACCGAGAAGAAGATCACGGCGGAGGAGGTCCGGGAGCTGCTTCGCGGCGCGCCCGGAGTGACCGTTGAGGACGATCCCTCGCGGAACATGTATCCCCTCGCCATAAACGCCGCCGGTAAAGACGACGTGTTTGTGGGCAGGATACGCGAGGACGAGTCCATCCCGAACGGTATCAATATGTGGGTGGTGTCGGACAATATACGCAAGGGCGCCGCGCTCAACACAGTGCAGATAGCGGAGCTCCTCATAAAAAAGGGACTGGTCAAGTAGACGGCGAGGGACTCACTCCGTTTCGGGATAGCGCTGCCGGATAGAGCGGATAAAGTCCAGATTCTCGAAAAAGACTTCGACAAGCTCCGGGTCGAACTTTCGGCCCGAGAGCTTTTTTATCTCATCGAGCACGGAATCCTCCTCCCAGGCCTCCTTGTAGACTCGGCGCGACGACAGCGCGTCGTAAACGTCGGCAAGGGCGACGATGCGTCCGTATAGTGGAATCTCCTCGCCTCGAAGCGGGGTCCCTTCGGGGTCGGGAAGGCAGGTGTTATCGTCCACCCTCCCCGGGTAACCGGTTCCATCCCAGTTCTCGTGGTGCGTAAGGGCCACCACCGCCGCGACCTCATCGAATTCCGACTGCCGGTCCCGGAAGAGCCTGGCGCCCAGGTAGGTGTGGCTCTTCATGATCTCGTATTCCTCGTCGGTGAATCTGGCGGGCTTTTTTAAAATGAGGTCCGAAATGGCCACCTTGCCCACGTCGTGAAGCATGGACGCCATTCGGAGTATATCGCGGTTACGGTCGATGGTTTCTCGGGGCACGCCGCGCCGCTGGGCCCAGCGCTCGTAAAGCTCGACCGAGTACGAAGCTACCCTGTTGACGTGCGCGCCGGTCTCCTTTGGGTCGCGCAGCTCGGCCATGCCGATCATGCGCAGCAGGAGGGCGCGGGTCATCTGCGCGCGCTGCAGCACCATTCCGGCGATACCGGCGAAATGCAGCACGTAGGGTTCGAGTCCGCTGTCGAACGGAATGAAGGCGCCCGAATCGTCCATGGCGTTTATGATCTGCAGAACGCCTATGATCACCTCGCGGCTCGTTTTGAGCGGCACGGTCAGCACCGAGGTGGTGCGGTAGCGGGATATTTTGTCGTAGTTAGAGTCGAAATGGTAAGGGGCTTCGGGCGGTATGACGTAGACGTCGGGGGTGTTGACTATCTCGCCGGTCGAGGCTACATAGCCCGCAAGCGACCGCTGATTGATGGGCAGCCTGAATGTCGTATAGATGAGCTTCTGTCCCTCGGGCAGCTTCCTCTGAAGGGTATCGTTCTGCGAATGGCTGAAAACGAGGTGGTCGCCGTCGCGGATGTAAATCGAGCCGGCATCGGCGTTCACTACTTTTCTCGCCTCGGACAATATCCGCTCGAGCAGGATGTCGAGGTCCCGGATGTCGTTGAGCTCCGAACCGATGCGGATGATGTCGTCCAGTCTGCCGGCGTCCCTGCCCATCGTACCCCCGTGTAATTTCCAGTTTCGGCCCCGAAAGCGGTCGGTGCGGGCTTTCGGAAAAACCTTGACCCCGATACCACCGCGTTGAAGGCGTCAATGGAGCGCGGAGATTATTAGACTTGTTGCATAACTGGAAAGGAGAGCCCACTTTCCCCCGCCTACGGCGGGGGAAAGAGCGATCATTCCGGGTTTGGCAACAACTCTATTAAATTATCGGAAAAGCCATAAATGAAAATAAGCGGGCAGGGGGTGGAAATCAAGCAGGAGGAGGACTTTATCATAATTAAATGAATTTTTTCAGTATTTGACACGAAAATAATACTATACCGCGAAAACGATTCGTGTTACAGTTATGACGGTCAACGCGGCGCACGATTATCGAAGGGGCTCCAAGAGGCCGAATGAAGCTCGCACTGTGTTATTTCGATACCGCCGTCTCCAGGATGTTTGTGGAGAAAACGGATGAAAAAGGGGAAAAGACGGTACTGCTGTCTTCTCCATATAATTTCGTTTACCGCGACGAAATAGTCGCTAAAATAATCAACGTCGATGACCCCGAAGAGGCGAAACTTCAGATCGACGAGGGATACTCGTTCCATGTCGTTATGAAAAACCCCACCTTCAAGGCCGGAGAGGGTGTATATTACGACCAGTTTTCCTCCACGTACAAGGCGTCGGCCTATGGTTTCGTAATCCTGGACCGGAACACCCAGAGGATCCGGGTCATCACTCCCATCCAGATGTCAAAGGACAAGGTGCGCGCCTATTATGTAACCTTCCCGACGAAATTTCTAAAGCTCCCCTCCTATGCCGACATCGAACACACCCTTCAGGAGAAGAAGATACTAGCCATCATGGACAAGGAGGAGATCGAGGACCAACTCCTTAAAATCGATCTCAACGAGCCGAGGGTAAACCGCGTCATGGTGGCGAGGGGAAAGGAGCCGGTAACCGGCTATGACGAGTATTTTATCCCTCTCGTCAAGCTCGAGAAGAAGGCCGGAAAGGTGCTCGAAGACGGTCGGATCGATTTCAAGGAGATCGACTCCATCATAGAGATCAAGCGCGGCCAGGAGGTGCTGAGGAAGATCCCTGAGGTGAAACCCGTAGACGGCATGGATATATACGGCGAGAAGGTGGACGCCGATTTTGAGGCAAAGGAGGGGTACATCAAGGGGGAACATATCGTAGAGTCGATAGGGGACGCTTCGATATTCGTTTCCGATATTGACGGTTGCCTGAATGTGGAGGGAAAGAAGATTTCGGTCTCGCCGTTCGCCATCATCAAGGGAAACGTGGATTACGATTCGGGCAATGTCGACTTTAACGGTTCGGTGCACGTGCTCGGTTCGGTGCTGCCGGGTTTTTCCGTAAAGGCAAAGGGCGATATAATCGTGGACAAGAACGTGGACGACGCCTATCTCGAGGCGGATGGCGACGTTACGGTAAAGCACGGGATCTCCGGCAAGGGGTCCATGATTATAATCGCCGGCGGGAGGGTGCGTTCCAAGTACATATTGAACTCCACGGTGGAAGCGGTCAAGGAGATAGAGATCGAGGATTCCATAATCAACAGCAAGGTGTTTTCGAACGACCGCATCTCCGTAACGGCGCGCAACGGGAAGATAATAGGCGGTGAGATAATAGCGCGCCACGAAATAGTAGTGAACGTGGCGGGCGTGCCGAAGGAGAACGTCACCAGGCTTACCGTCGGCGAGAGCCTGTTCGTCGAAAGGGAGCTTATAGAGATCCGAAGGGAGATAGATTCGGTCAAAATTGTCGTCCAGGACATAATGCGCAAGATAAAGGCCAGCTTCGGGGAGGGGCTTTTCGAGGACCCCAAAAAGTTCCTTTCCATTCTGCCGCCTATCAAAAAGAAGAACTGCCTGCTGCTGCTCCAGGAGCTTACGGCCCATAACAGGGAGCTTGGCGAGATAAATAAAAAGCGCCAAGAGGTCGAGGCCAAGCTCAAGCTTGAGCGCGACCCGGTTGTCATAGTCACGGAAGAGGTGTTTCCCGGGACCGTGATAAGCATAAAGAAGCGCAAACGGCGCATCGATGAAAAGCTGGTCAACGTGAAGTTCTACGAGGATCCATCCGATCGGGAGATAAGATACACGGCGGCGGTGTAGGCTTGCCTTCGTAACTTTTTCGTCAGGCGAAAGTAAGCTTTTAAAACTCACCCCTAACCCCGCTTCGACAAGCTCAGCGCGGCGCCTCTATCTTTAAACGAAAGAGAGGGGGGATCGTAGCATGATCAATAAAAAATGGCAGAAGCACATTTAGAGACAATTTTATTAAGAGCCGCTACTGCCGGCAGGATATCGGATATCTCCAGAAAGCCTTATGTCTACCCCCCCTTCTCTTATTCGAAGAGAAGGGGGTCGGGGAGATGAGTTTAAAGAACTTCCTGGGACTTGGATTACTTTTCTCCGCAGCCGCCAACATCAAACCCTTTTTTTATGAATTTATTAATTTGACAAAACGGCGCTCTCCTGTAAGACGGAGCCCTGTCGTCTATATGGTCGAGGATGATGGGTTCGAATCAGGACCCCGCTTTGACCATTACCTTTTCGAGTCTGGAGGTCGCCATGGGAATGCCTGGGATCTGGGAACTGGTTTTCATCTTCCTTATCGTCCTGCTCGTTTTCGGCGCGGGTAAGATTCCAAAGATCGCGAAGGACGTGGGAAGCGGTATTCGCGAGTTCAAGAAATCCATATCCGGCGAAAACGAAAACGAGGACAAGAAAAAGTAAAAGCGAATGCTTAAACATCGCGATTACCTGCAAGAGGCGTTGAAGCGCGGTGCAGGCCGGGGAAATTCCGCATCCGGCACGCTCGAGTTTTACAGCGCCTTGTACGAGCATCAGGCAAAGCGCTTCGAGGCGTACAGATCCCTTCCGCTGGAAGGCGCCTGGGTTCGTCCGCTGGAGATGCCAGTCGTCGACGGGGCGCGCCTTTCATTTACGGAGGCGGAAGGCGCGGCCCTCTTCGAAGGGCTTAATCTTTTACTCGATGTGCTTTCGAGCTTTCATCCGGGGATGAACTTCGATCGTGTGCGGGCGGCATTCGCGGAAGGGGCCGGCGCCGTCGAAAGGACCGCCCGTGCCCTGCTAACAAGGGATTTCGACGCCATTTCTGCGTATGCGGGCGATTATCAGATTGGAGTGGAGGAGTACATCTTCATACTGGTCAATTGGTTCAAGCCCTACTTCGCCGCGCTTGCGGAAAAATATGGCCCGAAGATCGGGCAGGACGATTGGATGGAGCCGCGATGTCCGGTGTGCGGTTTTTACTCCGACATGGCCAGGATCGCCGGGACCGGGGACGGCAGGCGTTTTCTGCACTGTGCGCTTTGCGAATACGAGTGGCATTTCAAGCGGATCGCGTGTCCGATATGCGATAACGAAGACGCCGAAAAACTCGGCTATTTTACGGTGGCGGACGAAAGGGCGTACAGGGTCGATTACTGTGACGAATGCAGGGGATATATAAAGACGGTCCTTCCGGAGAGGCTGCGGATATCCGGCCCTTGCGATCTGACGGTGGAGAACATCCTCACCGTCGAAATCGACGCCGCCGCCATGGGGAAGGGGTATTCGAGGCCGTAATTTTTTTTGCCCCGTCGGTAGCATGAAATTGATATTTGTATTATCCGGCGCTGCTATTTGCGACGAAGGCGCATACGCCGCCGGCAGGGGGCGGTAAGCGGCGACCACGGACGATTAAGTCCGTTCAAAACGACAAGGTGGATACATGCATGACCGCATCGATATAAGCAATCTGCTTCTCGCCGTCGTCTTCAGCGCGCTGGGAATCGCGGTGCCGGTGCTGTTTCATGCGCTCGGCCTCGGTTCCGTATTCTTGCCCATGTACCTCCCTCTGGCCGTCGGCGCCTTTCTGCTCAGCCGCACGAACGCGCTTATGCTCGGTTTCTTTACGCCATTGTTTTCGGCCCTGCTCACCGGCATGCCGCCCTTCTATCCGCCGGTGGCCTTCATTATGATGATTCAACTGCCTGTATTCTGTTTCACCATATCGGTACTGTCGCATCGGCGCACGGGAAGCGTAATACTACCGCTGGCCGCCGCAATTCTGCTCGACAGACTTCTGCTCGTCGCCCTTTTCTATTTTATTTATCCCCTGTTCTCGATAGATGCGCGAATAATAACGCTGTACGATCTTTTAAAATCGCTTCCGGGGGCGGCGCTTATGTTCGTCGTTACTCCTCTGGCCGTTCCGCGATGCGTGGACCTGCTTGAAAGAAATTCCCTGCGTCTCTTCGAGCACGGGGGAGGTGAAAACCATGAGCGCTGATTCGCGCGCCGTAAAGGCGGACTATTTCCACGGCCTGGCGCCGGGCTGGGACGAAAAGGTGGGCAACAACGACGCCAGGCGCCGGAAGCTGCGCCGTGTGTTCGACATGATAGGTATTCGCCGGGGCGACCGTGTGCTCGACGTGGGCTGCGGTTGCGGGGTCCTTTTCCCTTTCATCGAGGAAAAAACAGGGCCTGATGGCAATATTCTTGCGATGGACCCGGCCGCCGGCATGATAGAGTGCGCGAGGGAGCTACACCGGCAGTTCGGCAATATCGAATACAGGGTGGATTTTATCGAAGACGCCGCTCTTCCGGAGGGCGGCTTCGACGTTGCCCTGTGCTACGCGGTGCTTCCGCACATTGACGACATCCCCCGTTCGCTCGGCGCGCTTTTCCGTTGCCTTGTCCCCGGGGGACTCCTTTACATTTTCCATCCGGACGATACGCGCACGCTCAACAAATTTCATGCAGGATTGAACGCTCCGGTGAAACACGACATGCTGCCAGAGGAGGACGCCCTTCGCAAGCTCCTCGAGGATGCAGGTTTCAGCGTGCTACGCTACATCGACGAACCGGGCCTCAATTTTTTGGAATGCCGGAAGGGGTGATGGCCGCCGTCGTTAAGCTGCTTCTAATTTTCGCATCGGCCCTGTCTCTGGCTGTCGCTCCCGCTAAGCCCCTCACGTTCGTCTCGGCCCTGCTAATGTTTTCGCTTATGGCGCTTTATACGCAAACAGGCCCGAAGCGCCTGCTTGCGCGAAACGCGCTCGTAGCGCTCTTTGCGTTCTTCTTTATGGGGATGGCCGCCGTCTCCGCCTTCGTCAGAGGCGAAACGCCGTCCGTGGCGGTCCCCCTGTTAGGCGCGCGGATCCTGTTGATATTCAACGCGATATACTTAGGGGGCCGGTGGATCGGCCGCTTCGGAGCGCTCAGGCTGATCGACCTTGTCCCATCCGAGCGTGTGCGCCTGTTCCTTTTTCTTCTTGTCAAACAGACTCATTCCCTCCTCGCAGCCAACCGCACCGTCATCGACGCGCTGCGTTCACGCATCGACATGGACAGGCGCGGCAGGCGGGTGGTAGCGCGGCATTATATTCAGAACATGCTTTATCGCGAGCTACGTTCCATCCGAAACCTCCAGGCCGCCATGTACGTAAGGCTTGCGGACGGACTCGGCCTTTATCACCGCCCTGACGTGTTCGGCCTTACGGACGCCCTTATAGCCGTAGCCGCGCTAAGCTGCGTTTTTGCCGCGATGCCGGACCGATGGTTCCAGGCGTGGATGCCATAGGGGGGTGCATGAACAAGGCCCTGGTTGTAAGAAACCTAATATACTCCTATCCCGACGGCCGCGCAGCGCTTAAGGGCGTGGACCTGGAACTGGAACAGGGCATGCGGCTGTGCCTGGCTGGGCCAAACGGCAGCGGAAAGACCACGCTTTTCCTGAATATCGACGGGCTTCTGGACGGCAAGGGCCACATAGAGATTATGGGAGTGGTGCGGAGCGCGAAAACCATATCCGACATGCGCAAAATGGTCGGATTTCTCTTCAGCCAGGTCGAGCACCAGTTCATAATGACCGACCTCTTGAATGATATTATTCTAAGCGTAGGCGATGAGGCCGCTGATATCGCA